>NZ_JACGWV010000001.1:646882-970323 GCF_014137995.1 Promicromonospora sukumoe
TCCGCCGACTCGTAGACCTCGCGCGGGATGCCCTGCATCCCCGACATGAGCAGCACCATCGTCAGCCCGGACACGCCCCAGACCACCATGACGCAGAGCAGCCCGGTGGCGAGCGGTCCGTCGACGAGCCACGCCGTCGTCCCGTCGGTGATCCCGAGCGCCTTGAGCGCCACGTTCACCAGGCCGCTGTTCGGCTGGGCCTCCAGCAGCATGAGGAAGCTGAGCGTCGTCAGCCCGATGACGAACGGCACGAAGAAGATGGTGCGCAGGAGCGTCGCGCCCCGCCGGTTGGACCGCACCAGGACGGCCAGCCCGTACCCGAGCAGCAGGATCGGCAGCGTGACGATCGCCGTGTAGAGCAGCGTGTAGCCCAGCGCGCTCCAGAACGTCGGGTCGGTGAGCACCAGGGCGTAGTTGTCGAGCCCGATGAACCGGTACGGCCCGATCAGCGGGAAGTTGGTCAGCGAGATGTAGACCGCCACGACCAGCGGCACGAACACGAACACGACCACCAGCGCGACCGCCGGCGTGACCAGCGCGAGCCCCGTGCGGTGGGGGTGCGTGAGAGTCCCGTACCTGCGGCGGCGCAGCGGTTGCGGGGCCGTCGTCGGCGCGCTCATGCCTGTGCCTGCCGCAGGATGCGGTCGTACGTGGTCTGGGCCTCCTGCATGGCGGCATCGACCTCCCCGTCGAAGACGGCGGAACGGAACATGCGCAGCCACGGTCCGTCCTGCTGGTTGTAGATCAGGTTGTAGGCGAGCGTGGTGGGCGCGTACCCGCGGTCGAGCGCCTCCAGGGGCGGCACCACCAGCGGGTACTTCTCCTCGAACTCCGGAGTGCGGACGTCGGAGCGGACGGGGGAGTAGAAGCCCTCCGGCATCCGGGCCTGCTGCTCGACGGCGACGGCGAACTTCATGAACTCCCACGCCGCCGACGGGTTGCGCGCGCCGTTGAGCATGCAGAGGTTGTCGCCGCCGTCGAAGAACGCGCGCCCGCCGTCGGGGCCGGGCAGGAGCACCGCCTTGGTGTGCTCCAGCAGGGCCTCGTCGGCATTGGGTACGACGACGCCGAACCCAGCCGGGAACATGCCGAGCCGGCCGGCGACGTAGTCGGCGGACCAGCGCGAGGCGTCGTCGGAGAAGCTGCCCGGCGGCACGAGCTGCTCCGACCACAGCGTCCGTTCGAGCTCCAGCGTGCGGCGCAGCGCCTCGTTGCCGACGACGTCGCCGCGCTGGCTGCCGACGTCGCCCGTGATGAGGTCGCGGTCGGTCGCCCACACGTGCGGCTGGACCGTGAAGCCGAGCGCGCCCGAGGAGTTGCCGGGGAACGACCAGCCGTAGAGGTCGTCGTCGAGCGCGCTGATCGCGCGGGCCGCCTCCAGGATGCCGTCGAAGTCGCGGGTGTGTTCGTCGACGTCGAGGCCCGCGCGGTCGAACAGCTCGGTGTTGCAGAACAGCACCGAGAAGTCGCCGATGAACGGCAGGCCGTAGTTCCGGCCGTCCTTGGTGCTCAGGGCGAGGTGGCCGGGGCTCAGCGCGTCGCCGATGCCCAGGTCCTCGATGAGCGGCGTGAGGTCCGTGAACGCGCCGCGGTAGGCGAACAGGGTCGAGTAGATGTCGTCGATGTCGATGACGTCGGGCACCCGACCGCCGCGGATCGCCGTGGCGAGCTTGGTGACGTACTGCCCGTTCTGGATGGGCGTGACCTGCACGCGGATCCGGTCCTGGGCCTGGTGGAACGCGTCGACGACGGCCTGGGTGCCGTTGACGGTGTCCGACCGGCACCACAGGTTCAGGGTGCCCGTCGCGTTCTCGCCGAAGCCGGCGGCGCCGACGTCCGCAGGCCGCAGCGTGCCGCCGCAGCCGGCCAGCGCTGCCGCGACCGTCGCCGAGCCGGCGAGGGTGAGCAGCTGGCGTCTGGTGAGCTCCATCGCTCTCCTTCCTTACGCATCGTTACGCAGGGTGGGGTACCGCCGGTCGAGCTTGTCGAGACCTGGTGAGTGGTCTCGACAAGCTCGACCAGCGGGGGGGTGGGCTGGTTTCGACAAGCTCAACCAGCGAGCGGGATCAACCCGCGTTCGTCGGGATCCAGACCCGCATCGGCTGCGGGCCGCGGTTGGCCCACGCGTAGTAGGGGATGGCGGTCAGGGTCACGTCGCGCACGGGTTCCGTCGGCTGGTCCGACGCCGACGACGGCGTCCCGGCCGGCCCGTACGGCGTCGTCGCCCCGGCGTCGGGCCCGGGGACGACGGCGCCGCTCGCGCGGACCACCGTCACGCCGCCCAGCAGGTCCGCGCGGAACTCGTCGGACAGTCCGCCGGAGACGTCGATGCGCAGGTCGTCGACCACGGCGCCGGCCTCCTGGTCGGGCTGCTCCAGGGCGTAGACCAGGGGCCCGCGCTCGATCGCGACGCTGCCACGCACGGCGTCGACCCGGGGGTCGGCGCTGGTCAGCCGCGGCGTCATCGGCAGGTCGAGCCGGACCGTGTCGCCCGCGGCGAACCGGCGCGTTACGCGGGCGTAGGTACCGGCGGTCACGGGTTCGCCGTCGAGCGTGGCGCCGTCGGCCCAGGCGGGGACGCGCAGCGCGAGCGTGGTCTCGCCGTCGGGCGCCTCCTCGACGTGCAGCGCGATGCTGCCCTCGTCGGGGTAGGCGGTCTCGACGCGCAGGTGGAGCGTGCCGCCGTCGAGCGGGGCCGTGACCGTGCCGGGCGCGTACTGGTGGAGCTGCAGGCTCGGCCCGTCCGCCGTCGCGACGTAACCGGTGAGGCTGGAGACGGTGCGCATGATGTTGGGCGGGCAGCAGGCGCAGTCGAACCAGCCGCGGCGGCCGTGCGCGGGGCTGCGGTCCTCCTCGGCGTGGGCGTCGGCGCGGAGCTGGAGCGGGTTCACGTAGAAGTACTCGGTGCCGCTCAGGGAGACGCCGGCGAGGAAGCCGTTGAGCAGCATGCGCTCGATCTGGTCGGCGTAGCGGGCCTCGCCGGTGGCGAGCAGCATGCGCCACGCCCACTGCACGCCGCCGATCGCGGCGCAGGTCTCGGCGTACCCGCGGTCGGTCGGCAGCTCGAACGGGTCACCGAACGACTCGCCCTCCCAGCGCGCCCCGAGCCCGCCCGTCAGGTACTGCTTGCCGCGCTCCATGGCGCGGTACTGGGTGTCCAGGGCGGCGAGGAGCTCGGCGTCGCCGGTCTCGATCGCGACGTCGGCGGCGCCCGCCCCCAGGTAGACGGCGCGGACGGCGTGGCCCTCGACCGTGGTGGCCGCGCGGACCTTGACCCGGTCGGAGAAGTAGGTGGGCTGCTTGCCGTGCGCCTCGATGAGTCCGGTGCCGCGGGCCTCGACGAACCAGCTCGCCAGGTCCAGGTAGGCGCGCGTGCCGGTCTCGCGGTACAGCTCGACGAGCGCCATCTCGATCACGGGGTGGCCGTCGACGTCGCGGAGCTGGCCCGGGCCGTCACCGAACGTGACGACGAGGTGGTTAGCGAGCCTGACCGCGACGTCGAGCAGCTCGGTGCGGCCGGTGCCGCGCACCTGCGCGACGGCGGCCTGGAACAGGTGCCCCGCGCAGTACAGCTCGTGGCTCCACGGCAGGTCGCTGTAGCGCGGCACGTTCCGCAGCGCCGGCACGGAGTCGAGGTAGCCGTCGTCGGCCTGGGCGGCGGCGAGCAGGCTCGTCACGTGGAGCTGGTCGGCCAGGAGCTGTTCGTCGGGCTCGCGGGCGTACTCCCAGGCGGCGGCCTCCAGCCACTTGTGCACGTCGGAGTCGGCGAAGATCGGGCCGATCGCGTCGCCGTCGGCCACACCTGCCGCGATCTCCAGGTTGCGCAGGTTTCCGGCCTTGGCGAGCTGCTCGAGCCCGCCAGGGATCGCGGCGGCACGGTTGACGTCGGCCGTGCGGCGCCACAGCCCGCCGTCCACGGTGACGTACCCCGGGGCAAGGGGCCGCAGCAGCACCCGGGCGTCGCTCGTGGGTTCGGCCGGTCCGCGCGTCGTACCGCTGGGCGTCGGTGTCGTCATCGATGCTCTCCTCCGGACGGAAACTAGGAATCCGATTTCCTGATCGTAGGGACCGGTGCTGCCCGGGTCAAAGGTCTGGGCGAAACTCGCTTGAAATTGGGTGCTGAACTGGGGCGGGAGGTACGCTGGCGCTGCGTTCCGTTGTTGCCGGGCTCGTTCGGCGGAAAACGCGGAAGGAAAATAGGTCGAGAAGAGGCGGTGCGGATGGACCGGGGAGCGGTCGTACGGATCACGGACGTCGCGGCGCTCGCGGGCGTCTCGCCGAGCACGGTGTCCAAGGCGCTCAACGACACCGGCTCGCTGCGCGAGAGCACCCGCGCGCGGGTCCGGGAGGCGGCCGAGCGGCTGGGCTTCGTGCCCGACGCCAGCGCCCGCTCCCTGTCGGCGCGGCGCAGCTTCACGGTGGGCCTGCTGAGCACCGACTCGGCCGGGCGGTTCTCGCTGCCCGTGGTGCTCGGCGCGGAGAACGCGCTGGTGGGCGGCGAGCTGTCGGCGCTGCTGGCGACCGCGCGGCACGATCCGGTGCGCGAGCAGCACCACGTGCGCGCGCTCGTTGCCCGGAGGGTCGACGGCATCATCGTGACCGGCCGCACCACCGAGCCCCGCGAGCCGATCCGCGTGCCGATGCCGGTGGTCTACGCCTTCGCGCCGTCGTCCGACCCCGAGGACGCCTCTGTGGTGCCCGACGACGCGCTCGGCATGCGGCTGCTCGTCGAGCACCTGGCCGGGCTGGGCCGACGTCGGATCGCGTACGTGGGCGGACGCGCCGAGCAGGCGGCGTCGCTCGTGCGGCACGAGACCCTGGCGGCGGAGCTCGCGGCGCGCGGGCTGGAGCTGGTGGGCTCGCCGTTGTACGGGGACTGGTCGGAGCAGTGGGGGCGGCGGGCGGTGGACCTGGTGCTGGGTGGGGTCCCGGGTGCCGGCGGTTCTGGCGACGGCCTGCCCGTGGATGCGATCGTGTTCGCGTCCGACCAGCTCGCGCGGGGCGGGTGCGACCGGCTGCGCGAACGTGGTCTGCGCGTGCCCGACGACGTCGCCGTGACCGGCTACGACGACTGGGACGTCATGTCGCTGGCCAGCCGACCGCCGCTGACCACGGTGGACATGCAGCTCGAGCGGCTCGGCCAGCGCGCCGCCGAGCTGCTGATCGCGGCGATCGAGGGCGACCCGGCGCGCGGCGTCGAACGCCTGGCCCCCCGACTGGTGGTCCGCGCGTCGACCCTGGGCGACGCGTAGGGCTCCGGCCGACGTCGCCTTCTCCTTCGAGACCGAAGTTTCTTCGCTTTGGGGCGCCCGAAAGGCGAGAATCTTAGGTCTCGAAGGAGAAGCTGCCTCCCGGGTTGAGCGCAGCGGCCTCCGTCGGCGTCCGGATTGGTTGTCCCGGCCCAGCCGACCTCGACGATGCCCAGCCCTCTCGCCGCCGCCGTCGGCTGGCGCGTACAGCCCTCAGCGGGCAACCGGCGTCGTCGTTCGCCGTCGTCCCCCGAACCTTCTCCTTCGAGACCTAAGTTTCTTGGCTCTTGGGGCGCCCGAAAGGCGAGAAACTTAGGTCTCGAAGGAAAGGGTGCCCCCGGGGGACCCGGGCCGGAGAGCGTCAGGCGTTGAGCTCCGCGTGCCCCTCCTCGTACTCCTTGCGGATCGTGTCGCCGCCCTGCTTCCTCCAGTCCGCGGCCACGGCGTCCCACGACGACACCGGCTCACGCCCCAGCAGGATCGAGTTCACGGCGTCCGTGATCGTGGTGTTCAGCCGTCCGCCCGTCGTCCCCTGCGTGCCGGAGTACAGCCCGACGGTCGGGTTGCGCACGCCGCCAGGGATCGCCTGCTCCATGTGGTCGTGGATGTCCTGCGCCACGTGCGGCCGGCCGGGGTAGTAGTTGGGCCGCGGCCCGTCGACCAGGTACTCGATCGGGAACGTCCCGCCGCACGCCTCGGTCTTGCCGAGCGGGGTGAGCACGGGGTCGGCGTCGTCCAGCGTGTAGTGCACGCCCTCGACGCCGTACTTGCGGGACAGGTGCTCCTCCGTGCCGATCGGCGCGGCGAGCCAGTTGAGCACCTCCAGCAGCATCTTCGTGCGGGCGGGGTCGGTCTTCTTCAGCGCCGAGATCGAGTTGTTCGGGTTGCCCAGCCACAGCGGCGCGGGCTCGCCGTCCTCGCTGGGCGTGAGCAGCAGGCCCACGGAGTAGCCCTCCAGCCCGTCGGCGTTGGACTCGTACATCGAGCCCATCGACGAGTAGGTGTCCTGGTGCAGCGCCGCCGACCCTGCGCCGAACCACATCTTCTGGTCGGCCGTCGCGGAGTCGACGCTGTCGGGGTGCACCAGCTCGTCCGCGATGAGCCGGCGGCCGAGCTCCAGGGCGTCCTTGTACGGCTCGAGCTCCAGCGCGTGGGTGAACGTGCCGTCGTCGTCGACCGCCCAGGTGTTGGGCAGCCCGTACATCTGCTGGAGCATCACCATCGGCACGCTGGTCAGCGCCCAGGTGTTGGCGCGCGGGTCGGTCATCTCCTCGCAGGCCCGCACGAACTCGTCGATCGTGGCGGGCGCCGGGTCCACGCCCCGCTCCTCGAAGAGGTCCGCGCGGGCCATCAGCAGCACCGACGACTGCACGCCCCGGGTGACGGGGATGCCGTAGATCTTGCCGTTGAAGACCGTGCCCCGCCACGAGTCGGTGGGCAGGTTCGCCAGGAACGGGTAGTCGGCGATCGCGTCGCCGCTCAGGTACTCGGTGAGGTCCTGGCACGTGGACTCCAGGAGCTGCGGGAGCTGCGGGAACGCGCCGTCCACGTTGAACACGTCACCCAGGCCGTCGCCCGCGACGGCGGTCGCGAACCGCTGCGGGAAGTCGGCGCCGGGCGTGATCGTCAGGCTCAGGTCGGAGCCGATCCGCTCGTTCAGCGCCTGCCAGTACGAGTTGCGGTCCATGCCCGGCGGCACGGCCTGGTTGATCGGCACGGAGCCGCGGATGCCGCTGCCGTCGGCGGGCACACCCGTCAGGACCCGCTGCGGGTTCGCGGGGTAGGCGAAGAACGTGTCCGGGATGCCGGCGTCGGTGCCGGGCAGGTCCGGCGTGACGCCGTCGAACCGGATGTAGCTGGGCAGCGTGACGCCGGCGCCCGCGACGCTGCCGCCCGACGTCGTCGTCGACGTCGAGCAGCCGGACAGGGAACCGGCCGTGAGCAGGCCGGCCATGCCGAGCAGACCGGCGCCGAGGAACGTGCGGCGGTCGAGGGAGGGGTGGGACATGGTGGTTTCCTTTCGGGGTCAGCCCTTGACCGCGCCGGTCAGGACTCCCTTGGCGAAGTGCCGTTGCAGGAAGGGGTAGACGACGAGGATCGGGACGATGGTGACGACGAGGATCGCCATCTGGATCGACGGCTGCGGCGGCAGGGCGTCGACGGCCGAACCCAGGTCGGCCGCGCTGATCTCGGCGTTGTTGATCACGTAGGTACGCAGCACGAGCTGGAGCGGCCACTTGGCCGTGTCGTTGAGGTAGAGCAGGGCCGCGAAGAACGAGTTCCAGTAGCCGACGGCGTAGAACAGGCCGATGACCGCGAGCACCGCCTTGGACAGCGGCAGCACGATGCGGGCGAAGATCGTCAGGTGGCCGGCGCCGTCGATCCGGGCGGCGTCGATGAGCTCGGGCGGGATACCCATGAAGAACGCGCGCAGCACGATCACGTTGAAAGCGCTCAGGGCCGTGGGCAGGATCAGCGCCCAGTAGCTGTCCAGTAGCCCCAGCTCCTTGACCACGAGGTAGCTCGGGATGAGGCCGGGCGTGAACAGCAGCGACAGCAGGACGAGCATCAGCATCGGCTTCTGGCCGAACGAGCCCTGCTGGCTGAGCGCATACGCGAGCAGGGTCGAGACCACGAGGCTGACGGCGGTGCCGACCAGGGTCACGCCCACACTCACCGCCATCGCCCGGGTCACGACGCCGCCCGCGAAGATGGTCCGGTAGGCGTCCAGGGACGGACTCGTGGGGAACAGCACGAAGCCGCCCGCGCCGCTGACCTGCGCCCGGTCGGCCAGGCTCGTGGAGACGATGCCGACGAACGGCAGGATCACTGCGGCGCAGAAGACCAGCAGCACCACGCCCTTCAGCGCGCGGGCGGGGATTCCGGGCGCGTCCAGCGGCCTTGTCCGACGGCGGAGGGTCTGCGGGGTGCCGTTTCCTGCGTCCGACTCGGTGCCGGGGCGGGTGCCCGGAGTGGTGGCGGTCATGACTTGTAGACCCCGTTCTCGCCGAAGAGGTGGGCGATCTTGTTGGCACCGAGCACGAGCAGCACGCCGACGACGCCCTTGACGAGCCCGACGGCGGCGGCCACGCCCCACTGGCCGCCGACGATGCCGTTGTTGTAGACGTAGGTGTCGAGCACCTCGCTGGCGGCCAGCCCGACGCCGTCCTGCTGGAGGATGATCTGCTCGAAGCCGACGGTCAGGGAGTCGCCGAGGCGCAGGATCAGCAGCAGGATCACGATGCCGCGGATGCCGGGCAGCGTGACGTGCCAGAGCTGGCGCCACCGCGACGCGCCGTCGACCCGGGCGGCCTCGTAGAGCGAGGCGTCGATCTGCGAGAGCGCTGCGAGGAAGAGGATGGTCGCCCAGCCGGTGTCCTTCCAGATCACCTGGCTGGTCAGCAGCGCGACGAACAGGTCGGAGTTGCCGATGATCGACAGCGTCTCCCCGCCGTGCTCCCGGAGCAGGTTGTTGATCAGGCCCGCCCCGCCGAGCACCTGCTGGAAGACGGCGACCACGATCACCCAGGACAGGAAGTGCGGCAGGTACAGCACCGACTGCACCGCCCGCTTGAGGCGCTCGGAGAGCATGCTGTTCATCAGCAGGGCCAGCGCGATCGGCGCCGGGAAGACCAGCACCACCTGCACGAGCGTGAGCACCAGCGTGTTGCGCAGCGCGTTCAGGAACGCGGGGTCGCCGTTGATGATCACCGCGAAGTTGTCGAACCCGACCCACGGGCTCTGCCCGAAGGGCAGGAACGGCAGGTAGCCCTGGAACGCGATGACGTTGCCGGCGAGCGGCACGTACTGGAAGAGCAGCAGCAGGATCATGCCGGGCGCCGCCATGAGCAGGAGCACCTTGTCGCGGGCGAGGCGGGCGCGCCAGGTGGTGCCGGGCCTGGGTGGCCCGCCGGTCCGGGGTCCGGTGCCTCGCGCGGCGAGGCCTGTTCGGTTCACGTCGTTGTTCTCCGATCGTATTTCAGCGCTGAAATACCGATGAGTATCTGGGTCGCCGAGAGGGCTGTCAAGGGCGCGTGTCCGAGTGAATCAGCCGCTGGCGGCGCGGAGTCGGATCGGCCTTGCCACCGGTATTTCAGCGCTGTAAGTTCGCTCGGGACCCGGGACGGTCCGGGATATCGAGCATCAGGAGAGCTACCGCCATGACGCAGTCGTCGACCTCGACCTCACCCGGAACGTCGCGGAGCGGGCCGACCGTGGGGTCCGCCCCGCTGCTCGGCGAGCCGTGGGGCGTGGACCGGGCGGACGGCACCCGGTGGGCCAAGGACCCGTCGGTCGTCCGGTTCCAGGGCCGCTATCTCATGTACTTCACGCTCCGGCCGGAGGAGCCCGGCGCGGGCCTGTGCGTCGGCATCGCGGAGTCCCGCGACCTGGCCTCGTGGGAGCTGGTGGCCCGGCTGCACCCGGGCGGCGACTACGACGCGAAGGGGCTCGCGGCGCCGGGCGCCGTCGTCGTCGCTGACGTGCTGCACCTCTTCTACCAGAGCTACGGCACCGGGCCGCTGGACTCGATCTGCCACGCCACCTCGACCGACGGCGTCACCTTCGAGCGTGACGCCTCTAACCCGGTGTTCCGCCCGCAGGGCGAGTGGAACTGCGGCCGGGCGATCGACGCGGACCTCGTCGTCGACGGCGACCGGCTGCTGCTCGCCTACGCCACGCGCGACCCGGAGATGCGGGAGCAGCTCGTCGGCGTCGCGGAGGCGCCGCTCGGCAGCGGCTTCGGCCGCGACGACTGGCGGGACCTGAGCCTGGACGGCCCCGCGCTGCGACCCGAGCTCGACTGGGAGGGCGAGTGCATCGAGGCGCCGGCCTTCGTGCGCGAGGGCGGCCGCCCGGACGGCGGGCTCGTGATGTTCTACGCCGGCGCGTACAACAACGTGCCGCAGCAGATCGGCTGGGCCACCAGCGAGGACGGCGTCACCTGGACACGGGGGACCGTCGAGCCGTTCCTGCCCAACGGCGCACCGGGCACGTGGAACTCGTCCGAGAGCGGGCACCCCGGCGTGCTCACCGACGACGACGGCCGCACCTACCTGTTCTTCCAGGGCAACGACACCGGCGGGCGCACCAACCTGCTGGCGGGCGCCGAGATCGTCTGGGCGGCGGACGGGCGTCCGGCGCTGCGGGAGGACTGAGCCCGGGGGCTGCGGCGTTCGGGCCGGGCTGCTCGGGCGATCGTGCCTGGGCGATCCTGCTCGGGCGGTCCTGCCCGAGCGGCGGGCCTAGCCCCGCCCCGCCGTGCTCTCGCGCACGACCAGCCGATGCCCCACGACCGTCCGGACCGGCGGGTGGTCCCCGTCGGTCCGGCCCGTCCGGGCGCGCAGCAGCTCGACGCAGCGGCGGCCCAGGGCCTCCAGGTCCCAGGCGACGCTGGTCAGCGGCGGCGCCGTGAACCGGGACTCCTCGTTGTCGTCGAAGCCCGCGATGGCGACGTCGTCCGGCACCGCGACGCCCCGCTCGCGGAGCCGGGCCAGAACGCCGCTGGCGAGCAGGTCGTTGAAGCAGACGATGGCGTCCGGCGGCTCGGGCAGGGACATCAGGTGGTCGGCCGCCGCCGCGCCGTCGGGCCGCCGGGTCCGCTCGGCCGGTGCCAGGTACTCGGTCCGGACGCCCAGGCCCGCCCGCTCCAGCGCCTGGTAGTAGCCGCGGTAGCGAAGCTCCCCGGCGTTCGCGCGGTTGCTCGGCCGGATGCCGACGGTGGCGATCCGCGTGCGTCCCTGCTCCAGCAGGTGCTCCACGACCTCCCGGGCGGCGGCCGTGCTGTCCGCGGTGACGTGGTCCGCCGACGCCGTGGCCGCGGCCTCGCCGATCAGCACGAGGTTCTGGTGCGCGAACCGGTCGGTCAGGTCGGCGTCGCCGATCGCGTCGGGCTGCAGGATGATGCCGTCGACGAGCTGCGACGCCGGCCCCCGCACCACGGCTTTCTCCATGGCTTCGGAGGAGCGCGTCTGCTCGATCAGCACGATCCAGTCGTGCTCGGCCGCGGCGTCCATGACGTGGCTCGCGAGCTCGGAGTAGTAGGGGTTGTCCAGGCCGGGGATCGCCAGGGCGATGAACCCTGTCTGCTTGCTCGCCAGCGCGCGGGCCGACAGGTTCGCGCGGTAGCCGAGGGCGGCGATGGACGCCTCGACGGTCTCGCGCGTGGTCGCGCTGACGTACGGGTGGTTGTGCAGCACGTTGGAGACCGTCTTCGCGGACACGCCGGCGTGCTCGGCCACATCGGAGAGCCGAACCCCACGACCCGCACGTGTCACGAGCTGTCTCCCAGCGGCAGCGGAACCCTTCAGCGTGATCATAGGTGCTGGTCGGCGGCGTCCGCTCCCGACGACGCTCTGTCGGGCCCGGGCTCTTTACCGGTCGGAGCGGAAGGCGAAGGCCACCGTGGCGCCGTCGACCCGGACGGTCCGGACGCCGTCGGCGGGATGCTCGACCGGGAGGACGACGACCTGGCTCACGGCCAGGTGCTCCGTGGAGCAGGCGTCGTCGTCGGCGCGTGCCGTGGTGACGTCGACCGTCGTGTCGTTCAGCCAGCCGACCTCGACCGGATAGGGCATGCAGCCGGGCGTGCCCCACATGGTGACGACGAGGTTGGCGGGCCGGACCGTGGCGTCGACGACGGCGTTCGTCATCCCGTCGAGCGGGGGACCAGGCGGGGAGGTGTCGGCGGTCTCGGCCGGGTAGCTGCGGACGGCGATCGTGCGGGGCTGCTCGTCCCTGGGCGGGCTGGTGCCGTGCGCGGCACAGCTGCCGAGCGCCATCGCGAGTGCGAACGAAAGCGCGCACGCGAGCGGTAGGAGGGGCGTCGTCGTCCGCTGCCGGAGCATGCCTGTCCCTCTCGATACGCATCAGGTGAGGTCTCGACGATGGCAGGCCCACGGGGGCGAGTTCAAAGGATTACTTCGCAGCGTGCGGCCCAGAAACCTCAGGCGGTCGATCGCATCGATCGGATACACTCGGCAGGTCCTACCGGGAGTCTCCCGGTCCGGCCCGGGGAGCCCCAGGCCGTGGCGGACCCACGGGGTGTAGCGCAGCTTGGTAGCGCATCTGCTTTGGGAGCAGAGGGTCGCAGGTTCAAATCCTGTCACCCCGACACATCTGTCCTGGTGAGCTTCTGGTTCGCCAGGCCAGAACGGACTCGAGATTTGAACTCCCCGACAAAAACCCGACACTTTGGTGTCCGGGAGACCCGTCCTGCGACGTGGTCCGCAGAGCGTGACGGTCGCCTCCGATCGTTGCCCATTCTCCAGGTGTTCCGCGCGCACCTGGGAATCATGGAGACACAGCAGACGCCCGAGCGGGGGCTGGACCCGCTGCTGAGTATCGACGAGCTCGCGGACTATATCGGTCTGCCGGTACGCACGATCTACGCCTGGCGCACTGCGGGCAAGGGCCCGCGCGGTGTGCTGCTGGGCAAGCACGTGAAGTTCTACGCCTCGGACGTCCAGGCATGGCTCGCCGGACGCCGGGAGATCGCGCCTGGCCGGGGCGCCGTCGAAGGCGGTGAGCGGTGATGGCTCGCCCTCGCACCCCGATCGGCACGTTCGGTCAGATCAGCTTCGCTTCTGAGACGACCACGACGGTGACCGCCCACGCCCGTTTCCGCGACTACGACGGCCGGCTGCGCCCGGTTCAGGCCACCGGCAGCACCCGCAAGCAGGCCGAGCACAATCTCAAGGCGGTACTTGCGCGACGCAGCCGCATCGCATCCGGCTCGACAGATCTGAGCGGCGACAGCACGTTTAAGCGCCTGGTCGAGATCTGGCTCGAAGACCTGGACCTCCAGGAGTTGGCCTTCAGCACCCGTGAGCTGTACGCCCGCGACATGCGCACGTTGGTTCAGCCTGCCTTCAAGGACTACACGCTGCGTGAGATCTCGATCATGATGGTCGACCGCTTCCTCAAGAAGCTGGCGAAGGAGAGCCTGTCCAAGGCTCAGCACGCCAAGGTCGTGCTCAACCTCGCCCTGGGTCTCGCGGTCCGGTACGAGGCGATCGAGCGCAACCCGGTTCGCAGTGTGCAGCGGCTCCGGAAGCCCAAGAGGGCGGTCGAGGGCACTGACGATCGAGGAGCTCGAGGCGGTACGAGCAGCCGTCCGGGCCTGGTCAACTGCCGAGCGTCCGGGGCCCAAGCCTGATGGCCAGGTCGAGGCCGTCATCGAGGTCATGATCGGCACGTCCGGTCGCATCGGCGAAGCGCTGGCGATCCGTCGGCGCGACATCGACGACACGGGCAAGCGGATGACCGTTCATCTTGACGGGACGATCATCACGCCGATGAACAGGCCGCAGTTCCGGCAGGACCATCCGAAGACTTCGGAGTCGTGCCGGAAGGTGACGGTGCCGGGCTTCACGGCGGACGTCATTCGCAAGCGGCTCGCCGAAATACCCGCTGACCCCGAGCAGTTGATCTTCTTCTCTCGCAACGGCACCCCACTGTCGCCGAACAACGTGCGGCGCACCTTGCGGGCCGCGCTCAAAGAGGCAGGGCTCGACCGGGTGACGCCTCACGCGTTCCGCAGGACCGTCGCCACCACGCTCGAGAAGGAAGCAGGCGCAGAGCTTGCGGCCGAGATGCTCGGTCACACCTCGACCGTGATCACCAAGAAGCACTACATCGCCCGGGCTGATGCCGTGAACGAGGCGACAGCCGAGATCCTGGAGTCGCTGGCGCCACGGGCGGTGTAGGGCCCGTCTGCGTGGCGCGCGATTGGCGCCGGAGCGTTTGCGCAGGTCGTACGGTCCCGCCAATTTAGCGGGACCGTCCTTTTCCGCTTTGTTCCTCGGGGGGCGTTCGAGGGCGTCGCGTGGATCGCATAGGGCCTGGGGCGCCTGCCCAGGTCGTATGGTTCTGCCAATTTGGCAGAACCATTGTTGTCCGGTTTGTTCTCCAGGCCAGGAACGGGCCAGTGGCGCGTCGGTGGTTCGGTAGAACCCCAGGGCACGCGGTGGTGCCAAATTGGCACCACCGCGGATGTCCGGATTAGCCCTGCGGCTGGCGGCAGCTCGGCGCCGACCGCGCGGCATGTCGAAGCAAAGCTGCAGGTCGCGCGGTGGTGGCAATTTGCCACCACCGCACGTGTCCGAGTTAGCCCGCTTATATCTGCACCTGCCTGCCCCATGCTCGCGATTGTGCACGTCACCTGTACCTGTCGAGGTACTCGTTGACGTCCCCCCATGCGGCCATATCGGGTGCGTGCCTGCTGGGGGGCATGGCGCCGAGCAGGGTGAACGCATGTCCCCCAACTCGTGGGCATGACCCCGCAGCTTGGCCAGCGGACTCCAGCCGCCTGCCTCCAGCGTGCTGTCTGCGAGCGGATACCCATTCATGCGTCGAGGATGACGAACGAGCGCGCGCTCTGCGCACACCAAGTCGTCCGCACACCAAGGTGTGCGCACGTATCAGTGCAGGTCAGATGCGCGCACCAACTCGCGGCGCGTACTGGTGCGGCAAGGGTGCGTCGTGACCACGTCCCTAGTGCGCTACTGACGGGATGGTGCCTTGGGTTCGATGGGAAAGGTACGAGAGTCCGTGTTCCAGCGGGCTCGGGCCAGACCCGGAGCGTGAGCCATGCAGGCGGTGTGGAAGGCAGATGGGTGCCGGCTGCCGACCACGTGCGCAGGCCACTATCGTGCGGGCGTGACTGTTGCCCGCCCGCTGCTGTTCCTCGACGTCGACGGGACCCTGTTGCCGTTCGGCGGGCCCGGGATGTTGCCTCTGCCTCGTGACGGTAAGCCTGAGGATCCCGACGCGCCGCGTCCGGAGCTCGACTTCATCGATCCGGCCCTCGGTCCGCTCCTGCTGGAACTGCTCACGTATTCGGCCCCTTGTGACCGGATCTACCACCTTCGGCAGTCCCTGAGGTCTTTCTGGTGGCGGAGGTATCGGCGCTGGTGCGCGACACGGCGGACATGTCTATATGCGACGTACATGGCCCCAGCGCTAGTGGCGATCAGCGACGGAGTGGATATATGACCATCGTGGGCATAGTTTTCGGCACCGCCTTCGTGGTGGCGGGGGCCATCTTAATGGTGTTCAGTGGGAGAATCGGGAATGCGGCAGAAAGGGATGTGGGTCGCAATTTGTCAGCCACGCTCGCTGATCTCGTCCGTAAAGCCCCTTCGGGGCTCGATATGCAGAAAAGAGTTTTTGTGATCGGCGTCGGATTTTTAGTATTTGGAGCACTGTTCGCGACAGTCGATCCACTCTTGAATTAATTGGTGAATGATGACGCGGACCTAGGAAGACGACGTGCTTCCACCGGCGTTGATGAAGGCCAACAACCTCCTCACCGACACCGATGATGCCAACGCGCAACGTGGAGGACGGTGATGACGCAAGGTGCTGACGAGGTCGATGGGTTCCGACCGGTCGCTGACCCGCAGGCAGCGCTCGCATGGATCCCGCAGGACGTCCGTGAGGACGGAGACCTCTGCGGAATGGACGCTTCAGGCTGGGAGGACGACACATGGATCCTGCACGACCTGACGGTTCCGATCGATCTCACAGATCGCGAGGAAGGGCCACGGGTCCGGCGTCGATGGCGTGACGTCACCGACGCCGATCTGGCGGCAGTGTCGAAGGCTAAAGGGTGGCCACCGAACGCGATGTACCTGATCAAGGATCTGAACTGGCCGGACGTAGAGGTTGATGAAGGCGTCTTCGATGGTGAGTCGCTGAAGGCCCTGCTCGACATCGTGGGTGAGTTCTCCGGGCCTGACGTCGCCTGCCTCGCCTACTACGGGATGGTGCCCGCTAACGAGACGAGAGGCTCACGGTTCTTAAGGGAACGCTGTCGGCCGTCGGCGGCCTGACGCGAGATCAAGAGCTGTTCCGCGGTCTGAGCCCGTCGAGCTGGTGGCCCGCAGACCGCTCCTGGTTTGTGTGGACTGACTACGACCTCACGGCGACCCGGGTGTCCGGATCTCGTGCGCTGATTGAAGCGGTCCGCTCGCACCCGCGGCTGGAGACCCTCAACTGGCAGTGGCCGGGCGGAAGCCGGTCTGCGGCCAAGCGTCTTCGCGAGCGTGGCTGACGGTGGCGCGTCCGTCCTGGTTTCGGGACCAATATGGGATGATTCGCCCACGAGGGGGTGGCGCCGTGCATGGTTCCGCAGTTGGACAGAGTTCCATCGGAAACAGCTCGATCGGGCGTGTGCTCGCCATGCTCACGGCGACCCTCATCCTTCTTACCGGATGCTCGTCGACGGCGGGTTCGGCTGAGTTCCTAAAGGGCCTTGCCTCTGTGCAGTCGAAGCTCGTAGCCGCGGGTTTCGACGACGCGGGGGTGCACGCCGGGCGCAGGGAGTATCTCCAACACCCCGAGGAGTCGGTCGACGTCGTGACGATCGTGCTGCTGCACGACTCCATGGATAGTGACACCGCGCGGAAGACGGCGGCCACGGTGGTGTGGAACGAGCTGCCGATGAGGTTCGACATCCTTGCGATCGAGTACCGGGGTGAGGTCTGGGAGATCGAGTACGGGTGGCTGGCGAACGAGCTCGGGCCGCGGCCTGCGGGCCTCGACGACACGAGCGTCGGAGACCACGTGGCTGGTGTGGGGAACACCCTGATCGTCGCCGGAGGAATCGCTCTCGTAGTCCTCCTGATCGTGGCGGTTCCCGTTGTCGTGCTGGTCCGGAGGAACCTCAGGAAGAAGGCGCAGCTGCCCGAGTCGGGGCTTGAAACTATCCGAGACGAGCACTCCGGTCCTGAACGGTCGAAGTAGCTCAACGCACATCACCTTCAAGCTCCAGGACCGCGGCATCTAGGCCTATCGAAAGGTGCGCTGGACTTCCTGCTCCGTCAGGTCGGCCGCCATGACCGCCGTTGTGACTGCGTTGCTCTCCATCGCTATCTCTCCTTCCATCGGGTCCAGGAAGTTCCCGGACGGCTGTGGGGTCGCGATCGAACGCCGCAGGTGGGCTTGCTCGACGTGTCGACCGGTGCCGGTCAGGTCAATGCAGGACGCCGTCTGCGGCTTCGGACGTCGGCACATCGAGCCGTATGTGCAGGGGGGAGCTCAAACCCGGCCCGGCCTCGGCCGTCGTGCACGCTGCGCCAGTGCGCGCGACGTCGGCCGATGTCACCTCGTGGATATTCGAGACCGGCTTCACGAGCTGCGAGTTCGAGCGCGCGCATCGTTGCGCCCGAGCCGGAGGGGATCGGACCGTGCCGCTCCCAAACGCCGTCGCGAAGAGTCCAGGTGTCGCAACGCGCTATCTCTGAGTGGTGCTCATGCCAGACGCGCAATGTCGTCGGGCCCGACGCAGTGTGTACCGCCATGGCGAGCTGGCCCGCGAGCCGCGACAGCGTGGCCGTGTCGACATTGAGCGGTAGTAGTGAGCGCAGAACAGCCACTGCTCCGCGCTGACTGATCGTGCCGGTGATCTCGCGTGCCGCGGCACGGACAACCTCTGGTGCGTGCCCCATCGCGACACCTCGATCGGCCCAGGCGAGCATGTCGATGTCGTTGACACCGTCTCCCACGGCCACCGTGGCGTCAGGGCGGATATCCGTGAGCACCCGCAGTCGCTCGAGCGCTGAGGCTTTGTTGGTTTCCGGCGCGGTGACATCCAGCCAGTGGGCGCCCGCCGGCGTCACCGTCACACCGGACTCGGCCAAGTCCTTGGCGTGCTGTGCGATACCAGGACCATGAAGAGCGACGCGGGTTGCCGATACCGCGCACAAGTCAGCGACAGGTACCTGCTTCTGTTCTCCGTTGAGCAGCCCTCGCCCGAACGGGGCGTTCACTCGCCAGCCCCAGCCGATCTCTTCGACCCCGACGTACGCACCGGGCACTAAACCAAGGACCCGGCCGATCAGTGCGGTCGGATCGAAGTATCGGGCATCGTGAACTGCGTAGCCCGAGGTCGCACCGGGCTCCAGTCGAACAGTCATAGCCCCGTTGGAGCAGACAGCGAATCCCTCGGTCAGGCCGAGCCTTGTCGCAACGGGGAGCAATCCGACCAGCGACCGACCAGTCGCCAGCACCACCTCGTGTCCGGCTGCACGCACCAGATCCAGTGCCGTCACGGTCTCCGCCGGGATCTTCCCGCCTCGTTCCAGGAGCGTTCCGTCGATATCGCATGCGACGAGCATCGAAGAGCGAGCAAACGTCTGGGGCTTGAGGGGTGTAGTACTCACGGTGCGTCCTCGGCAGGTGTCGGGGTGTCGTGCTCTCTGCCGAAACTCTGACCGGTGCGGGGTGTTCGCTGGTAGGAGCGGCGCGTCAGCCGTTGTCAGCAGACAACTGTCTGCTTCGGAGTACACCGCTGAGTACATGGCTGGCGTACGCCGATGGGGTTTCCCGTCCATGGCGGTTCCGTACGGCCAGGCCGTACGCTGCCGAGCGTGAGCACTCAGCCGAGCAAATCGACGCCCAGTACGCCGACATCAGCGGCTTCCGCACAGGCCGCTGTGACGCCGAACAGGCCGACGCAATGGGAGATCCTGGGCGAGCGGCTGGTGGACGACACCCGCCGTGCGAACGTGAGCATCGCCAGCGTGCGTCTGCCCGACGGCGTGGAGTTCGAGCAGTGGGTGCTCCGGGTCCCGGCCGCGATCATGGTCTTGATGCTGGACGACCAGGACCGGGTCCTGATGATGTGGCGGCACCGGTTCATCATCGACTCCTGGGTCTGGGAGCTGCCTGGTGGCTACCTCGACCCGAACGAGGGACCCCAGGCCGCTGCTTTCCGCGAGGCCGAGGAAGAGACCGGGTGGCGACCTCGCGAGGTCCGCGAGTACCTGCGCTTCCAGCCGATGGTCGGCACCGTGGACCAGCCCAACATCATCTACCTCGCCCGCGGCGGGCATGACACAGGTGCTGCCCCCGATATCAACGAGGCGGAGGAGATCCGGTGGATCCCGCTCGCCGAGGTCCCGGGACTGATCGAGTCCGGGCAGATCGTCGGCGCGGCATCGGTAGCAGGGCTTATGAAGGTCCTTCTGGACCGCGCAGAAGGCCGGCTCTAGCGGCCCTCGCCTCAGCGCGTACGAGGCGGATCCGATCTTGGATCTGTGCCTGCTTGTCGACGAGGTACTTGCTCTCCACCAACGGCTCGTGCGCCATGCGGATCACTCGTCCGGACCGCCAGTCGACCACGTCCACCGCAACGTCGTCCTCGTACACAGCGTTGAGCCTGGTGGTGTAGCCCTCGGCGCGTTCCTGCTTCTGGCGGCGTTCCACGGCCCAGAACATCGGACTGAAACTGCCCCGCCCGATCAGGAGCACGGACATCAGGAAAACGACGAGCGCCACGTACAAATAGGGCAAGTCATTCGGCGTGATCCCGACTGTCGATAGCCCGACGCCGACGATCAAGATGCCGAATGATGCAAAGCACACGGCTATGAGGACCGCACCCACAAGTCCCCACGCATGTGCAGTGGGTCCAGGCAGAATTCGTCGTTGAATGTCCGGATGCCACTGCTGTGCCATAGGGATGAGTCGTCGCCTAACGTGCGATGAGATCGTGGGCGCGGGTCTGGTAGGTGTCCACGGCGTCGATCCCGGCGTGTGGTGCCAGGCGCTGGGCGATCTCGGCGAGGTAGTCACGCGACCGCGCAGAGTCGATCCCTTCAGCGGCCTCAACTGCCTTCTGCCCGGCCGCGGCCGCCTCTTCGACGTTGCCGTCTTGAGCATGCGCGCGGGCCACCAGCGCGAGGTTGAACATCCGACCTCGGGCGTACCGCGCGTCCATGTCCAGCGAACGCTCCGCGAAACGCACGGCGAGGTCGCCACGGCCGAGGGCAGTGAATGTCTGCCCGAACTTCGCCGCGAGATACGCCTCGTCGAAATAGCCCAGCCACTGCGGGTCGGTGGCACGCTCGGCCTGGTCGAACAAGCGCTCAGCACGGTCCAACGACGACGCTGTCGCAGAGGCTGAACTGTTCACGGCGTGGCCCTGAGCTTCCAGCACTGCCGCCTCGGCCGCGATCGCCCCGACGCCCGCCTCGGTTGCCGCACGCCCTGCCGCCCGAGCCAGGTCGATCGCCTCGTCACCGGAGCGGAGGTACGCGGCCTGATGGCTCATCGCAGCCAAGATCTCCGCTCCGAGCGGTCGGTCCTCGGCAGCGCCGGCAAGATGAAGGGCCTGGACCATGTACCGCTGCGCCAGGGCATGTCGCCCGACGTCATAGGTTGCCCACCCGGCCAACTGGGTCGCTTCGGCCGCTGCCGAGAGCAGAGCAGCTCCCGTGCGGGTGTCGTACTGGCCTTGGAGGAGTTCAGCCACGTCGTGGTGCAGGAATCTGACGACTCTTTCGCGGACGTACCCACCGCCGTATTGGTTGTCGACCGTGCGGAACGCGCCCAGCATCTGCCGGATCATCTCGACATCCGGCATGCCCACAACGCGCACCCCGACGCTGCCAGGACCGGGCGTAGAGGGGGCGGTGAGCCACCGCAGCGCAGGCACGAGGAAGGTCGCGGGGTCGAACGTGGCAGTGGTCAGGAAGTCCTGGCGCTCAAGATCGGACCGCCACAGCTGAAGCGCGCCGCCGAATCCCTCCTCGACCGGCGCAGTTGAGCCGGGCGCACCGTCGTGCGGTGACATGGACGCTTGACCCGCTGTTCGGACCATTGCGCTGAGGCGGCCCCCGGCGTCAAGCGCCTCATCCAAGAGCGCCGCCACCGCGGGGCTCGGGCGCTTCTGTCCGTGCTCAAGGTCCCAGATGTGTCCGTGTGAGCAGTGCACGCGCTCGCCCAGGCCACGCAGTGACCAGTTGCGCTGCGTGCGCAATTCATTCAGGAGGGCCCCGAAGCCGGGATCGACAACGACGTGCTGACCCATGGGAGTCCCCCTGCTCGACGTGGTGCAACGAGGCTACCGGCCGGATGCGCGGTACGTCAGCAGAGAGGACGTGTCTCAGAACACGGATAAGGGCCAGGGGATGGTCACTTCGACGTGCACTGGAAGGGAGGAACGGCCACGGATCTCGCAGGTTCCCAGAGTCCATGGCGGTCGCCGCCTGAGCCCGCCTGTCCCCCCTCGGGGATGGGCGGGCTCTTGGCATGCCCGGGACCCGGGGAACCAATCCGCTTCTCCGCGCACCAGCTAGCACGTGCTCACGAGCACACGCCCGATGACGGGCACACGCGATGGACGCGCGGTCACGCGGCTGCGTGACGACGGCTTGCGTGCAGCAGGACGGCGGGTCCCGCGGACCGCCACGACGAAGGCCACACACCTCTTGCACAAGCCGTGAGCGGAGGCCGCCGAAGGCGACCCGGAACAGCCCGACAAACCCAGGAGAGGGGGTGGGAGACAACATGATGACGGTCCATGCACTGAGCGCTGGCAGCGGGTACACGTACCTGACCCAGCAGGTCGCGTCCGGGGATGTGCCGCGGGGGCGTGGGGTGTCGTTGACGGATTACTACATGCAGCACGGCAACCCGCCCGGCCACTGGGTCGGCACCGGGTTGGAGCAGCTCGGCGTGTCGGGGCAGGTGCTGGAGAAGCAGATGAAATCCCTGTTCGGCCAGGGCCGCCACCCCGACGCCGACCGCCTGGAGGTCGAAGCCCTCGCGCGCGGCTTGTCGAAGCAGGACGCGGCCCGGGTGGGCGCGTTGGGGCGGGCGTTCCCGGAGTTCAAGGCCCGCCCGGACGACGGCTACACCGCAGCCCTCGAGGCAGCTTTCGCGCGGTTCGCCCGCGAGAACGACCGGCCGCCCGAGGCGGGTGTCGAGCGGGACTTGATCCGCTGGACCGTCGCGCGCGCCCTGGCGCAGCAGGAACGCACTGAGAAGGGCGGGTCGGGCGAGGTCTCGGACAAGGATGTGGCGACCTGGCTGGCGAAGCGGGGTCAGCAGCCGCGCAAGGCGGTGGCGGGGTATGACCTGGTGTTCACGCCGTCCAAGAGCATCAGTGTCCTGTGGGGGCTTGGCGATGCGGCGACGCGGGAGGCGATCACGAAGGCTCATACCCAGGCCTGGCAGGACACTCTCGCGTGGATCGAGTCCGAGGCCGCTCTCACCCGCGGCGGTGCGGGTGGTGTCCGGCAGATCGACACCCATGGCCTGACGGCGGTCGCGTTCGACCACCTGGACTCAAGGGCCGGTGATCCGAACCTGCATACCCACGTCGCGGTCTCGACGAAGGTGCTGGGTGTCGACGGGATCTGGCGGGCGCTGGACGGTCGGGTTCTGTACTCGTTGGGCGCTGCTGCCTCGGAGCGGTACAACACCCGCGTTGAGCAGCTCGTCGTCGAGGCCCTGGGCGTGGCGTTCCACACCGAGTCCCGGGGCCGGGGCAAGCAGGGTGTCCGGGAGATCGTCGGGATTCCGAAGGCGCTGCGGGACGCGTTCTCGCGGCGCAGGGCGGTGATCCAGGAGTCCTACGAGAATCTGCGGACCGAGTATCGGGCGAAGTACGGGCATGAGCCTGCGACCAAGACTGCGTACGTCCTGACGCAGCAAGCCAATCTAGATACTCGCCAGGGCAAGGGCACCCCGGTCGGGCTGCGCCACCGGCTCCCGCAGTGGGCGCAACTCGCGGCCGGCGTCTTGGGCGGTCCAGAGGCGGTAGCCCGCATGCTCAACCGAGCCCTGAACCCTGGCCCAGACACAGGACGGGTCGTGGTCGACGAGCTCAAAGACCTGTGGCCTGCCGTCGCGCAGGACCTCGCGGTCCGAGGGATTGCGCGGTGGGCGGCCGAGGACGTCACCGGGGCGGTCGAACGGCTGACCGACACGTGGCCGCGCGCCCAGGTCTTCCGGCCGCTGCGGTGGAAGACAACGACCGGGCGCCAGACCGCGCTGGCCGAACTGGCCGCGCAGGTACTGGCCCAGGGCGACCTGGTCGACGCCTGCCTGACCAACGTCGCAGGCAAGCGGGCACATTGGACGACGTACCACCTGCAGGCCGAGGGAACTCGTCTGGCCCGCGAGTACGCCCCCAAGGGCGCAGATCTGCTCGCGTTGGCCGCGACGATCGCGGGGCATGCGGAGGCTGGCAGCCTGGTGATCACGCCCCCGGATCTGAATGAGCCGCCGGATGTGATGCGTCGCAAGGACGGCGAGTCGGTCTACTTCGTGCACGGCTCGACCCGGTACACGTCCCTCGCGGTCCTGGAAGCCGAAGACCAACTCCTGACCGCAGCCCGCACCCGCGGTGGCCTGGCCATCGACCCCGATGCAGTGGAGCGCGCGATCGAGCAGGTCCGGGTCGACCGGGGCCGGGTCCTGAACGCCGGGCAGCGGGACCTGGTAGCCCACTTCGCGACCAGCACTGTGCTGGCGGCGGGGATCGGGCCGGCCGGGACCGGGAAGACCACTGCCATGCGCGCCTTCGCGACAGCGGTTCAGGACTCGGGCGGCAAGCTCATCGCCCTGGCCCCATCAGCCGCCGCCGCCGAAGTCCTCGGCGCCGACCTCGCTGAAGGAATCACGGCGGAGACCCTGGACATGTTCCTCCTGGCAACCGCGGCGCGGGAAGCGAACGGCTGCGCCAACGCCTCACCGTGGAACCCGGGACGGTGGTCCTGGTCGACGAGGCAAGTCTGGCCGGAACGCTCGCTCTCGCCGACGTCCTGACCATCACCCAGGCCGCTGGTGGCAGCGTCCGGCTGTTGGGTGACCCGGCCCAGCTCGGTGCCGTCGCCGCCGGCGGCGCCCTGCGCCTGATCGCACACCAGGCGGGTGTCGTCGAGCTGACACAGGTTCACCGGTTCCGCACCCCGGGCGAAGCAGAAGCCTCCCTCCAGCTCCGCGACGGTGACCACCGGGGCCTGGACTTCTACATCACCGGGCGCCGCACGCTGGGCGGTAGTGCGGCGGCGATGGCGGAGGAGATGTTCGCCAACTGGCAGACCGACTCCGACCAGGGGCGTAAGACGGTCATGATCGCCGCGACCAACACCCTGGTCACCGAGCTGTCCGCCCGCGCCCGCCTGCACCGCGTCACCCGCGGCGAGGTCGAGGACAAGGGCATCACCCTGCACGATGAGAACCGCGCCGGGATCGGAGACGTCATCGTGACCCGGCTGAACAACCGGCACCTGCGCGCGAAGCACGACGACGGGCACATCGACTGGGGCCGGGACTGGGTCCGCAACGGCGACCTGTGGCGCGTGACCGCCCGCGACGAGAACGCGGCGCTGCAGGCCCGGCATCTGGAGACCGGGGCCACGGTCGTCCTGCCGGCCGATTACGTCGCGGCGCATGTCGAGCTCGGATACGCCGCGACCATCCACCGCGTCCAGGGCATGACCGTTGACACCTCTCACGCGATGGTCGGCGTCGGTATGACCCGCAACGAGCTCTATACCGCGATCACTCGTGGGGCCGACTCCAACCGGGTCTACGTCGAGACCGACGACGTCCTGGATCTCGACCCGCACCGCCAGCCCGACCTGGAGCGCGCCGTGCTGAACGCGCTCAAGGGTGTCCTAGACCGCGACGGCGAGGAACAGTCCGCCTCCCGAGTCATCGAGGACGAGTGGGACTACGCGCACTCCCTGGCCCGCCTCGTCCCCGAGTACGAGGACGCCTACATGACTTTCCTCGAACCCGACCGCACCGGCCGCCTCGCAGAGGCCGTGCGATCGGTACTGCCCGGCCGAGTCGCGGACCGGGCCCTGCGCGACGAGGTGTGGCCGGTGCTGGCCAAGCGCCTGTCCATGCACGAGGCGGCAGGCACCGACCCGGCCTCCGTGGTCCGGCGGGCGGCCGGGAGCGGGTTCGGGGACGCGCGGTCGGTCGCGAAGGTCCTGCACCACCGCATCGGCCTGCCCCGACACCATGACCACGACGAGCGGGGATTGCCGGCCTGGATCACCACCTCGCCCGACACCACCGACAAGCTGCTCTGGGCCGCTGACGCACCGACGGGCGGCGTGGACCGGCCCGGCGACCCGTCCACGACCACACCGTGGGCCGAGGCACCGCCGCAGGAAGCCGGCACCGAGAGCGGTGCGACGGCTGGACCGGGCGCCCCGACCGGTACGGATGGCAAGGCGCCTAAGGCGGGTACTCAGGATCCCGCGGTCGACGCGGGGGAGCGGGATCTGGTCGTCGAGATCACCGGCCATGCGTGGACCTGGTGGACCCGGCAGAAGGCCACCCAGTCCTGGGCGACCCGCTACATGACCAGCCGTGGCTTGGCCGGTGCGGACTGGGGTGCCGCTCCCGCGTCATGGACCGGTCTGACCGACCACCTGCAGTCCCTCGGGTACACGCCCGACCAGCTCGTCACTGCCGGGGTCGCCACCCGGACCAAGAACGGGCGGGTCATCGACAAGTTCCGTAACCGGATCGTCTTTCCCTACCGCGACCAGACCGGGACCGTCGTCGGCGTCACCGCACGCATCAACCCCGCCGAGGCGGACGCGGGTGACGGGCGGGCCCCGAAGTACCTGAATACCCCCGAGACCGCGGCGTACCGCAAGGGCGAGCTCGTCTACGGCCTTCACCCAGACGCCATCACACGCCTGGCTGCGGGGGCCCGGCCGGTGCTGGTCGAGGGACCCACCGACCACGCCGCCCTGCACCTGGCCGCCGCCCGTCTCGCGGAGCAGACCGGGGTCGAGATCGTGCCGGTCGCCGCGGGCGGCACCGGCATCACCGCGCAGCACCTGCAAGCCCTGCGCGACGCGACCGGCAGGGACCTGACCGACCTGATCGTCGCCCTGGACCCCGACACCGCCGGCCGGACCGCCGCCGCGCGGGTCTGGGCCATGCTCTCTCCCGAAGAGGCCGCCCACACCCAGGCCCTCGACTTGCCCACCGACCCCGCCCAGACCGCGACCGAGGAGCGCGGAAAACTCGCCGCGGCACTGGCCGAGACCATCCCGCTGACGTGGTTCGCGATGGAACCTAACCTGCAGACCATCCGGGACCTGGGCCACTTCGAACGACAGATCTCGCAGCTTAGGGCGCTGGTCGACCACATATACGACCGGGTCAGGCTCGATCAGTGGTGGCCCCTCATCGAATATGTGGCCCAGGCCGTCGGGCACGCGCCCGGTGCCGAGACGCACCAGCAGCTCGACGTCGGCTCGGTGCACAAGGTCATGACCGACCACCTCGCCGACCTGATCACCAACCGAGCCCAGGTCGACGCGCGCATCGGCGTCGACGGTCGAACCGAGGACAGTGCGCAGGCGGAGCGTGAGCGACCGGTAACCGATCCACTCGTTCAGGCGTGGCTCGCTCGGCACGCCGACCTGATCGCAACCCGCCTCGATGCCCTGGTCGAGGACGCGATGACCAATCCGCAACTGTGGATGGAGACCACCACCCCACCGCCCGCGGACGGTCATGCGCGAGAGACGTGGCAGGCGGCGATGCGACAGGTCATGGCCTACCGGGACCGCTACCAGGTTACGGACCCGGTCAACCCGCTCGGGCCGCGAGTGCGGGAAGGCGAGCGCGGCGAGGCCCAGGTTGCCGCTGCACGAGCTCTCGAAGCCATCACGACCAGCCAAGTATCGACTCGGCAACTACGCCGCCCGGCACTGCGGCCGATGGAGCGTGTCCCAGTGGTCCTGGCAGACGCGCGAGGCCGCGCCGCCCAGATTCGGCACGACGCAGATGAGCGAGCACGACGCGAGACGACCGACCGCGCGTCTCAGCAGAACCACGGTTGGGGCTGGTAGGAATTTCCAGAGAGTGACACGCCTTGAGCCAGCGGGCAGGAGCATCTCTTGCGGTGGGCATCCACGGAATTGTGCTCGACGACTTCTCGATCAAACCGGCCGGCCCCTCGCCAGAGGGACGCCACTCATCTATCCGAAGTCCAGCGCATCATTGTGGTTCTTCCCTGGACGCGGTACCACTGGCCACATCACCTTCACTGGGCTCTGGCCTCGTCTGCGCGCTCACAGGCTTTCCGTGCGCCGGACCTTCAGCTCGGGGAGATCGGAACCACGATGCTGTCACGCGCGACAACAACGTTGTTCTTGATGAGGTAGCACTCCACGATGTGTTCACCGCGGAACTGTGTCTTCTCACGCCGCTCCGACCCTACGCTCGGACGGAGGATCTGCCCGCGTATGTTGTCGCGGCGCTCGGCCTCCGGGCCGCGGTTCAACACCTTCCATCGGACCTCATACGCCCCAGGGACGTTCGTCTCGACGATCTTGAACCTAAGGTCCTTGTGTGGTCTGAGCAGGCCGTGCGACGCGAGGATGCTGCTGAGCCGCTGCGCTCGGAAGCCGTCCTGGATGACCGTGCAGTCGATCGACAGCCCGAAGCGGATGTCCACCGGGTACAAGTCCTCGATGAACTGCTCAGTATCCCTGAAGGAAGGTCCCGCTGAGGCCGCGAGGGACTCCTTCGCGATACCTGCGATCACTGGAACGGCCTTGCCAAAGATGCTCCGCCACTTCTTGTAAGCGTTCCCGTTCCCGTCCGCGTCGATCGCCTCGATAGCAAGGTTATAGGCGCGCTTGGCCTTTCGCTGAAAGCGCTTCTTGACGTGGACACGTTGACGGCTTCCGAGTGCGGAGTAGAACTCGTGGTCCTCTTCCTCGGCCAGGTACAAAAAGAAGTCTCGAGCCATCTCGCCGTAGACGTCAGACTTCGCCGACCGGTAGGCAGTGTGCGACTTCATGAAGTTGTACGCCAGCGTATCGATGAGCAGTCCACCGATCACGGTCCCGTGCTTGTTCTTCCACGCGCGGGCGAGCTTGCACAACCGTCGCAGGTTACCGTTCGAGGCCGCATCCTCGGCGCTGGTCTCCTCGATCTCCGCGCGCGGTTTGGTGATTTTCCAGGAGTCCGAAGCGGTGTCCGGGTACGAGAAGCTACGGTCGGTGTTCTCGAAGACAGGCTGCACTTCGAACATAAAATTCGTGAACTGCACCACAACGACTAGGCGGTCAACAGTGACTGACGTGTTGGGATAGCGGGCCTGGATGGCTTTGCGGGTCCTGGCCAGGACCTTCGACGGCCCGCCGGGCTGCACGTATGTGCCGCGGAGCGACGGGGGCAAGATATACAGAAGATCAAGGTCGGAGATACCCCGGATCGCGGTCCATCGGCCGTACGACCCGACCATCAGCCGGTTCGCGGCGGAGCCGTCGAGACCGCGGAAATCTTGGTTGAGGACTTTGGTGATCTCGTCACGGCGCGCACCGATTACTGCAGCGTTGTCGACCTTGAGGTTCGCTAGCAGTCCCTCGAAGATCTCACTCGACTGCGACATCATCGCCACCCTCTCGCGTCCGCAGAGCGGGCGGCAGTAACTGATCGGTCTCGGCAGGGGCGCGTCAGTGCGACCTTGATGATGTGCTCACGGCAGTTCTGCTCGTGGCAGATGTCCGCCTGCATTTCCTGTGTCTTGCGTGAACAGCAGATCCTGGCGTCCGCCTCGCGGACCTGCGCAACAAGGAGCGCCTGGCCCTGCTGCCCTATGGGCGAACTCTTGTCGTGGTCCAACTCTGGTGACTCCTTCACACGAACACGGGGCTTCATCTGTCGAACAGCCAGACCTCGTGGTCAGAGCCCCGGCGTGAGCAGAGGCTACGGGTTGCCACTGACATGCCGGCGGAACCTTGGACCAGACATGGCTGCCGAGGCCAGGCGCGATTCACCGCCGAACTTCAGGGTGAACTGGACGAGTGGGCCCCCGTACCGGAGCTGAGGCCGCAGCACCTCCTCCAAGCTTTCGGCCAGCGGGCCCCTTTTTGTCAGCGCTGCCCTCCGAGGGCGAAGCTTGCGGTGACGCAACCTTCAGAGGGAGCGGGATCGCTCTCACCCAGCGTTGGCTTCATCAGCATGCTGAAAATGCCCAGCCTCGATCTTTTTCCGGGCTGCACTGAACGCCCGCCCCGACGTCGCTGGTGCGTCCTTGTCGATCTCTGCTTTCTCGGCAGCGAACCCCAAGACGAGTCCGCGGAGTTCTTGAGGATCGGTATCTAGATCGGGGAACAGGTCCAGCCTTAGAGCCTGGCGCACACGGACACGCAATGCCCCGAGCTTGCGCCCCGCGTCGAGGTGATTGTTTTCCGCTTCTGTCGGCTTGAGGAAGGTTAGCAGACCGGAGGCGATCGCTGCTATCAGGGCTGCGATGCCAGCAATTACGGGGGTCGCATCGGCCAGCACGGTCGCCGCGGCGACACTGGCAGCGATAGTCGCCACGATGCCAACCCAGAAATTCACGCGAGCAAGGGACTCAGCGGCCGCGAAGTGCGCCTTCTCCGTCCAGAGCAGATCTTCCTCCAACGCGGCTAGCTCTTGCTCCACGGCTTTGTTGTATCCGCTGCTCTTGCTGGTTGATTCAGTCATTCGAGGCCCGTCTCGATTAGTGGTGAGGAAGACCCGGGCCCCGCGAGTGAGCGCTTCCGGGCGGTGTATGGATGGAGAATGCGCGCTTGCGAAGCCGGGTCGGTTCGGTCGGGGCCGTCTCCGTGCCAAATCCCCGTGGCGCGCCACAATTCGTAGTAGACCAACCACTCCAGCGACCACGGGACGAAGGTGTCGATGAACAGCATGTGGCGCTCCCAGTCGCCTGGTTCCGCAACACAGAGGCTTCCGTTGCCGTAGACGTGGGGCAGGCGCCCTGACTCATCTGGGACGAGCGCTGGCTCGGTCACATAGACGAAAGGAGGCTCTCCTGGCTCGGCCTCCAATCGGAGGCCGTATGTTCCGCTACCAGGCAGGGGCGTCACACGGGCGTTCCAGACCAGCCGCCGAGCCGTGAGTTTCACGGTGCTGTCGGGATAGTGGCGCTTGAGCCGGAACGCCTGAAGCGCCGGGCCCGCTTCAGTGCGTCGGCCCACCGGCAAACCCATGGCCTACTACCGGTCGTGAGGGGACTCCGGCGGGTATAGCCGAGGTGACGCTCAGGGCGCCGCCGGAGCGAACTCGTAGTGAGCCCGTGTCCCGTGCGCCCCTTAGGTAGTCCGCGAGTCCCCGACTGGCTCCGGTCGCGAAGCGGCTTCCGAAGGCGGCCTCGAGACTGGGGATGGTCTGGTCCAGACCGGCCTTCGTCTCGATGGCATTGAACGTGGACTCTGCCGCCGTAAGCCACTCGAAGAAGTTGCTAGCCCGCCAAGGCTCGGCCGCCCAGGAGTCGACAAAGTTCTCCCCGGCCTGGGCGGGATTCGGGAGAGCCCAAGCGCCGTCGACACGTCGTAGACGGTCCGGCATTCCGGCGATGACCTCACGCAGTACGTGATGGAGGTCGGAGCCGCCGGAGTAGGCGTGCGCCGCGAGCGTCGTGATGACAATGGACGCCGGGCGCCCGCCTGACTTCTCTGCGAAGAAGACGTCACGATGCCGCTTGAGGGCCTGCACCACCCTCTGGAGGGTCGTCCTCTGCCGCCACTCCGGCACCGCCGCGATGTCCAGACGCTTCTCCTCGAGTTCACCACTAGCGATCAGCTGTGAGGCGGATCGGGAGGCGAACCATCGCGCGTAGCCAGCCGGGTTGGAATGCTGCCACTCCCGAACGGCCTTGTCGGTGATGAGCAGGTTGTCCCGGCCAACTTCTGCATCGGGAATAGCCGGCAGGATGTCCATGTGCATGCCTGGCCAGGACAGCGTCCAGCAGCGTTCGCTTTCGTCCACCCTGGGTGAACCGGCCGCCGGTCGGCGTGCGTAGGCGTGCACTGCTGCACCTACCTCAGCCTTGAGCGTCTCTTGCGTGATCGAGGACCTCGCAATGTCCCTAAGCGCGACGATGTCGATGTCGATGTCGTCGTTGCGGTTGACGTTACGCACGACGGTACCGAGCATGAACGAACCCTGGGCGAATACTCTGTTACTGCCGAGCGTAGGAGCCCACAGGTCGTCGAGCACCTCGCCGAACTCCTGGTAGCGCTGCACGACACGGTCGTGGTCATCTTGAGTGATATCGAGTTCCCGGAGGCCCCCGAGCAACATCTGGTCGAGATCGGGCCGTGGTGGGCGGGCGGTCATGAGGGTCATGTCTGGTCGAGTCCTTCGAAGCGTGGGCGTGGGTGGCGGTTCAGGTCGCTCTGCCCGGTGCTGCAACGGCATCTGGACCCGGATGCGGAATCACATCGGTGGAAGTACACCGATGTTATGAATACTACACCTAGGGTCTGGCGCTCGCTCCGACACAACATGTAGTGGTCATGAGGGCTGATCGATGCACGCGCGGCCGGGACGACTGCAGGACAGGTGGCAGCGGGTATTTGGACCCGGTCGACCCTGCCCCGGTGGCCCCCAGTTGCTGCGTCTCCGGGGGTCGGCTCCTGTGTCCTTTGGCGATGGCTGCGGGAGCCGAAGCACCTTCGGGCGCTCGGCTTGCAGCTCGCCTCTGGTCGGAGCGGATCGACCCGGCGGGCAGCACGTCGGCGCGCGGCGTGAGCTGGGCAGATGCGACGCCCTCGGTTACCTTGTGGTCCTCGGCCCTGGCTGTGGTGACCACGAGGCCGGAGTCGTCGCTTCGCTGATCATGGCGAGCATCGCGCTGATGTGGTCCCGACGGCATGACTTCGGGCCGTCGCGGCGCTGGTGCGCGTGACACCCGCGTGGGAATCTGTCCTCATGAATCAGCACACGAGCCTCGAATGCCCGTGGGATGCCCACGAGCGTACTTTCGGGGAGCGTCCGTGCAGGTCAGGGCGACTTCGACGGTTTACACCGTGGTAGCGGGGGAATGGCGCCAGCGCTGATCAGCTTTGATGCAGGATGCGCTATCAGCACATAATTGGTGGCCGAGAAGAACCATCTGCCGCACTCTGCACACTGCAGGCGGACCCGCGTCCGAGGCACCCGTAAGACGGCCCGCCCCTTGCCCCATCTCGTGGGTCGGAGGGCCCGTGCCGCTCGCACTGGCATCGTGCTACCCGGCTTGAACTTCGGCCGTAGTTCTCAACCTGTTGCCTGCCCGTGAAGTGCAGGGACAGGGACCCGTGGGCGTGAGTGCCTTGCACCGGGACGGCTTCTCGAACTTGGCCAGTCTGGACCGCGCGGTAGCGACCTAGATGGATCGCGTGCGGAACGGGTCCCGGCGTACGTGCCGTCCAAGGTGAACTGAGCGCGAGACTTGTGGGGCGGGTGAAGTCCGGAATGTTTCATTGACGTGCTTTGCGTGCCGCTGGTTGAGTCTTGGCCGACAGGGTGTGGGTGGACGATGGGGAGTCGACATGCATGTGCCAGCCGCCGGTAGGGCGCGCCGGATCTGGGCGTCAGGTCTCACACTCAGCTTCGTTGGCATCAGCCTCGGCGCGCTGGGTGGCGTAGCTCAGGCGGACGACGTGCTCCCAGTGGATGGCCCGGTCGAATGTGTTGATGTGCTGACTGATCCAGGCGTCGATCCGGTTCAGGTCGCATCAGCTTGCGGCCACGACGTAGAGATCGCTGCGGCTCGCACTCCGTGGGATACGTACTTCGTCCAGCCAAATGGGCAAGTGCGGTGGGAGTCGACCGCGACTGCTTCCAGGACGCGTGTGAACGAGGCCTGGGAGCCTGCGTCCGGAGAGATCGTGACGGACCCGGCCGAGCCTGGTGGTTTGACGGTGGCTGCTGGTGTGTTCGACATCGACCTGAGGTCGGCTGGGCCTGGCGAACCGTTTGCTGAGCTGTCGGACCCGTCTGGTACTGCGGGCGACGTGGGTTGGAACAACGAGCCTGGTCAGGCGCATACACCCCCTGCAGGTGATCGCAAGGTGTCCATCAGCCTGCCGACGATTCCCTTCCAGGTCGGCGAGCCAGTACTGGATCCGGACAACCCGCTGCGTGCGGAGTTCCCTCTGGTGCGGCCCGACGAGTCCACGATTACCGGCGCCGCAGTCGTCGTGACCGTCGAAGACGACGGCACGGGCCTGATCCCCGTACTGCGAATCGACGATGTTGATACGTACGAAATGCTGGACCAGGCATCTGGTGGCGCTGGAGTGTCATTCGTCTACGAGGTTTCAGACGACTTGCGCGTCGAGGCCGCAGATCCGGTCGATGCTGGTGACGGCACGGAGCTCGATTCCGGCGAGTTCCAAGTGGTCGAGGTCACCACTGCCTCGCAAGGCGGGGACGAACCCGACGTGACGGTGTTCTCGGGCGGACGTGCTCAGCAGTGGGATTCCTCGGCAGGCAGTCCCGTAACCGCCCCCGATGGCTCGCACGCACGCACGTCGGCAGACGTGGCCGAAGGTGATGCGGTCAGCGTCGACCGCCTGATCGCGCCTGTGGACGGCGACCAAGTGGCCGACATGGACGTAGAGATTGCTGCGGATGGTCGATCGGTGGTTGCGACCACGGACGACGCAATGTTTGCGGACCCGGACGCTACTGGTCCGTTCTATGTCGATCCGCAGATCAAGGGCGGGCTGCACGAGTGGACAGCTGTGCGCTCCGGGTGGCCGACCAGTTCGTCGTCTTACAAGTTCAAGGACTCTGAGGGTGTTGGGCTGTGTCCGACGACGGGTTATCCGGTGTGTGATCGGACGAGTGTCTCGCGCCTGTTGTTCGAGTTCTCGCTGTCGGGCTTGCCGTCAGGTGTGACGGGTAGTCACGTGTCGAGTGCCACGTTCTCGGCGCTCGGGGACCACTCCTACACGTGTAACAAGTACGCGGTATCTCTCTACCGCACGGGGACCAACAGTGTTTCGTCGTCGACGGACTGGAACTCGAAGGGGTCGTGGTCGGAGGACCTGTTCCTGTCTCAGAAGTCGGTGACGCACCGTGACGGGTGCGCAGGGCGTTCCAGTCGCGTGTCGTGGGGGGCGACGCCTGCTGCTGAGAAGGCAGCCAACCTTGATTGGAGCTATGTGACGCTTGGTCTGCGGGCGGCCGATGAGGGCAGCCAGGCCAAGTGGCAAAGGTACGTCGCGAATACCTTGAACGGCTCGTCGCACAAGGCCCAGTTCACAGTGACGTTCAACCGCCCGCCGTTGATGCCGTCGACCGCGTCGATGAGGACGAAGGCGACCTCCACGGGTGACGAGCTGGCGTGCGCGACCTCTTCAAGTTCCGCCACTGTCGTTCGCACCCGCCAGCCGTACTTCCAGGCGCGGGGCACGGACCCGGAGGGTGAGGCGCCGTGGAACCAGTCGGTGGAGCTGAAGTTCCGGGTGATCGACCACGTCGCCGGAACTGTCCGGTGGGAGTCGAGTTGGACGGGCCTCCAGGCCAGCACGTCTACGCATCGGGTGCGTGTGCCGGAGAGCAAGCAGTTGACCAGCCTGCGAACCTATCGGTGGCAGGCGGCCGCGAGGGACTCGTCGGGCAAGTCGACTGGGTGGTCGGACACGAATTGCTATGTCCGTCCGGATGTGACGGGGCCGAACGCGCCTGAGGTGAACTCGTCGCAGTACCCGGCGTGGCCTGCGGGCGTCTCGGGCGGTGTCGCGCAGGCCGGCACGTTCACGTTCTCGGCGAATGGTTCGACCGACCTGAAGTTGTACAAGTACTCGTTCAACGACGGGCAGAAGGCCGACTCGATCACGACATCAGGCAGCGGCTCGAAGTCTGTGTCGTTTGCGCCGAGCCGGTCGGGCTACAACGAGGTGGAGGTCCAGTCGCAGGATGTGGCCGGCAACTGGTCGCCAGTAGAGAAGTATGAGTTCTGGGTGGGGTACCCGGCCCGGGACGGGCTGTGGCATCTGGACGAGGGCACGGGTACGACGTCGCTCAACGAGGTCACGACTGCCCCGACGGCAGGCAACCTGACCTGGTCAACCGGTGTGTCCTGGGGCACCGGCGCGCTCAGGGAGACTGTCGCCGACCCCGATGACCCGGACGATCCTCGGTTCGTCGATGACAAGGCTCTGGTGTTCGACGGGACGGGTTTCGCGCGCACGAGTGGGCCGGCTGTGGCTATCGACAAGTCGTACACGATCATGGCCTTCATCAAGCCCGCGGCCGACTTCTCTGGTGTCGGCGCAGCGATCTCGCAGGAAGGCGACAAGCGGGGTGCCTTCCACCTGGGATATACCGACAACGCGGACTGCGGTACGGATTTCGATGAGACGGACCATCAGTTGCCGTGTTGGGGGCTGTGGGTCAAGGACGCTGACACCCTCGACTCGGGCCACGTGGCCGCTCGGTCCGACGTGCCGGCGGTGGCTGGGCAGTGGGTGCATGTCGTGGGGACCTATGACGCTTCCGACCCCGCCCATCCGACGCTGAGCGTGCGGGTGTGCAACCCGTCCGCACCGTTCGACACACCGGAGCCGGTCACGGTTGAGATCGATCCGGTGACCTGGACCGCACCCGGTCCGATGCGTCTCGGTTCCGGTGTGCGCGCGGGCGTCCCGGAGTGGCCGTTCCGCGGCGCAGTAGATGACGTGCGGGTCTACCGCGAGCTGGTCGAGCCTGAGCGGCTTGACCGCATCTGCTGGGGGGCAGACGCGTCATGACGGTCCGGCATCGGGGCAAGTACGGGCCCGTGAGCAAGGGTTACTTGGCAGGTGCAGTGCTCGGAGACATCTGGGGAGATGCGATGACCGGCAAGGGGCGAGACCAGGCAGCCGATCACGGGCGGACGAATCGACGGGCATGGGGGCCGGCGCTCATTGGCGCCGGGCTCACGCTGGCACTCGTGGTGCCGGCCACGGTGCCCGCGGCGGCCGCAGAGAATCCGAGCGTGGCAGAGCGGCAGTCGTGGAGTCTCGACGAGCGCGCCGAGCACGACCGGGAATTCGCCGGCGACCTCCAACTGCCCGAGGCGCTTCCGGCCACGGAGGCAGAGCCCGAGGCGGTAGCAGTCTCGGTTCCCGACCCACGTACCCATGAAGCGCCGATCACGGTGACCCCTGATGCCAGGAACTTCATTCTCTCGGGGACGAAGGCAGGTACTGCGGCGCCAGACGACATTCGCGCGACCGTTGGCGGGCTACCGGTCCAGCTCGAGAGCCCGGGAAAGAGCGCACGCCGCGCCGCGGGGCTGACCGCCCTCAGCGCACCGGAGAACGTGCGAGTCACAACCCTCGACGACGCCTCGGCGCGTGCCCTGGGCGTGGAAGCGCTGCTCACCGTTGCTCACGCGCCGCAGGCTGGCCAGGTGGGTGCTGCGGGTCTCGGTATGAGCGTGGACTACGAGGGACTGACCGGTGGCAATCCGGAACTTGCTTCGCGGCTGGGACTGGTTTCCTTGCCAGTTTGCGCTCTGAGCACACCCGAGGTACCTGAGTGCCAGGTCCAGACCCCGCTATCGGGTCAGGAGAACCAGGTCGAGGCTGGAACCGTCTCTGCCGTCGTAGAGGTTCCTGCGACCGGGGCGGAGAGGGCCGTGGCGGGCGGCCGGACAGCTCCGGCCCTCGAACGTGGAACCACCAGCGAGGCGATGGTCCTTGCAGTGGCCGCAGACGCGGCAGGTTCCGAGGGCGACTGGAAGGCGACCTCGTTGTCGGGTGCCGCGGCATGGGAGACCACAGAGGGGACAGGGTCGTTCACGTGGTCCTATCCCTTCCGTGCCCCTGGGACCGCCGGCGGACTCGTTCCTGAGGTGTCCCTGTCCTACGACTCGGGCAGCGTGGACGGGCGTGTGGCCTCGGCCAACACACAGACCTCCGAGATCGGCGAGGGCTGGGACCTGACCGCCGGAGGCTACGTCGAGCGCAAGTTCGTGCCCTGCGTCGACGACCAAGCATCCTCCAACAACGAGGCGCCGAACAACGCGGACTACGACACAGGCGACTTGTGCTGGAAGAACGACAACGCAACCCTCGTGTTGGGCGGCAAGGCGACCGACCTGGTCAAGGACGAGGCCTCCGGAAAGTGGCGCCTGGAGGCGGACGACAACACGAAGGTGGAGTCCCTGACCGGGGGTTGGAACGCCGACGAGGACAAGGAATACTGGAGGGTCACAACCGCAGACGGGACGCAGTACTGGTTCGGTCGGGACAAGCGCGCCTCCGATGATCCGGTCACGAGCCTGTACTCGGCGTGGACGGTTCCTGTGTTCGGCAATCACCCGGGCGAGCCTTGCTACGAGAACGCGGCGAACGGCGGCTTCGCTGCCTCGTCATGCCGCAAGACGTGGCGATGGAACCTGGACTACGTCGTCGACACCTCCGGTAACACCATGACCTACCGGTACTCACGAGAGTGGAACAACTACGGACGGAACAACAACAAGACCGACGTGGCGAACGCTGACTACGTGCGCGGCGGGTTCCTGGACCGAATCGACTATGGCACGCGATCGGCAACCCTGACCGCTACACCATCAGCGGTGATGGACTTCAGCTACGCCGAGCGATGCATCCCCACGAGTACCTTCGACTGCGGGACCTTGAACGCGGAGACGCGTGATCATTGGCCCGATGTCCCTCAGGACCAGATGTGCTCTGTCGACTCCAGCTCTTGTTCAGGGCGTACCGCGCCGACGTTCTTCACCCGCAAGCGTCTGAGCGGAGTCGAGACCAAGATCCTCAAGGCTGACGGCACCTACCGCTCGGTCGACTCCTGGGCGTTGACGCACTCGTTCCCCGACGCCGGCGACGGGCTGGATGCGCTCTGGCTGGACGAGGTCACGCACACCGGCAAGGGCGGGGGCTCGAACATCGCATTGCCGGCTACGCAGTTCGGTTCGGTTCAGCGAGCGAACCGAGTGGCTGCGGGTGCCGACCGTTCGGCGATGAATCGTATGCGCATCGGTGAGATTCGGACCGAATCGGGTGCCATGTTGACCGTGACGTACGCGGGCGCGGACTGCACCCCGACGTCGACGCCAACAGCACCGCAGTCGAACACGCGGCGTTGCATGCCTGTGTGGTGGACCCCGGCGGGCAACGAGGATCCGGTGATGGAGTGGTTCCACAAGTACGTCGTGACCAAGGTGATCGATGATCCGCGCGACGGCGGGTCTGATCCCACGGTGACCAGCTACAGCTATTCCGGCGGAACAGCGTGGCGGTACACCGACGACGAGCTCACGCTGAAGAAGCACCGCACATGGTCGGATTGGCGTGGGTACGCCACCTTGAATATCTACACCGGTGACACGGCACGGAACCCAGACATCACGCGGACGCGTACGCAGTACGAGTACTTCCGAGGCATGCACGCAGACCGTGAAAGCCCGAGCGGCGGTACGAAGAGCGTGCAGGTCGACGGCGTCAACGACCTCGATCAGTGGGCCGGAATGGTACGTAAGGAGACCGTCTTCAACGATAGCGCGGTCGTGTCCACGACCGTGAACACGCCGTGGCGGTCATCAGCGACCGCTACTGACGCTGATGGTGACGCGGCGTTCTACACCGGCACAGAAAGAACTGAGACAACGACAACGACTCCCGACCGTACCGGCGGGAACCTCGTTACTCGGACAGTCACGGACTTTGATGATCTCGGACGCCCGGAAGCGGTCAGCGACCTGGGAGACGTGGCACTAGCGTCCGACGACACCTGCATCCGGACCACGTACATCGACAACACGACCGCCGATATTCACATTCTTGACACCGTGCGCCAGGTCGAGACGGTGGGCGTTGCTTGCTCGGCGTCCCCAGCACGCCCAGCAGACGTGGTTTCCGTCCAGCGGTACGCGTACGACGGCGGCGCTGATGGTGCCCTCCCGACCAAGGGGCTCGTGACAACGACCCAGGAAGCGGCTTCCCACAGCGGCACTACACCCGTATACGTGAACGTCGAACGCACCACGTACGACGGTTTCGGGCGACCGGACACTACCAAGGATGCCAACGACCGCGTCACGACGACCAGGTACGACACGGTGCAGAACCTGACAACCGGGACCACCGTCACCAGCCCCGACCCGGACGGTAGCGGCGCACTCGTCGCCCATAAAACCACGACCGTGCTCGACCCTGCCTGGGGAGTCCCGACGAGGATCACTGCTCCCGATGGTCGGGTCACGTCTGGAACGTACGACGCCTTGGGCCGGCTGACGTCGGTCTGGGAGCCGGGCCGAGTGCAAGGCACCGACACCGCGAGTCGCACGTATGCGTACACGGTGCGCTCGACCGGAGTCAATGCCGTGACCACGAGCACCTTGAAGCACGACGCGTCCGGGTACCTGACCAGCGTGACGCTGTATGACGGGCTGCTGCGTGAACGACAGACCCAGACCACTTCAGCCTCGGACCTGGCCACAGGGCGGGTCATCACCGACACGACCTATGACACTCGTGGGCTGGCCGTCCTGAAGAATCACGCGTGGCACAACACCGCGGCCCCGGGCACGACGATCGTCACCACCTCTGCGGCCGTGCCTGGACGAACCCTGACGGAGTACGACGGCGCCGGGCGGGTCACCGAAGAGCTGTTCCAGGTCGACGAAGACGCCGAGAACTACGACAACGGCGACTACGTTTTGAAGTGGTCCACCACCACCGAGCACCGCGGAGACCGGACACTGGTCGACCCGCCCACGGGTGGAACACCAACCACCACGATCACAGATGGAAGAGGCCGCACGATCGCGCTGCGGCAGCACACGGGCGGCAGCACGGCGACGTCCTTCGTCGAGACGACCTACGTCTACGATGACGCGGACCGGCTCATTCGGGCTGTGGACGACGCGACCAATACCTGGACGTACAAATACGATCTGCGTGGTCGCAAGACCCGCACCACCGACCCCGACAAGGGCCAGACCGACACGACCTACGACGCGGTAGGCAACGTCCTGACCACCACCGACGCGCGGGGGAGCGTCATCGGCTACACCTACGATGCACTGGACCGGAAGACCACGATGCGCGAAGGCGGTACGGACGGAACGATCCGTGCACGATGGGCCTACGACCGCCTCGCCAACGGCCTGATGGTTTCAGGCCAGCCAACGTCGTCAACCCGAGTCGTCGGCACCGGAACGGCAGCGACGGAGATCACCACCACGATCGACGGGTACGAAGCTCACGGTCAGCCGACCGCCACGACGACGACCATCCCGGCAACCGTCGGCGGTGTCAGCCTGGGCACGCTGGCCAAGGCATGGACGACCCAGTACACCTACACCGCGACCGGCAAGCCCGACACGACGAAGTACCCCTCCGGCGGAGGGCTCCCGTCGGAGACGCTTGACCTGGCCTACGACGCCGCGGACCAGGTCAGAGGTCTCGGCGGCAACCCTGGTCACGGCCTCTATGTCGCCGCCGCGGACTACAAGCCCACCGGCGAGGTCGCGCGCCTGTCGCTCGGCAACACGCACGCGTATGTGCAGGACCGGGATTATGAGTTCGGTACGAACCGGTTGATCGGCTCCACGGTCGTGGCGGAGGCCCCCGACGGCACAGCAGTGGACGTGCAGCATGCCGCGTACACCTGGGATCACGCAGGGAACCTCACGTCGGTCTTCGACACCCCGGCCGCGAATCTTGGCGGGCGGGCACACGACCGGCAGTGCTACCGCTACGACGGACTCGGCCGGCTGACCCAGGCATGGACCCCGGCCACCGTCCAGTGCGCAACGAACCCGGACACGGCCAACCTCGGCGGTGCGGCGCCGTACTGGCACACCTACAGCCACGACACTGTCGGTAACCGAACCCAGGTCGTCGAGAACGCACTGCCCAACGGCACCGCGGCACAGACCCAGAACTACACTCGACCCACCCCTGGGCCGAACGCTGTCCGGCCACACACCGTGACGTCCGTGACGACGACCGGGCGCGGAGCAGGTACCTCGACCTACAGCTGGGACGCATCGGGAAACATGACCGGGCGTAACCTCGCAGGTCAGGCGACTCAGCAGCTGACCTGGGACGTCGAGGGCGAACTTGCCGACGTGCGCCAGGACGGCAACGGCGACGGCGACACCACCGATGCGAACGAACGCGATTCCTACGTCTACACCGCCGACGGCGAGCGGATCCTGCGCACCCAGGACGGGACAACCACGCTCTATCTCGGGTACCAAGAATTGACCCTAACCCACGGCACCGGCACCGTCACCGGTCAGCGGTACTACACCTTCGCGGGACAGACCATCGCAACCCGCACCGGTTACTACTTCGCTGACGTCACCACCATCATCGGCGACCACCACAACACCGGAACCGTCCAGATCCCAAACGTCGCGGGCCCGGCAAACCGCGTCCACCGATACACCGACCCCTACGGCAAGGCGCGTGGCCCTCACACTGGCCAGGGAGCGGACGGCGGTGCCGACGGCAACTGGAGCGGCGAGCACGGATACCTCGACAAGCCCATGGACACATCCGGCCTTACGGCGATCGGGGCCAGGATGTACGACTCGGCTATCGGTGCATTCGTCTCAGTAGACCCGATCATGGACCTCGCCGACCCGCTGCAGTGGAACGGCTACGCTTACTCCCACAACAACCCAACCACGTTCTCCGACCCTACCGGCGAACGGGAGTTGTGCGAGACCGGATACACATGCCGCAACGGGCGCGACGGAAGTATCACCCACACAAAGAAGAAGCCCAAGCCCAAGCCCACAATCTGGGATATAAGTTCGCGTTTGCGGTACTCAAGTTATTACAGCATTTTCCGCCCGCTGCCGCCGGTTCTCCCCGTTGACCCTAGGCAGCGTGCGCTCCAGCAAATTCAAGCAGCAAAACTGCAGTTGGCGCGAGCTACAGCTAATGCGGCGAGAGAGAGGGCTGAACGGGCGCGTTATGCGGCTAAAGCCGCTGCGTACAACGAGCGGGTTCAACTGGCCAAGGCGGCTGGGCTTAATCGAGGGGCTGCTCAGGTGGCTGCGGGGGACTTGAGATCGAGCCTCCTGTGGGGGCAAGCAGGATACTCGGGCTCTGGCCCCAATATCCTCGGGTCAGGTGCTACGGTCGACGATTTCCCCAAGCAGGGCTCGCTGCAGGCGAATATCGGAGGATGTATCGGCCTGTGCGGCACCCTTGCAGGCGGATATGACCTCAATCACGGGTGGTACGGATATGCCGGAGGAGGGCCTGGAGTGGAACTGGGGGCGAGCGCGGGCGTCTCTCTCACGAGTGGAATCTCCCCAGGTGTTTCCGCCGGGATTTCAGGAGCGGGTTCGGTGGGACCATGGGCGATGAGCGGCTATGGCAACTTTGGTCCGCAGGGCGGGTTCGACGGTGGTTCAGCCGGGCTCGGGCTCGGAGCAGGTTGGAGGTACGGTGCGCATATTGAGACCGGGGTAACGGTCACGGAGCGTTAGTCGAGATCCATAGGAGGTTTAGGGTGCACCCAATTTTCATAGTTGGTGGTACTGCAGCGATCTTGGCAGGTGCGCTCGGCGTAATATTCAAGAGCCGAGTGGGTGACTGGTTCGATTCTGCAGCGGACAGATTCCTTCCGAATGCACTTGCTCGACTAGTGAAGCCCTCCTCCGAGGGGCTTAGTATGCGAGAGCGGGTACTGATCGGATCGTGTCTCTTCATCCTGTTCGGGACTTTCTACTTCTGGATTGGTTGGATCGTCTCATGAGGCAGCGGCTCATGGAGCTTGCGGTTTTGAATAGGCTCGCCTACCTGCAGTCGTAGTCAGCGTGATTCATGCCGGTGGACTGCGGATTCCGACTGCTCGTTCCGGGATTGGAGTGGCGCTGAAAACTCCACCGAGAATTGTCTCGACGAGCGGTATTGCCGATTTGTCCGTGCATGATGATTTCCTGACGAAGTAGGGACGGTGTTTGCGGAACCGATGTGCGGCCAGCCGCTACGTCGGAGCAAGACGCCTACGAAGGCCCTCCCGGGTATGGTCGTGCTGGGGTCTGGGGGCTGTCCTGTTGCCGAGGCATATGGCACGATTCGCTCACGACAACGAGGGGTGGCACGGTGCAGGGTCTCGCAATCGGCCACAGCATGATCAGGCGGGTGTTCGCCGTGCTTACGGCGACGTGCGCTTTTGGAGATTCGAGCCGCGCAGATGCAACTCGCGCGAGCCAACGCAGCCGCAGCGAAAGCGAGAGCAGAGCGCGCCCGCCAGGCGGCGATAGCTGCACAAAGGAGCGCGGCATACTATGCCGGCACAAGGCTGGCATCGCCTGGAGGCGTGCGAGGCGCTACGCAGGCTGGGAGCGTCCACTACTGGCGAGGATTCTTCTACCAGCAGACTAGCCTCGATATCTTTGAACCCAGATACAATGTTGAGGTGAATGCAGGTGGGTGCGTCGTCGGCTGCTTGGACGGTGCTATCGGTTACGACAGCAAGTATGGTCCCTATGTCGACGGTTCTTGGGGTGGAGGTGCGGAACTGGGCGTTAGTGCAGGAATCGGTATTGGCAATGGGATCAACCCTGGCGCGTATTCGGGCGTCGCGGGGTCTACGTCGATTGGGCTGATGACCGTATCCGGATCTGCTGTTATCGGACCAGGTGTGATTGGCTCGGCAGGTATGGGGTACTCGCCGAGATTTGGGTTCCGGCACGGTGTCCACTACCAGCGTGGCTACACGCGAACGGCACACTGGGTGGGTGGTTCCTGACATGGAAGACCTCACGCGACTGCTCCTTCTAGGCCTGGGAGCGGTATTCGTGATCGCAGGAGTCGTCGACGCCATATTCCATAAGCAGATGGGGGACGTCGCTCAGTGGGTGGTCAATCGGATTCCGGAAAGTCTTATCGAAGATATGTTTCCAGTGGATCCTCCTGGGTACAATTTTCGGCGAGGAGCCCTTATTGGCGGAGTGATATTCGCCATATTTGGGTGCGTGTACATCTGGGTTATTATTGCACTCTTATGAGTCTGTCCGACTGTCTAGTGTGCGATAGCAAATATCTCCTACGGCATATGTGTAGATGCGGGAACGCGCTCGCCCCCGGTGGTTCAGATGATGGGATATTTCGTCTGCGATAACCGGTTCGACCTGACTTGAGTCGCCGCTATCCACAGGTGAATTCTGGTGTGCAGTGTGTGAACGCTGGAAGTGCAGGTTGCAATTGTGTGGATGATGATTTCCGGCACATCGACCTGAGTGGCTGTGGAACTTAGCGCTCATAATCGTCACTTCCGACTGACAAGTCAGGTGGCCGCCTTCCATGCGGTGCCAGGCGCGCACCTGCTCCGGTCCTGGGAGTTGCTGCTCCTACGCCCAGCGCCACTCGACCCCCGACAGAAACCCGACGGATTCAGCCGTCACTGACTGTCACCACTGGACTACAGTGGCACTCACGAGGGTGACTTCCCAACCCCGCATCGATTGCGGGCCAGAGTCATCAGCGACAGACGTGCGTGGTCGCTACCTGCAGAAACGCCATCAGTCGACCGGGCGAGAGCGGGTAGGTATCCGCAGATCCAGGGTCTGTCGTGCGGCTTAATCGCACGCCGGCCTGGGAGCAGAGGGTCGCTGGTTCAAATCCTGTCACCCCGACCAGCGCCCGCCAGCACCGATAGTCATCGGCGTTGGTGGGCTTCTTCATTTCAGGCGCCAGGCGTGCCTACCTGGGTGCCTGTGCAGATCCGGTTGTATCCGTGTCGCGCTTCCGAACGACCGGACCGTGGAAGCGCCGAGCATCGCGCAGGCCGGCGATCGACCCCGCGACCGTGAGCGCGACGAACACAATCGGGCCTACCCAGTCCCCGAACTCCATGGCCGGATGCTAATCGCTCAGGGATGGCCTTCGACAGGCATCCGGCGGCCCTAGGCTCAGTCGACGAAGACCCGTTCGAAGAGCCCGTCGGGAACACTGACCTGCGCGTCAACCCGCTCCACGGCGTCGACCCACGCACGCGGGAACTCGGGGAACCCGGTAGACGGCCCGGCACCGACCAGGCCTTCCAGCGCCAACGCGACGGGCGCGGTCACCTGCGGACGCACCGCGGCCCCGGCGCCGTCGAGCAGCTCGGTGAGCACCTGCCAGACGTCGTCCGGCAGCGTGCCACCGACCTGCTCGCACCACAGCCGGACCTGCTGCGACGGCTTGACGCCGACGACGATCAGGATGCCCAGGGACCCGGCGTCCTGGCCGAGCCGGCTCAGGAACTCGTTGCACGTCCAGGCCAGGGTCTGCGCGTAGGCGGCGATCTCGCCGGCGCCGCCCGGGAGCCGCGCACGCAGCTCGTCCTCGGGCTGGTAGAGCCGGAGGGAGCCCAGCCGGAAGACCGGGGCCGGGGCCGGGGCCTGGGCCTGGGCCTGAGCCGCGTCTGTGCCCTCGGGTGTACGCGGCGTACGTCGCCGGAAGAGTGCCATGGCGGGAGTGTGCCACCCCCGCCGGACCGCCTACAGGTGGTCTGTGTAGAACTTCGCGAGCCGGTCCACCGCGGCGTCCACGTACTCCGGCACGTCGTACATCTCGTAGTGGCCCGCGCCCTCGACCACCAGCAGGTCGACGGGGTTCGGCGCCATCTCCCACAGCCGCATGCCCGCCTCGTAGGAGTTGGTGTTGCCGCGGCGTCCGGCCAGGACGACCTGGAGGGGCTGGGTCATCAGCTCGTCGACCAGGTGGAACGCGTCGTAGCCCAGCAGCAGCGAGTCGCCCCGCGACAGCCTGCGGTTGGTCGAGTGCTCGTTGCGGCCTCGCTCGGTGCGGTAGTAGGTGATCGCCTGCGTCGTGTCGATGTCGGTCATGCCGGCCGCCGCGGCGTCCTCCAGGGTGTCGGGCAGCCAGTTGTCCCGGCCCAGCTCGCCGGTGCGGTTCTCCCGCGTGCGGGCCTCGGCCATGGCGTCGAGCGCCGTCGTCGGGCCGTCCGGCTGGAAGCCGCGGAAGGACGTGCCCATGTTGCCGGCGACCACCGTGCCGACCGCCTTGATGCGGTGGTCTGTCCGGGCCGTGTGCACCGCGTAGCCGCCGCCCGCGCAGATGCCGAGCACGCCGATGCGCCCCGGGTCGATGCCCGGCAGCGTCTCCAGCGTGTCGATCGCGTACGAGATGTCCTCGCCGCGACGGTACGGGTCCTCGAGGTCGCGGGGCTCGCCGCCGCTCTGCCCCTGGTGGGCGGGGTCGAACACGAGCGCCGCGATGCCCCGGGCGGCCAGGCGGGTGGCGTAGTTCGCGCCGATCTGCTCCTTGACGCTGCTGCCCGGCGTCGACAGCACGACGGCGCGCAGGGGAGTCTCGCCGTCCACGCCGTCCGGGAGGTGGAGGTCGGCCGCGAGCTCGATCGGCCCGCGGGGGATCGTGAGGTGCTGAAGCATGGTGAAGAACCTCTCGCGTCGGATTCGTTCCAGGGCTAGTGTAGTTCGGAGTGAGTGGTAGTACAGTATGGAACTACATTCACCGTACCACCCCGATCAAGGAGGTCGCATGACGGTCGACGCCGCACAGCTCTGGACGCTCAACCACCGCCTGCTCACCGTCGTGCTCGACGAAGCCGGCGCCGAGCTCGAGGCGCTCGGGCTGGAGCCGAAGGAGTTCTTCGTGCTCGCCGAGGTGACCGCGTCGCCGTACCCGGCGCAGCTCGCCGCGGCCCTCGTCATCCCGAAGGCGAGCGTCACGGTCTACGTGCGCAACCTGGTCGCCAAGGGGTTCATGCGGCGCGAGATCGACGACGCCGACCTGCGGCGCCACCGGCTCGTGCTCACCGACGACGGCATCGCCGCGCGGGACCGCTCCTTCGCGGCGCTCGCGACGGCGTTCGAGCGCCGGCTCGCGCTCATCGGTCCCGGGGACCGTGCCGAGCTGGCCCGCATCCTGACGGCGCTGCTCGCGCCGGCCCCGCCCGCATCGAACCCAGCGGCGTCCGACCCGGAGAAGATGCCCGCCAAGGAGGTGGCCCGATGAGCGGCGACCAGCGGCCCACGAGGCCGTGGACCGACGCCGAGCTCGCCCTGCTCGACCGGACGGAGCTGATCCGCGTCGCGGGGGCGCGCGACGACGGGACACTGCGGGCCTTCGCGCTCGTCGGGCACGTCCGGATCGGCCAGGACGAGCTGGTCCGCTCGATGAACGGGCCCGACGGCGCCTGGTACCGCGGCGCCGTCCGGACCGGTCGCGGCGAGATCGACGTCGCCGGGCAGCGCTTCGTCGTCGCCTTCCTGCCCGACGCCGGACGCGAGGCGGACGTCGACCAGGCGCTGCGCGACCGCTACGGCGACGACTCCGGCGTCCGCAGCATGACCCGGTCCCCGGCGCGCGACGCGACGCTCCGGGTGGTCCCGCTCGCCTGACCGGTGCGGCCGAGCACCAAGAGCAACCCCGCTCACTGCCGGTGCATCACGAACCCCGCGTGGTGCAGCGTGCCGTCCAGCAGCTCGCCGAACGCCCAGAACCCGGAGTCGTCCAGGTAGGTGATCCGCCCCTCGCGCACCCAGAACCGGCCGGTGTACGCGTTCGCGCGGCCGTTCCGCGTCTCCGCGTACCGCCCGTCGGCGCCGAGGTGCTGCTCCAGCCCGCGGCTCGGGTCCTCCCAGGTGCCGACCCAGGTCTCGCGGGCGGCGGCATCGGCCAGGTCCGCGCCCGCGGGGCGCGTCGGCTCGCCGTCCAGCGCCTCCGCGTGGCCGGACACGTAGGCGGCGGCCAGGTCCGCGGGGTCGACGACGAGCATGCCGCGCACCTGGGACTCGCTGACGGGCCGGCGCACCAGCGCGAACGTCGCGGCGTTGCCGGGCACCAGGTCGTAGGTGTCGCGCTCGGACGCGGGGCGCTGGGCCACGGCGCTGTCCACCAGGAGGGGCACCGCGTACATGCCCTCGGCGGGGACGGCGGTGGCCTCGTCGTCCGGTGACCCGGCCGCGAGGACGCCGTCCGCGACGTGCAGGTCACGCCGGACGGGTGTGCCCGGGGTCTCCAGCACGGTCGCTCCGGTGATCACGAGCTGCTCTTTGGGGTGCGCGGTCATGGGGCCGTCCTCTCGGTCGGTCGGGTCCGGCGTCGGCCCCGGGGTGCCGCCGCACGCCGCCAGAAGGGCGGCGAGCGCGACGCCCACCGCGATCAGCGCGGCGCCGGAGGGGGTGGTCATGGAGACCACCCTCGCCGTCCGGCGCTCCCCGAGGAAGGCCGTGCCGTGCCTGGGTGCGGCGCACCCAGGCACGGGACCGGCCCCATGCCGGCCGGGCCTACACCCCCGCCGGACCGATCGACGGCTGCTCGGTGCTCGTGAGGTCACCGAGGAAGCGCATGACCACCTCGCGCTCCGCGGGGCTCAGGCGGGCGGCGGCCTCGAACCGGTGGGCGTGGTCGCGACCGACGCTCTTCATCGCGATCTCGCGCGTCTCCTCGGTGACCTCGACCGCCAGGCTGCGCCGGTCGGAGGGATGGGGGAGCCGGCGGATGTGGCCGGCGTCCGCCAGTCGGTCGAGCATCTTCGTGGTCGACGCCGACGTGATGCCCAGGTGCGCTGCGATGGCCCCCGGTGTCGCGGTCTCGCCCCGGTGCTGCTTCGCGATGACGAACCGCAGGGTGCGCATGTCGGTCTCGCCGAGCTTCATGTAGCGTCGCGACGCCTCGCTCATCCGGCGCTCCGCCTCGCGCCAGTCGCGCAGTCCCTGCAGCACGCGGACCACCTGGTCGACGTCCTGGTCGTCCATGCCGGCGCGTTGCACGATCTCCTGCCGCGGGTCCAGCAGGCGGGGATCCAGCATGGACGGACCGGTCGATCCTGTCGGCTCGGGTTCCGGAACCACGGGCGATCCCCTTTCAGATATTGCTTCCTGCACTTGAAGATAGCCAGGCTAGGAATATTCTGCCACGAGGTCGCGCGAGAGACGTCCCGCCACGAGTTTGTGACGTTTCCCCGGGCGGCCTCGTCCTAGGGATGTCGCTGATAGTGGCGGCCCGCATCCAAGGTGCGGCGTACGCAGAGAGAAGGAGTTCATCGTGGCGAACGTGACGGGCGGGGCTCAGCCGAAGGCCCAGACGGATGTGGTGGACGTGAACCGGCTCGACGGCAGGACGACGATCGAGGACCCGGTCGTCGCCAAGATCGCGGGTATCGCCGCTCGCGAGGTGGACGGTGTCTACGCGCTCGGCGGAGGTGCCGCGCGCGTCGTCGGCACCATCCGGGACGCGCTGAACTCCACGGACCTGACCCAGGGGGTCAGCGTCGAGGTCGGCGAGAAGCAGGTCGCCGTCGACGTGACGATCGTCGCGGAGTACCCGGCGGCCCTGCAGACGGTCGCGGGCAACGTGCGCACGGCCATCTACCAGGCGATGCGCGACCTGGTCGGCATGGACGTCGCCGAGGTCAACGTCACCGTCAACGACGTGCACCTGCCCTCGGACGACACCCAAGAGGCCGAACCGCAGGCGAGGCGGGTCCAGTGAGTGCGACGGTCGTCGGAGCGGCTGCCGCCACCGTGCTCGCTCTGACCTGGATCACCACGGGGTTCTGGGCGTTCGTGTTCGTGGGGGTGGCGATGCTCGTCGGTGCCGTGGCCGGCCGGGTGGCCGACGGCCGTCTGGACCTCCGGGCGCTCGCGGACGCCTTCCGGGGCGGGCGTTCGTCGTCATGACGGCCGTCGAACCCGTCGGCGGTGCCGTGCCCGGCACCCTGCGGATCTCCGCGCGCGCCGTCGAGAAGCTCGCCGCCTGCCTGGCCCACGAGGCGGCGTACGTGCCGCTGGGCCAGGTGTCGGTACGTCTGGCGGACGCCGGGGGCGCGCTCACGGTCGCGGTGACGCTGCCCGTCACCGTCGGCGGCGGGGTGACCGGGTCGATCGAGGAGCGCAGCTCGGCGCTGCGCCGGCACGTGATCACGGGGATGCGCGACCTGGGCGGCCGGACGGTCGGCAGCGTCGACGTGCGGTACGCGGGTGTGCGCCGGATCAGCGGACGGAGGGTGCGGTGAACAGCGCATCGAAGAGGGAGCAGTCGGTGTACCGGCGGGTCGTCCGCCGGGAGACGCACTCGGCGCGCACCACCGCCGCGGCGGTCCTGGCGACGGTCCTGGTGGTGCTGCTGGTCGCCGCGCTCGCGCTGGGCGTGTGGTGGCTCGTCGCCCCCGGGGCGCGAGGCGAGCTGGCGGACCGGCTCTCCCAGGTCACGTCCCGGGCGGACGACGGCGGCACCCTCGTCGCGGTCGGCGTCCTGGCGCTCCTGGTGGGTCTCGCGCTGGTGCTCGCCGCCGTGCTGCCGGGGCGCCTGCGCCGCCGGGCACGCCGGACGGACCGGGTGGCGCTGGTCGTGGACGACGGCGTGCTCGCCGACGCCGTGGTCGCCGCCGTCGCCGTCCGCTGCGGGCTGGACCGACGCCAGATCTCGGCCAGCGTCGGCCGGCGCCGGACCACCGTGCGGCTCACGCCGACCAGCGGGGTCCCCGTCGACCGCCAGGCGGCAGCGGACACCGCGGCCGCCGTGCTCGACCGGGTCGGCTTCCCCGCCCCGCAGCGCCTGCTCGTCGCGGACCAGGGGGTCATCTCGTGAGCTCGTCCAGCAGGTGGCTGAACCGTGCCCTGCTCCTGCTCTGCGGGCTCCTGCTGCTCGCCGGCGGAGCAGCGGTGATCCTCGACGAGGTGCGCCCCCGGGGGTGGTGGGTCCCGGCCGAGCGCGCCCAGCCGGCGCTCGAGCGGTCGCGGACGTGGGCAGCGGGGTTGCCCGACGTCGGCGGCGTGCCCGGGGTGCAGGCCGCCGCACTGGCCGCCGCGGTCGTGCTGATCGTCCTGCTGATCGTGTTCCTCGCGACGCGTGCCCGCGGCAGGACGCCGACCGTCGTGAGCCTCCGGGCGGACGACGGGCGGACGACCGTCGACCAGGGCGTCGCCCGCGCGCTGCTCGCCGGGCCGCTCACCGAGCGGGGCGACGTGCTCTCGGCGCGGACCAGCGTCTACCAGGTGCGGGGCGCCCCGGCGATCTGTCTCGCCGTGATCGTCCGGAGCGGCGCCGACCTGGCGCAGGTGCTCGCGGCGGCGGAGCGAGCGGTGGAGGAGTGGGACTCGCTCGCCGGGGTGCGGGTGCCCGTGCTGGTGCACCTGGCCGACCGGCGCTGGCGGGACAGCCCGCGCACCAGGACCAGGGTCCGGTGACGGCCGGACGCCGCCCGCAGGCGGGAACGACCCGCCGAGGTGAGGATGGGATCCCGGCCGGTGACCGACCCGGCTGGTCGCGGAGGGAGCGAGAACTGAACGGCGACCCCGCGGGAACCGGTGCCACCTCCCCGCTCGACCATGCGGACGACCGCATCGTCGCCGGCCGTGCCGCCGACGGCGACGTCGCGGCCTTCGCGGTCGTCGTGCGCCGGTACACGCCCATGATGCGGGCCACGACCCGCCGCATGCTCAACGGGAGCGCGGAGGTGGACGACGTCGTGCAGGAGGCCTTCGTGACCGCCTGGCAGCGGCTGCCCGAGCTGGACGACCCCGGCAAGGTGCGGAGCTGGCTGATGCGGATCGTCAGCCGCAAGGCGCTGGACCGCCTCCGGGCGAACCGCCCCCAGGTGAGCGTCGACGACATCGCGGCACCGGCGCCCGCCCGTGAGTCGCCGCAGCGGGTGGTGGAGGGCCGGGCCGGGGTCGAGGCCCTGGCCGCGGCCCTCGGTACGCTCGCAGACGCAGAGCGTGAGTGCTGGGTGCTGCGCGAGGTGGGCGGACTCTCCTACGACGAGATCGGCGAGGCGATGAACACTCCGGTGACGACGGTCAGGGGCCTGCTGGCTCGCGCGCGCAAGCACATCATCGTGCGGATGGAGGGGTGGAGATGACACCCGAGATCGACCCACCCGCAGCGCGCTGGCACAACCCCGACGACGAGCTGCGCCCGGAGGAGCTGGGCCCGGACGAGGCGCCAGGTCTGGACGACGACCTCGACGGCCACACCATCGAGGAGCTCACCGACTACCTGGAGGCCGGGCGCACCCCGCCCGACCCGTCGATCGAGGGCTCCGCGGCCTGCCGGATCGCGCTCGACGCCCTCGCCCGGCTGCACGACCTCACGCCCGACCTGATCGCGGCCGACACGGCCGCCGAACCCCAGGCCGACGACGGCTGGGTGCGCCGCATCCTGGGCGGCATCGCCCTGGAGGCCCGCTCCGGCCGCCGCATCCCGCTGGCCGGGCCCACGCCCGACGCCGACCTGGTGATCACCGAGGGTGCCGTGCGCGGCCTGGTGCGCGCCGCCGAGAACGCGGTGCCCGGCGTGCTCGTGGGGCGGTGCCGGTTCGACGGTGACGTCACGGTGCTCACCTCGCCCGTGCGGGTCCTGGTCGACGTGAGCCTGCTCTACGGTCAGCCGATCCACGTCGCGACGGCACGGCTGCGCGAGGAGATCGCCGACCGGCTCGCGACCCACACGGCGCTCGACGTGACAGGTATCGACATCACGGTCAGCGACGTCAGGCCGCTGTCATGAACCAGGAAGAGGCAACGTTGATCGACGAGAACGTGGACGTGATGGCGGAGCAGGTCGAGGCAGCGGTCCGGGCGACGCCCGGGGTGACCGGCCTCTACGCCGCGGGGACCGCCGTCGCCCGGGCGATCGGCGCGGGCGCTCGCGGGCTCGGCGTCCGCCGCGACGACGCGCCGTTGGTCGTGGTCCGGCGGAGCGCGGGGGAGACCCGCGTGGACATCGCCGTCGAGGTCGGCCTGGCGTACGGCGCCGCGGCGACGACGCGCGCCGTGCACCTGGCCGTCCGTGACCTGCTCACGGCGCAGGGCGTGGGGGACGCGCACATCACCGTCGCCGTCGTGCACGTGACGGAGCCGGCGCCGGCCTGACGATCGTCGTCGGCAGCGGGACCCCCGCCAGCGGGGTACCAGCAGAACCTGCCACGTCCCGCCGCGCGTCCTTAGCGTGGAGGGCATGACGGCGAGCACCAACAACATCCCCACCCTCACGCTGAACAACGGCGTCGAGATGCCGGCCCTCGGCTACGGCGTCTTCCAGACACCGCCCGACGAGACCGTCGAGGCCACCACCGAGGCCCTGCGCGCGGGCTACCGCCACATCGACACGGCCGCCGCGTACAGCAACGAGCGCGAGGTCGGCGAGGCCCTGCGTCGGTCGGGCCTGGACCGGTCCGACGTCTTCCTGGAGACCAAGGTCTGGATCAGCGACTACGGGTACGACGCCACGCTGCACGCCTTCGACAAGAGCGCGGCCAAGCTCGGCGTCGAGACGATCGACCTGCTGATCCTGCACCAGGCGCTGCCGAGCCGGTTCGACCTCACGACCGAGGCGTACCGGGCGCTGGAGACCCTGCTGGCCGACGGCAAGGTCCGCGCCATCGGCGTCAGCAACTTCATGCCCGAGCACCTGGACCGGCTGGCCGAGGCGGCGAGCGTCGTCCCGGCGGTCAACCAGGTCGAGGTGCACCCGTACTTCCGCCAGCCGGACGTGCTGGCCGCCGACGCCGCCGCCGGGATCGTGACCCAGGCGTGGTCGCCCATCGGTGGCATCACCTTCTACCGCGACTCCGGCCACACCAGCACGCTCCAGGACCCGTCGATCGTCGGGATCGCGGAGGCCCACGGCCGCACCCCCGCGCAGGTCATGCTGCGCTGGCACCTGCAGCAGGGCCGCTCCGCGATCCCCAAGTCCGTCACGCCGAGCCGCATCGCGGAGAACTTCGACGTCACCGGCTTCGAGCTGTCCGCCGCCGAGCTGGCAGCGATCGACGCCCTGGACACCGGGCGGCGCGGCGGCCCCGAGCCCGCCGACGTGACCCTGGAGACGTTCGGCCGGGACATCCCCGAGGCCTGAGCCCCGCCTCCACGGCCCGCGCCCCCTCTCGCGAGCACCAGACCAGCACCACCCTCCCGAAAGACCGAAAGGCACCACCCCCCCCATGCGAGCAACCTTCATGTACGGCGCCGGCGACGTGCGCGTCGAGACCGTCCCCGACCCCGTCCTCCGGCAGCCCACGGACGCGATCGTGCGCACCCTGCGCGCCTGCGTGTGCGGCTCCGACCTGCACCCCTACCACTCCATGCCCGGGTCGGGGCAGGGCAACCCCATGGGCCACGAGCTCATCGGCGTGGTCGAGGAGACCGGCAGCGCCGTCACGAACGTGAAGGCGGGCGACTTCGTCATCGCGCCCTTCGCGTTCTCCGACAACACCTGCGCGTTCTGCCGCGACGGCTTCCAGACCTCGTGCGTGCACGGCGGCTGGTACGGGTCGCCCGAGAACGGCGGCCTCCAGGCCGAGCTCGCGCGCATCCCGCTGGCCGACGGCAGCCTCGTCGTCGTGCCCGACGTCGACCCCGCGACCGCCGACGAGGGCCTGCTGAACTCCCTGCTCACCCTGTCCGACGTGTACCTCACCGGGTACCACGCCGCGCACATGGCGCAGGTCTCCGCCGGCCAGACCGTCACGGTCATCGGCGACGGCGCCGTCGGGCTGTCCGCCGTGCTCGCCGCCCGGCAGCTCGGCGCCGAGCGCATCATCCTGATGGGCCGCCACACGGTCCGCACCGACCTGGGCCGCGAGTTCGGCGCCACCGACGTCGTCGCCGAGCGCGGCGCCGAGGGCATCGGCCGGGTCATGGACCTGACCGGCGGCGAGGGCTCCCACGTGGTCCTGGAGGCCGTCGGCCACATGCCCGCCTACGAGCAGTCCTACGGCGTGGTCCGGCCCGGTGGCGTCATCTCGCGCGTCGGCGTGCCGCAGTACGAGGACGCGCCCGTCGGGTTCGGCTCCCTGTTCGGCAAGAACGCGCGCCTGGCCGGCGGCCCCGCGCCCGTCCGCGCCTACCAGGAGGCGGCCATCACCCAGGTGCTGAACGGCGAGATCGACCCGGGTCGGGTCTTCGACGTCGCGCTGCCCCTGGACGACGCCGCCGAGGCGTACCGCCTCATGGACGCGCGCGAGGCCCTCAAGGTCGCGCTCCGCCCCTGAGGCCTCAGCACCACTGAGACCGCTCCGCCCCTGAGAGATCAGCCGATCGTCTCCGGCGCCGGCCGCACCTCGCGGAGCCACACCTCGCTCTGCGTCACGTGCGCGGCCGCCGCCACCGACGCCGCCACCGGGTCGCGCGCCGTCAGCGCGCGCAGGATCGCCCGGTGGCCGGCGTCGGAGACCCGCTTGGTGTCCGGGTTCAGCACCGGGTAGGCGCGCGAGCGGGACCGCAGCACGGAGACCATCGACCCGAGCGACTCGTTGCCGCACAGCCGCACGATCCCCATGTGGAACTCGTGGTCGAGCGCCGACTGCTCGTCGACGTCCTCGCTCGCCTCCAGCCGGTCCAGCAGGTCGCCCAGCCCCGCCAGCGTGGCGTCGTCGCAGCGCGCGGCCGACAGCGCGACGGCGTGCGCCTCCAGCACCCGGCGCAGCTCGAACAGCTCCAGGATCGACTCCAGCGGCAGCAGGCCGACCGTGAGCGTGAGCGTCTGGATCATGTCGGCGGCGCGCAGCTCGCCCACGTAGGTGCCCGCGCCCCGCCGCGTCTCGACGACACCCAGGGCCGAGAGGGTGCGGATCGCCTCCCGGACCGACCCCCGCGAGACGCCGAGCCGCTCGCTCAGCTCGCCCTCGCTGGGCAGCCGGTCGCCCGGGTGCAGCGAGCCGTCGGCGATCAGGGTCCGCAGGCCGTGCAGGGCGGTCTCGACTGCGCTCACCTCGTGCATCCCTCCAGGATGTCAGGTTCCGGGCCGCAGGGGGACATTTCGCGCCCGTAAAACCTGTCCTACAAATCTGTGTCATCTGCCGGGAATCTCTGGTGTTGTGCGGTCCAGCCTGCCATGGTTGTCCGACAACTACCGAGGGAGGTGGCGATGGACCAGGTACGCACAGTGCCGGCGCCGGTGCCGGTACGGCTCGCGTCCGGGGGACCGGCGCGCGACGCGTGGCCGCTGGACGACGAGGTGGTGCACCTCAACCACGGCTCGTTCGGCGCGGTGCCGAACGAGGTGCTGCGCCACCAGGAGGCGTTGCGCCGGCAGGCCGACCTGAGCCCTGTCGGCTGGTTCCCGCGCGTCGCGGAGCTCGTCGCCGCGGCCCGCCAGGACGTCGCCCCGTTCGTCGGCGCCCGGCCCGAGGACACGGCGTTCGTGCCCAACGCCTCGGCCGCCGCCACGGTCGTGTTCAACGCCCTCCGGCTCGCACCCGGCGACGAGATCCTCGTGACCGACCACGGCTACGGCGCCATCACCATGGGCGCGCAGCGGCTCGCGCGCCGCTTCGGCGCCACGGTCCGCCCGGTCGCGATCCCGCTCGCGGCGAGCGCCGACGACGTCGTCGACCGCTTCCGGGCGGCGCTGACCGACACGGTGCGCCTCGTCGTCGTCGACCAGATCACCTCGCCCACCGCCCGCCTGCTGCCCACCGCCCGGATCACCGAGCTGGCGCACGAGCGCGGCGCGCGCGTGCTGGTCGACGGCGCGCACGCCCCCGGCCTCGTGCCCGACGCCGCGGCCGCCGCGGGCGGCGACTGGTGGTTCGGCAACCTGCACAAGTGGCCCTGCGCGCCGCGCGGGTCGGCGCTGCTCGTCACGCAGGCCGCCGACCGCGACGAGCTGTGGCCCCTCATTGACTCCTGGGGCGCCGAGGAGCCCTACCCCGGGCGGTTCGACTCCCAGGGCACCCTCGACGCGACCAGCTACCTCGCCGCCGGCCGCGCCATCGAGTTCGTCGAGCGCGAGCACGGCTGGGCGCGGGCGCGCGAGACGATGACGGCGCTCGCCGACCACGGCGCCGCGTTCATCGGCGCGGCCCTGCAGCCGCACGTGGACGAGCCCGTGGCGACCGACGTCGGCATGCCCGTGGTGTCGATGCGCCTGCTCCGGCTGCCCGACGGGCTGGGCCGGGACCGCCGCGACGCCGACGAGCTGCGCCTGCGCCTGCTGGACCTGGCCGGCGTGGAGTCGGCCTTCACGAGCATCGGCGGCGTCGGCTACCTGCGCCTGTCCGTGCACCTGTACACGGAGCAGCGTGACTTCGACGCGTTCGTCGAGCGCGCCGTGCCCCAGATCCTGGCGTTCGCCGAGGAGCGCCGCCGCGGCTGACGCGCGCCCACCGGCGCGCGTCCGACCGCACCTGACAGAACCCGACAGACAAGCCTGACCCACGAGCCTGACCGACAAGTAAGGAGAGGTGCGCACATGAACCGCACCCGAGCTGTCACCGCGAGCCTGGCCACGATGAGCCTGCTCGCCCTCACCGCCTGTTCCGGCGGCGGGTCCGCCGCGGACGGGACCGTCCGCCTGCAGATGGTCGAGAGCCTGACCAACCCGGCCCGCACGGCCCTGATCCGCGAGCTGCTGGACGAGTTCGAGGCGGAGAACACCGGCGTCACCGTCGACCTGGTGTCCCCGCCCACCGACCAGGCCGACCAGAAGCTCCAGCAGATGCTGCAGTCGGGCCGCGGCGTCGACGTCCTGGAGGTGCGCGACAGCACCGTCGGCGCCTTCAGCAACAACGGCTGGCTCCTCGACCTGTCCGACGACGCCACGACGTGGGCCGGCTGGGACGACCTGACCGACAACGCGCAGGCCGTCACCGCGGAGGACGGCGCCCGCTACTACGTGCCGTACGGCTTCTACGGGCTGTCGCTGTTCTACCGCACCGACCTCGTCGAGACCGCGGGCTTCGACGGGCCGCCGGCGTCGTGGGAGGACCTGCTGGAGCAGGCCTCCGCGATCCAGGACCCGGGTCAGAACACCTACGGCTACGCGTTCCGCGGCGGCCAGAACGGGTTCAGCAACGTGGTGGCCGCCGTCGAGGCGTACACGATCGACGACCTCGACGTGGAGAACGCCTACCTGCTCACGGACGGCTCGACGATCTTCTCGGCGCCCGAGGCGCAGGACGCCGTCGACACGTACTTCTCGCTGTTCGAGGAGGCGGCGCCGCCGTCGGCCGTCTCGTGGGGCTACCCCGAGATGGTGGAGGGCTTCACCAACGGCTCGACGGCGTTCCTGCTGCAGGACCCCGAGGTCATCGCCACGGTGTCGGAGTCGACGACCATCACGGCGGAGCAGTGGTCCACGGCCCCGCTGCTGACGGGCCCCACGGGCAAGGCGGCGCAGCCGCTCGCGACCGCGGGCTGGGGCGTGGCCGAGGCGAGCGAGCACCAGGAGGAGGCGGCCGACCTCGTCGAGTTCCTCTCGGGCGCGGAGCCGGCGACCCGGTTCGCGCAGGAGAACAGCCTGGTGCCGATCATCGACGGCGCGGGCGAGGACCCGTTCTACTCCGAGGGCCCCTGGTCGAGCTACGTCGAGATGACCGAGGACCCGGAGACCTACGTCAACGTGGTGCAGCCGCGCGGCGTGAGCTGGTGGACCGAGTGGGAGCAGAAGGCCGACCGGGACCTCCAGGCGGTGCTGCTCGGCAGCATGACGACGAGCGAGCTGCTCGAGGAGTGGGACACGTTCTGGACCGAGAAGTACGCCTCGGAGCAGTGACGTGACAGCCACCGCCGTCCGGCCGCCACGGGCCCACCCACCGCGTGGGCCCGTGCGCCGCAGGACCTTCGGGCGCCGGCAGGCGCTGACGATCCTCGGGTTCTTCGCGCCCGCCATCGTCTTCGTCAGCTGGTTCACCTACTGGCCGATGCTCCAGGGCGCCCAGATGGCGTTCCGCGACTGGAACCTCTGGGACCTCACCTCGACGCCCTGGGTGGGCCTGGGCAACTTCGCCATGATCCTCGCCGACCCGGTCTTCCCGATCGTCGCGGGCAACACGCTCGTGTGGGTGGTCGGCTCGATCGTGCCCCAGCTCGTCATCGGGTTCCTGGTGGCGCTGGCCCTGTGGCGCCGGTTCCGCTTCCGCGGGGTCTACCAGGCGCTGATCTTCTACCCGTGGGCGGTGTCCGGCTTCCTGGTCGGCATGCTGTTCCGCTGGATGTTCAACGCCGAGTTCGGCGTGGTGAACGACCTGCTGATGAAGGCGGGCGCCATCGACGCGCCCCTGCCGTGGCTCGCCGACCCGAAGCTCGCCATGGTCGCCGTGATCGTCGCCAACGTCTGGTACGGCGTGACGTTCTTCGCGATCATGATCCTCGCGGCCCTCCAGTCCGTGCCCGACGAGGTGCTGGAGGCCGCGGCCATCGACGGGGCGGGCACGGTGCGCCGGCTCTTCTCGATCGTGATCCCGTACATCTGGACGACGCTGGCACTGACCGTGCTCCTGCGGTCGATCTGGACGTTCAACTCGCCCGAGATCATCTACGCGATGACCAACGGCGGGCCCGCGGGCCGCACGCACATCATCACCACCTGGATGATCGAGTACACGCAGCAGGGCAGCTACGGCCTGGCGAGCGCGATCGGGCTGGCCGTCATGGTCGTCCTGTTCGTGTTCTGCGCCTTCTACCTGATGGCGATGAGGCGGGTGAACCAGCGATGACGGCTCGTGTCGCCCGCGTCACCGGGCTCTCCCTGTGGCTGGTCATCACCCTGTTCCCGCTGTACTGGGTGGTCGTCACCTCGTTCAAGTCGCCCGGCTCGATCAACCGGTGGCCGCTGGAGTACTGGCCGTCGGAGTTCTCGTTCGGCAACTACACCGAGCTGTTCGCCACGTCCGCGTTCGGCACGTTCATCGGCAACTCGCTGGTGGTCGCGCTGGTCGCGGGGGCCACGGCCACGCTCATCGCGCTGCTCAGCGCCTACGTGCTGGCCCGGTTCGAGTTCCGCGGCAAGGGCGCGGTGCTCGGGGCGTTCCTGCTCACGCAGATGATCCCGGCGTTCATCGCGCTCGGGCCGCTGTACGCGATGCTCGCCGACCTGGGCCTGGTGGACACCAAGCACGGCCTCGGCCTGGTCTACGTCGCCATGTGCATCCCGTTCTCCACCGTGATGCTGCGCGGGTTCTTCGAGAACATGCCGGACGCGCTGGAGGAGGCCGCGATGATCGACGGGTGCTCCCGGCTCGGCGCCCTGTTCCGGGTGCTCGTGCCGGTCATGGCGCCCGGGATCGCCGCCGCGTTCATCTTCAACTTCGTGAACTGCTGGAACGAGCTGTTCCTGTCCGTCGTGCTGATGAACTCCGACGCCAACAAGACGATCCCGGCCGCGCTGAACGGCTTCATCTCGACGTTCAACATCGCCTGGGGCCCGATGTCGGCCGCCGCCGTGCTCACGGTGCTGCCGACCATGGTGCTGTTCGCCCTGGCGAGCCGCTGGATCGTCGAGGGGCTGACGGCGGGGTCCGTCAAGGAGTAGGTGCCCCTCCAGCAAGACCCGAGGGGCGAACCCGGCCGCGACCGTCGCGGCCGGGTTCGCCCGCGTTCGACATGTCGGCAGCGCTGCCCGCTGTCAGCATGGAACTGCGCTGTCTCGGTACGCAGGAGGTGCGTGATGTCGTCTTTCCTGTATCGGCTCGGGCACGCGGTGGCCCGCCACCGGGGGCTGGTCGTCGTCGCGTGGCTCCTGATCCTGCTCGCGTGCGGCGGCGCGAGCGGCGCCCTGAACAAGGGCACCGACGACACCTTCACGGTGCCCGGTTCGGAGTCGCAGGACGCCATGGACCACCTGGACCATGTCTTCCCCCAGGTCAGCGGCACCTCCGCCCAGCTCGTCCTGCTCGTCCCGGAGGGGCAGCAGGTGGACACGGGGCCCATCCACGGGGCCGTGTCCGACGCCGTCGACCGCATCGGGGACGTGCCGCAGGTCGAGCGCGCGTCCGACCCGTTCGACCCGGACGTCAACGACGCCGTCTCGTCCGACGGCCGGGCCGCGAACATCGGGGTGCAGCTCACCGTGGACTCCACCCAGGTCCAGGACAGCACGCTGACCGACCTGAGCGGCATCGCCGACGACCTCGCCGCCGCCGTCGGGGACGGCGCCCGCGTCTACACGGGCGGCGACGCGTTCGCGAACCGCATCCCGGGGCTCAGTGCCACCGAGATGATCGGCCTGGTCATCGCGCTCGTCGTGCTGCTGCTCATGTTCCGGTCGCTCGTCGCCGCCGTGATGCCGCTGTTTACTGCCGTGCTGGGCGTCGGCGTGTCCGTGGCGCTGGTCTATCTCGGCACCCTCTTCGTCCCGGTGTCCTCGACCGCCCCCATGCTCGCCGTGATGATCGGCCTGGCCGTCGGCATCGACTACGCGCTGTTCCTGCTGTCCCGGCACCGCGACCAGCTCGCCGAGGGACTGCCCGTCGCGGAGTCCATCGCGCGCGCCACCGCGACCGCCGGGTCCGCGGTGCTGTTCGCCGGGCTCACGGTGCTCATCGCGCTGCTCGGCCTCGCCGTCGCGCGCATCCCGTTCCTGACGACGATGGGCGTCTCGGCGGCGCTCGGCGTCGGCATCGCGGTGTGCGTCGCCGTGACGCTCGTGCCCGCGCTGCTGGCGTTCGCGGGGAACCGGATGGTGCCGCGGAGCGTCCGCAAACCGCACAAACGGCGGAAGGAGCGCCGCCTCCACACGCCCCGGGTCGCCCGGCCGTGGGTCCGGTTCGTCACGCGCAGGCCCCTGATCACCATCGCCGTCGTCGTCCTGGGGCTGGGGGCGCTCGCCGTGCCCGCCGCGAACCTGCGCCTCGCGCTGCCCGACAACGGGAGCCAGCCCGCCGGGACCGACGTGCGCGAGACGTACGACGTGGTGGCCGACCACTTCGGCGTCGGCTACAACGGCCCGCTGCTCGTGACGGCCGACGTCATCCAGTCCACCGACCCCTCCGGGCTGGTCGACGACCTCGCGGACGAGATCCGCGACATCCCCGGCGTCGCCGCGGTGCCGCTGGCCACGCCCAACGAGAAGGGCGACACCGGCATCATCCAGGTGGTTCCCACCACCGCGCCCGACGACGCCCGCACCGACGCGCTGGTCGAACGCATCCGGGCCCAGGAGCCGCACTGGCTCGACACGTACGACACCCAGACGGCGGTCACGGGCCTGACCGCCGTCGGCATCGACGTCTCGGCACGCCTGGGCGCCGCCCTGCTGCCGTTCGGCATCCTCGTCGCCGGGCTGTCCCTGGTGCTGCTCGCCATGGTCTTCCGGTCGGTGTGGGTGCCGATCAAGGCGACCGTCGGCTACCTGCTCTCCATCGGGGCGGCCTTCGGCCTCACCTCGCTCGTCTTTCAGGAGGGGCACGGCGCGGCCCTGCTCGACGTCGCCCACGTGGGCAGCGTCGTCAGCTTCCTGCCGATCATCCTGATGGGCGTGCTGTTCGGCCTCGCGATGGACTACGAGGTCTTCCTCGTCTCGCGCATCCGGGAGCACTACGCCCACCACGGCGGCGCGCACGAGGCGATCGAGGAGGGCTTCGTGTCCGCGTCCCGCGTGGTCGTCGCGGCCGCCCTGATCATGTTCGGCGTCTTCGCCGCGTTCGTGCCGGACGGCAGCTCCACCATCAAGCCGATCGCGTTCGCCCTGGCCGTGGGCGTGTTCATCGACGCGTTCATCGTCCGGATGACGTTCGTGCCCGCCGTGCTCGCGCTGCTGGGCGACCGCGCCTGGGGACTGCCGCCGGCGCTGGACCGCCGCCTGCCCGTGTTCGACGCCGAGGGCGACGCGCTGCTGCACGAGCTGCGCCTGTCCGACTGGCCCGCCCCGGGCGGCGACGAGGCGATCAGCGCCCACGCGCTCAGCCTGGACGACGACCGCGGCCGACCCGTCTACCGCGACGTCGAGCTGCACGTACCCCGGGGCGAGGTGCTGGTGCTGCACGGGTCGGGCGCCGTCGGCAAGTCGGCCCTGCTGCTCTCGATCGCCGGGCGCGTGACCCGGCACCGCGGCGACCTGAAGGTGCTGGGGCACGTCCTGCCGCAGCACGTGCACGCGCTGCGGCCCCGGGTCGCCGTCGTCAGCGGGCGCGACGACCGGGACCCCGCCGGCCGGGTCACCGAGGCCCTGACCCGCGACATCGAGCTGATCCTCGTCGACGACGCCGACCTGGTGCTCCGCTCCGAGGCCCGCGCCCGGCTGCGCGACCAGATCGGCTTCCGCGTCACCGCCGGCGGCGCGCCCGCGACGTTCGTCCTGACCTGCCAGGACCCCGGCCGGGTGGCCGACCTGCTCCCGCCGACCGCCACCCAGCTCCACGCCATGACCCGCCGACCCGCAGAGGTCCTGTGATCACCATGTCGTTCGCCGCCTCCGCCCGCGCCCTGACGACCAAGCCCCTGACCTGGCGCACCTGGACCGCGCTCGTCGCCGTGCCGCTGCTCGTCATGGGCCTGCTCACCTGGGCGTTCTGGTCCCCGGGCAGCGACCACGGCACCGCCCAGGCCGCCGTCGTGAACAACGACGAGCCCGTCGACGTCAACGGCCAGCAGGTGCCGCTGGGCCGCACGCTCGCCGGGAACCTGACCCACGACGAGGGCTCCGCGTACACCTGGGTGCTCACCGACGCCTCCGACGCCCGCTCCGGGCTCGACTCCGGCACGTACGCCGCCGTCGTCACCATCCCGCAGGACTTCTCCGCCCAGGGCATGTCGGCCGCGACCGCCGCGGACCCGATGGACGCCGTCCGCGCCAACCTCGACGTGACGACGAGCAACGCCGCCGGTGTGGCCGACCCGTACCTGTCCGACGGCGTCGCCGCCGACACCCAGGACGCCCTGAACCAGACCGTCGTCGAGTCCTACCTCGGCAACATCTACGCCAGCTTCACGTCCCTGCACCAGCAGCTCGGCGACGCCTCGGACAGCGCGGCGCAGCTCGCCGACGGCGCCGCCCAGCTCAGCGACGGCGCCGACGAGCTCTCCGGCGGCGTCGACCAGGTGGCGCAGGGCGCGAACGCGCTGTCCGGGGGAGCGGGGGCGCTCGCCGCCGGGACCGGCCAGCTCGCGTCCGGGTCCGCGGGGCTCGCCTCGGGGGCGTCCGCGCTGAGCGGTGCGACCGGCTCGCTCGCGACGGGGGCCGGGCAGGTGGCGCAGGGCACGGCCGCGCTGTCGTCGGCCCTGGACACCGCCGCGGCGCGCACGGCCCGGCTCCCCGCCGCGGCCCAGGAGCTGGCCGCCGGCGCCGGCCGGGTCGCCGACGGCAACGAGCGGCTGGCCGACCGGGTGGTTCCCGCGACGAACCGCGCGATCGGTCGGCTGGACCGGCTGCCGGACGTGCAGAACGTGGCCGCCCAGGTGCGCGGGCTGGCCGAGCGGTGCGGCACCAGTGTGGTGGCCGACCGGGCCTTCTGCCGGGCGCTGGAGCGAGCCGCCGACCGGGCGGACTCCGCCGTCGAGCGGCTGGACGCGGGCAAGGCCCGGGTGCGGGCCGACGTCACCTCCGCGCGCGACGCGGTGCGGTCGCTGCGCACGGGCTCGCGGCAGGTCGCCCGGGGCGCCGCGAACCTGGCCGACCGGACGGGCGAGCTGGCCGCCGGCATCTCCTCGGCGGCGAGCTCGGCCGACGACCTGAACACGGGCGCGCAGGGCGTCGCGTCGGGCGCCCGGCAGGTCGACGCCGCGGCCGGGCAGCTCGCCTCGGGCGCGGCCGACCTGAACGCCGGGGTGGCGCAGACGAGCGCGGCGGCGCAGCAGGTCGCCACGGGGGCAGGCGGGCTGGCGGCCGGCGCAGACGAGCTCGTGCCCGGCGCCGACCAGGTCGCCGACGGCGCCCACCAGGTCGACGACGGCACGCAGCAGCTCGCCTCCGGGCTGTCCGACGCCGTCGAGCAGGTGCCGACCTACACCGACGACGAGCAGGACCACCTCTCGGAGGTGGCCGCCGACCCGACGACGTCGACCACCACCTCCGAGCCATTCGGCGTGCTCTCGGTCGCGCTGTTCTCCGCGCTGGCCCTGTGGGCGCTCGCGCTGGTCACGTACCTGGCGACGCGTCCGCTGCCCGCCGGCATCCTGACGTCGCGCGAGCCGACGTGGAAGCTGACGCTGCGCGCGGCGGTGCCGGGCGCGGTCGCGGCGGCGACCGCGGCGGTGGTCATCTCGGCGGTCGCGATCCCGGTGCTGGGGCTGCACCTGTCGGCGGCGGCGGGGTTCCTGGGGGTGGCCCTGCTGGCGGCGGCCGCGTTCGTGGCGCTGAACCAGGCGCTGGCGGCGATCTTCGGGCCGGGTGGGCGGCTGGCGTCGCTCGCGATCGCGGTGCTGACGGTGGCGACCGGGGTGGTCTCGACGCTGCCGGGGCCGCTGTACGCGATCGGCGACCTGCTGCCGACGCACGGCGCGATCATCGCGCTGCGCGCCGTGTCGGCCGGCGGCGCGAGCCTCGGTGCGGGGATCGCGGCGCTGGTGGCGTGGCTCGTCGTCGGGCTGCTGGCGACGATCCTGGTGACCGACCGGCGGCGATACGTGTCGCCGAGGCGGCTGCGGCTGGACGCCCCGGAGACGCGGCCGGTGCCGGCTGCGTCTGCGGGGTAGCGGGTACCGGGGCCGAGGGCGTTGGGGGCAGGGCGTAACGGTGCCGGACGCCGTCGGCCGCGCAGGGCACGGCCGCGAATCGGGCGGGCCCCGTCGGTCAGTGGGTGGGGACGCCGTCGGCGGGTGGGTGCGGACGCCGTCGGTGGGGCGTGAGCCGAGCTGGCACCTCTCCTTTGAGACCTAAGTTTCTTCGCTTTGGGGCGCCCCAAAGCGAAGAAACTTAGGTCTCAAAGGAGAGCGCTGGAGGCGGCCCCGGGTTCGTCCGTCGGGTAAGTCCGTTCTGAGTATTTTCGCAGGTCATACAACCTGGCAGCGGGTTCGGTGCGTCTGAGATGCGTGGCGCCGCAGAGGCGGCGTGCTCCACTCGGACGGGAGAACCCGATGCGCAAGAGAGCAAGTGCAGCGGCGGTCGCTCTGGCGATCGCGCTGGGCGGGGGGACGTGGGCGACCGCGGCCGTACCTCAGGACACACCGGCACAGCAGGACTCACCGGCGCAGCAGGACCTCAAGGCCCGGCCCGCGGCCGCCGGCCAGGGAAGTACCGCGACCGTCACCTTGCTGACGGGCGACGTCGTCACCGTGGGGACCACGGCCGACGGCACGCCGGACCCGACGACGGCGACCGTGCGGCCCGGCGAGGGCCGGGAGCACATGGCGTTCTTCCAGCGGCGCGAGGGGGACCACCTCTACGTGATCCCGCGCGACGTGGCGCGGCTCGTGCCCGGCCGCCTGGACCGCGCGCTGTTCGACGTGACGGGTCTGGTCGAGGCCGGGTACGACGACGCCTCGCGCGACTCGCTGCCGGTGATCGTGCAGTCCGCCGCGGCGGCCCCCGCGGTGTCGAACGGCGCGGTGGCCGACGGCGCGGCCGAGGACGGCGCCGGCTCCCCGGACACCGCAGCCAAGGACACCGGCGCCCGTTCGGCGGCACCGGCCGAGCAGGACTGGGCGGCGTCGGGCATCACGCCCGACCGCGACCTGGAGTCCCTGGGAGCGGTAGCGGACGTGCTGCCGAAGGGCCGGGCAGCGAAGCTGCTCGACGCCCTCGCCCCGGTCGAGGCCCCGGGCAAGACGCCAGGCAAGGCCCAAGAAAAGCGTGCCAAGCGCCCCGCAGGGACCGACGCCGTCGGGTACGTCTGGCTGGACCAGCCGGTCCGGGCGTCGGACGCCGACTCGATGCCGCAGATCGGCGCGCCCGTGGCATGGGACGCCGGCTACACGGGCGACGGCGTCACGGTCGCCGTGCTCGACTCCGGCATCGACGCGACGCACCCCGACCTCGACGACGTCGTCGCCGGCGAGCGGGACTTCACCGGCACGGGCGGGGTGACCGACGGCGCCGGGCACGGCACGCACGTCGCCTCGATCGTGGCCGGCTCGGGCGAGGCGTCCGACGGCGTCAACCAGGGCGTGGCACCCGACGCCGACCTGCTGGTCGGCAAGGTGCTGGACGACGACGGCTTCGGCGAGATGTCCGGCGTCATCGAGGGCATGGAGTGGGCGGCTGCCGAGGGCGCCGACGTCGTCAACCTGTCCCTGGGCAGCCTGTTCTTCGACGTCCCCTCGCCGGACGCCATGGCGGTGGACGAGCTGTCCGCGCAGTACGGGACGCTCTTCGTCGTGGCCGCGGGGAACGACGGCGACTTCGGGTACGGCACCGTGGGCTCGCCGGGCATCGCGGCGTCGGCGCTGACGGTGGGCGCCGTGGACGACGCCGACACGGTCACCTCGTACTCCAGCCGCGGCGGCTTCGAGCCCGGGCTGCTCAAGCCGGACGTCGTGGCGCCGGGCGACGGGATCATCGCCGCGCTGGCGGCGGGTACGGGCGCGGGCGAACCGGTCGACGACCTGTACACCGCGCTGAGCGGCACCTCCATGGCCACCCCGCACGTCGCGGGCGCCGCGGCGGTGCTCAAGCAGGCTTGGCCCGACCTGGACGGACAGGCGCTCAAGGCCGCCCTGATGGGCTCGGCCGAGCCCACGGGCGCGGACGTCTGGTCCGAGGGCGCGGGGCGCATCACGATCCCCGGCGCCGTCGCGCAGGACGTGACCGCGAGCCCCGCGTCCCTCTCGCTGGGCACGTTCACCTGGCCGCACGACGGGGAGACGGCGTCCGGCACCCTGACCTACGCCAACGCCGGGGCGGACGACGTCACGCTCACCCTGGCGGCGGAGGTCGCCGACGCGGAGGGCACCGCGGTGCCCGGCGCGCTGACGCTGTCGGCAAGCTCCGTCGTCGTGCCCGCAGGTGGGACCGCGGAGGTCGACGTGACCGCCCACGACGGGCCGGGCGCGATCGGCGCCGTCGGCGGGAACGTCGTGGCGACGTCCGCGGACGGCACGGACGTGCGCACGCCCGTCGGCTGGGCCAAGGAGCGCGAGTACGTGGACCTGACCGTGCGCGCCGTCGACCGCGAGGGCGAGCCCGTCACCGCGGACACGTGGGGCGCCGCGATCAAGCTGGACGCCGAGGACGGCGAGCTGTTCGGCACCGACCTCTTCTTCGAGGACGGCGTCGCCACGGCGCGCGTCGTCCCGGGCGTCTACAGCACGGTGGCGTTCATCGAGACGTTCGACGACGACGGCGCCGTGACCGACGCCCTGTTCCTGGGTGGCGGCGAGGTCGACGCCACAGCCGACGCCGAGGTGCTCCTGGACGGGACCACGGCGCGGGAGGCCACCACCTCCACGCAGCGCCCGGCCGACCTGGCCAGCCTCGGCCTGTCGGTGGAGACCGAGGACTCCGCGGAGCTCGTCTACGCGAGCGTCAACGTGAAGTACGGGCCGGAGACCGACCTGGCGCTGACCCCGGTGCCGGCGGCGACCCACGGCGACTACGACACCATCGTCCAGGCGACGCTCCTGGCGCCGACCGCGGGGGACGAGGCCGCCGCCTACCGCTACGACCTCGCGCACCACAGCGAGGGCGTGGAGGTACCGGCGCTGCGCGGCGACCGTCGCACCACCGTCGCCGTCGACACCACCTATGGCGCCTCGGTCGGCGACACCCACCTGGCCGAGCGCATGTACTGGGAGCCGGGCACCATCGTCGCCGGTGGTGCCGTGGAGGCGGTCCCCGTGGGTACCCGGCGCACCGAGTACCTGACGGCGCTGCCGGGCGAGTGGTACCTCGGGTCCGAGATCCAGGAGGACGGCGTGGGCGTGGTGCTCGCCGAGGCCGAGAGGCACGTCTGGAGCGAGCCCGGCCGCGCCCGGCAGGGACTCGCGGCAGGTGTGCTGGCGCCCGCGGTCTCCAGCATCACGCCCGTGGAGCACTGGGACGACCGCCTCTCGCTGGCCCCGACCGACCGGGCCGACGACGACGGCGGCGTGCTGTGGGGTTCCGACGTCGCACTGCGCCTGCGCGTGTGGCAGGACGGCGAGCTGGTCGACGACGAGCCGGAACCGTACTCGTTCCCCACCGTCCCCGAGGGTGGGGCGGACTACCGGATGCTGCTGGAGAGCACGCCCGACGACCCGGCCTACCGGCTCGCCACGAGCGTCACCGGCGAGTGGCGGTTCCACGCCCGGTCCGACGCCGCCGCCAACGCGCACCCGCCGCTGCTCGACACGTCGTGGGACGTGCGCGGGCTCGACCCGTCGGGCTCGGCGCCGCGGAACACCCGGGTGCGGGTCACCGCGGTCCACCAGGACGACGCGTACGACACGTCGGCCGTCGAGGACGTGCGCCTGTGGTGGTCCGCGGACGACGGCGGCACCTGGCACCGGGCGAAGGCGACCCGGGCCGGTGACGGCGTGTACGACGCGGCGGTGCGTGCGCCGCGCGGCGCCGACCACGTCTCGCTCCGGGTCGAGGCCCGGGACGCGGCCGGCGGCTCGGTCAAGAAGACGGTGATCCGGGCCTACACGCTGGGCTGACCGGCACAGCACAAACCGCTGGTCGAGCTTGTCGAGACCTGGTGAGGTCTCGACAAGCTCGACCAGCGGGTGAGCTCGACCAGCGGACGGTGAGCCCGACCAGCGGGATGCCGCTACCTCAGCGCCACGGCACCAGGTAGGACACCGTCGCCATGTCGGCGTCGCTGGTCATCTCGTCGAGCCGGACGTTGCTCTGGCCCGTGACCACCACGCGGCTCCCCGAGCCCGGTCCCGTCGTGACGGCCACGCCGTTGGCGACGTCGCCGGACCCGCCGGCGTCGTACAGCGCCGACCAGACCTGCTCGCCCGTGGCGACGGCGTAGGCGACGGTCGCGAAGTCCTCCTCGGTCTCCGCCTCCTTGCTCTGCCCCGTCACGACCACGTGGTCACCGCTGGGGGAGAACGCCGCGGTGTACGCGACGTCGAGCCCGTGCCCCGAGCCGTCGTAGCGCGCCGACCACTGCTTCTCGCCGGTCGCGACGTCGTAGACGGCCGTCAGGTAGTCGCTGCCGGTGCCCTCGCCCCACGAGTTGCCCGTGACGACGACGGACTCGCCGTCCGGGCTGACCACGACCGCGCGGGGCACGTCCGTGTCGCCGGTACCGCCGTCGAGCCGCTCGGTCCACAGCGCCTCGCCGGTCTCCAGCGAGTAGCCGATGGTGACCCAGTCGGTGGCGTTCTGGGCGCTGTTGTTGTCGCCCGTCACCACGACGGTGCCGTCTGGGGTGATCGCCACGGCGCCGCCCGAGCCGCCCTTGTCGTCCGGGCCGTCGTACGTGGCGTCCCAGAGCTGCTCGCCGGTCGTGGCGTCGAACGCCACGGTGCCCCAGTCGACGAGGCTCTTGCCCTCGCCGCGGCTCTGCCCGGTGACGACGACGGCCGAACCGTCCGGCGACGCGGCGATCGCCCGCGCGGCGTCCGTCCCGGAGACCGGGCCGTCGTACAGGGTGCGCCACAGCTCCTCGCCCGTGGCGGCGTCGTACGCGATCGTGCCGTAGTCGGCGCTGCCCTCGCCGTCCAGGAGCGACATGCCCGTGACGTAGACGGCGGAGCCGTCGGGGCTCACGGCCAGGGCCTCGCCGTAGTCGGACAGGCCGGCGGCGTCGTACACCGAGACCCACAGGCGCTCGCCGGTGGCGGCGTCGTAGGCGATGGTGACGTAGTCGGACTCGTTGCCGTAGCCGCCGCCCGCGGCCAGCACGAACAGCGTGCTGCCGTCCGGGCTGAGGCCGAACCCGGCCTGGTCACCGCCCACGCCGGTGGGCCCGCCGTACACGTCCGACCACAGGCGCCGGCCCGTGGCGGCGTCGTAGGCGGCGGTCACGGGGGAGTTCTGGAACCCGCCCCAGCTCGCGGGGGAGGTCTGACCCGCGGTGTAGACGACCTTGCCGTCGGGCGAGACGAGCGTCTCGTTGCCGTTGTCGTCGTTGGCGCCCAGGCCGTTCTCGCCGCCGTTGTAGCGGGCGGTCCAGGCCTCGGCGCCCATGCGCAGCACGATGGGCGAGCGGACGCTGTGCCCGCCCCGGCCGTCGGACCAGGTCAGGTGCCCGGCGAGCCGGACGTTCAGCGCGGCCTCGCCCCGCGTGAACGTGACGGTGAACTTCGCCGACTTCCCGGGCGACAGCGTGAGCTTGCGCGGGCTGACCCGCACGCCGAGCCCGTCCAGGCCCGACACGTCGGCCGTGTACGTGGCCCGCTTCTTGCCCACGTTGGTCACCGTGCGGGTGACGCTCTGGCCGTCGGCGGCCCGTCCGATCGCGATGGACGGGGTGTTCAGGTCGGACGGCGCCAGGCTGTGGCCGTCCTTCTCCAGGGCGTCGCAGGTGTCCTGCTGCACGCCGTCCGTGGCGCCGCACAGGAAGGCGAACCAGTCCTCCACGTTGCTGTCGTAGACGAGGCCGGGGTCGGTGGAGTCGTCCGCGGCCACGTGCCCGCCGCCCTGCTGGAACAGGGTGGCCGGGGCCTCGGGGTCGGCGTCGAGCACGTCCGAGCCCGTGGTCATGAGGGCCGACTTGACCGCCATCGGCGACCACCGCGGGTTCTTCTCGACGAGTGCCGCCGCCAGGCCCGCCACGTACGGCGCGGACATGCTGGTGCCGCTCATCAGGTTGAAGTCCAGGCCCTGCTGACCCGGGGGCGCCACGGCGGCGAGGATGTCCTGGCCGGGTGCGGTGACGTCGGGCTTGAGGATGTCGCCGTTGCCCGCGAGCGACGGGCCCCGCGAGGAGAACGCCGCCGTGTACGGGGCGGGCGTCGAGGTGTCGACCGAGGCCGCCGCGATGGTGGCCGTGGCGCCCGAGGTCCGCGAGTACGCGATCAGCGCGTCACGGTCCGTCGCGGCCACGTGCACCGAGGGGACGGCCTGGACGTCGGTGTTGAGCGTGTCGCCCTCGACCGTGTTCACCAGCACCATGCCGACGCCACCGGCCTCGGCGACCGCCGCGCCCTTGTTCACGCGGGCGTTCTCGCCGCGGTCGCAGAGCACGATCTTGCCGGCCACCTTCGCCGGGTCGAGCGCGGGCTTGCCGTTGTTGTCCGCCGTCGTGAAGCACATGCCGGCGTTCGTGACCGTGGCCCCGGCCGCGACGACGTCGCGCCCGTAGACGAACGACGCCGGGCCCACGACCTTCGAGGCGAGCGACGTGCCGGAGACCTTGGTGCCGTCGCCGAGCGTCGCCGTGGACCGCGCCGAGGTGGAGTGCGTGGCCGCGGCCACCGTGGTGATCCAGGGGCTGGGATGCGCCACCGTGCCCGACGCCGGGCCGCTGTTGCCCGCCGACGCCGACACGAACACGCCCGCCTGCGCCGCCGCGAGGAACGCGAGCTCCGTCGGGTCCAGGAAGTCGGTCAGGGTGCCCGAGACCGAGAAGTTGATGACGTCCACGCCGTCCGCGACCGCCTGGTCCACGGCCGCGACGATGTCGGAGGGGTATCCGCTCGCCGTCGAACCGTCTTCCGCGGACCACAGCGCCTTGTAGGCGGCGATCCGGGCGCGCGGCGCGATGCCGCTCACCGACGAGCTGAACTTGTTCAGCGGCCCCGTGACGGCGACGTCCTTGTTGCCGCCCGCGGTCGACGCCGTGTGGGTGCCGTGCCCGTTGTAGTCACGCGCCGACTGGAACTCCCACGGCATCTCCTCGGCGATGCCGGCGTCGCCGCCCCACCCGTCGTTGAAGTGCGCGGCGGAGACCAGCTTGTTGTTGCACTCGTCGTCCCACGAGTCGTCGCCGACCGTCGACGCGTCGTCGCAGTCGCCGCCCCAGCCGCGCAGGCGCTGGTAGGCGGGGCGGCCGCGCTTGTCGCGGTCGGAGAAGCTGGCGCTGTCCGGCCAGATGCCCGAGTCGATGACGCCGATCACGACGTCCTCGCCCGTGGCGGCGTGCTTGGTCAGGCCCGCCGGGCTCTTGAGCTGCGCCCGCGCCCCCGCCTCGTCGGCGGCGGCCTTCGGCTCGCCCCAGACGGTAATGCCCTCCTCGCCGTCGCCTTCCTTGCCCTCGGCGGACGCCGGGCTCTTCTCGTCGGCGGTGGCCTCGGCCGTGTCCGCCGTCGTCGTGTGCACCAGGACGTCCTCGGTGACCGCCACGACACCCGGATCGGTACGCAGCTCGGCCGCCTGGGCCGCCGTCAGCGACGTCGCGAACCCGTCGAACGAGTACACGTACTGGTAGATCGGGTCCTTCGCGCCGACGCTCGACAGGGCGGCGCGGTGCCGGCCCCGCAGGTGCTTCGCGTACTCGACCACCTCGGGCGCCGTCGGGTCCACCTTGGCGCCGTCCTCCGGCTTGGTGGCGGCCAGGCCGGCCACCCCACCCGTGTAGGTCGCGACCGGCTCCAGCGCCATCTGCACGATGTAGTTCTTCTTCGCCGTGGCCCCGGGCTGAGCCCCGGCCGCGGAAGTCGTCGTCGTCACCGTCGCCGTGAGCGCGAGCGCGAGCGTCACCGCAGCCGCACGGCGCACATGCCCGCGAGACAGCCGGCGTTCGTCGGACCGTCGGTCCATGTGCCCTCCTCTGGATCAGCCACGGTGCGTCCGCGGCTGATCAGTGAACCTAAACGCGTCGATTGCCAGAAACATCAGTGCCATACACTGACTTTTGCCTCACGACGGGCATCCCGGCCCCCGGGTACCACACGGAGGGAGCGGCCGTTGAGCCTCGACCAGACCGCTTCCGCGCCGGCCCGGCCCCGAGTTTCACCCGTCCTGGTGGGCCGCACCGCCGAGCTCGAGGCCCTGGTCCGCACCGTCCTCAAGACCCCCTCGCTGGTCGTCATCGACGGCGAGGCCGGCGTCGGCAAGAGCCGGCTGGTCCGGGAGCTCGCCGCCGACCCGGCGCTCGCGGGCACACCCGTGCTGATCGGCCACTGCGAGCACCTCCAGGAGCCGCTGCCGCTCGCGCCCGTGCTCGACGTCCTCTCCCACCACGCCGACCTGGTCCCGCCCGGCGACTACAACCCGATCGTCGGCGCGCTCGCCCCGCTGGTCCCGGAGCTCGGCGACCGGCTCCCGCCGCCGCCCCCGGAGCTGGCCGACCAGGGCGCCGCCCGGCACCGCGTGTTCCGCGCGGCGACCGAGCTGCTCGACCGGATGGGCCCCGCCGTCCTGGTCCTGGAGGACGTGCACTGGGCCGAGAGCAGCACCTTCGACTTCCTCACCTTCCTCGCCGCGCACCAGCCGCCGGGCCTGTGCATCGTGCTGACCCTGCGCAGCGGCGGCGCGCCGCTCCCGGTCCGCGAGTCGTTCGCCCGGGCGGCGTCCGGACCGCCGCTCGCGCTCAGCCTGCGCCCGCTCGACCCGGCCGGCGTCGGCGAGCTGGCCGGACGCATCCTCGGGACGCCGGTCTCCGCCGCGTTCGCCGCCTCGCTCCACGAGCGCACCGGCGGCATCCCGTTCGTGGCCGAGGAGGTGCTCGGCACCCTCCACGAGACCCCGCTGCCCGACGACGGCGCCCACCACGACGACGTGCTCACCGACCTGGCCGTCCCGACGGCGCTGCGCGACGTCGTGCTCGGGCGGCTGGACGGCGTCGCCGAGGGCACCCGCGAGGTGCTGGGCGTCGCCTCCGTGCTGGACCACCCCGTCGACGTCGACCTGATCGCCGAGGTCACCGGCCTGCCGCCCGCCGACGTCGTCGCCGCCCTGGTCGACGCGATCACCGCAGGCCTGCTGCACGAGCAGGACGGGCAGGTGCGGTTCCGGCACGTCCTGGCCGAGCAGATCGTCTACGACGCGCTGCCCACGCCGACCCGCCGGCTGCTGCACCGCACCGTCGCCCGCGCCATCGAGGAGCGGGAGGGGCCACGCCCCGTGGCGCGCCTGGCGCACCACTACCAGCGCGCGGGCGACGTGACCCGGTTCGTCGGGTACGCCGAGGACGCCGCCGACCTCGCCGTCACGCACGGCGACGACGCGCACGCCGCCCGGCTCCTGGTGCAGGCCATGGCCACCGACCTGCCCACCGAGCAGCGCCTGCGGCTCGCGGTCAAGCTGGGCCGGGCCGCCGTCGACGGCCTGGCTCACATCGAGGCCGTGCCCTTGCTCCAACAGCTCCTCGCGACCGAGGCGCTGCCCGGCGACGTGCGCGGCGAGCTCCGCTTCGCGCTGGGCCGGCTCATCCGGCAGCAGGGCCTGGCCGACGCCGGCTACCGCGAGATCGAGCAGGCCCTGCCCGACCTCGCCGAGAACCCCGCCCTGCTCGCGCGTGCGCTGGCGATCCTCGCCGCGCCGGAGACCGTGGCCGACCGCCCCATGGCCGTGCACGCCGCCCGCGGCGAGCAGGCGCGCGACGCCGCCCGGCGCAGCGGCGCCACCGACGTCGGCCTCGCGGTGCGCATCGCCGACGCCAGCCTCCTGATCGAGCAGGGCTCGCCCGACGGCTGGGCCCTCGTGGAGCGGCTGCTCGCCGACGACGCCCTGTCCGCGTACCCCCGCGAGCACGCCCGCGCCTGCGTGAACTGGGCCCAGGCGGCGCTGCACGTCGGGCACGTGCGGCGTGCCGAGCGGCTGCTGGCCGAGGGCCGCCGCGTCGTGGCCGCCGCCGAGTACCTCCGGGTCACCGACGTGATCGAGCTGGTCGCGGCCGCCGTCGACTGCTCCGCCGGACGGTGGTCCGACCTGGCCGGACGGGCCCACGAGCTCGTCGTCCGCCGCCCCGGCTACGACGCCGCCTCCCTGGACGACCACCTGCTGCACGGCATCATGCTCGCGGCCTCGGGCGGCACCCAGGAGGCGGTCGCGCACTTCACGGCGCTCGTCGAGGACGCCGCCCGCGTCGGCGCGGTCTGGCCGCTGCTCGCCGGCCGCAGCGCGCTGGCCCGCCTGCTGCTGACGCTTGACGACGTCGAGGGCAGCGCACGCCAGGCCGACCTCGCCGTCGCGGCCGCGCGCCAGAAGGGCAACTGGGTGTGGGCGGCCGAGCCGATGCTCTGCCTGGTCGACGCCCTCGTCGCCCAGGGCCGGACGGCGGAGGCCCGGGCGCACGTCGAGGAGCTGGCCGCGGGGCTCGGCGTCGTCGACGCGCCCCTGGCGCACGCCGCGCTGCTCTCGTGCCGCGCGGTCGTGGCGCACGCCGACGGCGACGGGGTGGCCGCCGTCGGCCTGCTCCGGGAGGCGCGCGCCGTCGTCGCCGACGCCGGGCTGCGCCACGAGGAGTCGCGCGTCGTCGAGCGGCTGGGCGGGTGGTTGGCCGAGGACGGCGATGCAGAGGGCGCGACACTCCTGGTCGAGGCGCTGCGCGGCTACGGCGGGCGGGCCGCGACCAACGACGTCGCCCGCGTCACCCGCACCCTGCGCCGGCATGGTCTGCCCGTCCCGTACCCGTGGCGCGGCGGACGTCGCTCCAACGGGCTGGGCCTGTCCGGCCGCGAGCGTGAGGTCGCGCTGCTGGCCGCCCAGGGCCGGACCAACCGGCAGATCGCCGCCGACCTGTTCCTCTCGCCCCGCACCGTCGAGAGCCACGTCCGCAATGCGCTGCGCAAGCTCGGCTGCAGCTCCCGCGCCGACCTGGCCGTCCACCTGCTCGCCGACGCAGGCGAGGACCGCGCGGCCGCAGCGGGCTGAGCGCGGGCACCCGCCGACTATCTCGCTGAGTCGGCGACGTCCGAACGGTGAGTCAGGCGGTGGGTGGATCCGTCTGGCCGGCCTTGACCCGCCGCGAGGCCGCGCGCGCAGACAATGCACCTGCTGCCAGAACGCGCCGTGTCCTGGCAGCAACTGCATGGTTCGTCTCGGGCGCACCGGGCTGAGGCGGAGCCGCCGTGCTTCCGCCCGCCGACCCATGCAGTTTCTGCCAGGACGGGCCCCGCTCTGGCAGCAGATGCATGGTCCGCGCGGCAGTCTCTGCCGCGGCCGGGTGGGCCGGGCCGGGTTGACGTCGAACCGACCGCGGACGGGCCGACGCCCGGCCCTGCGCGCAGACCATGCACCTGCTGCCAGAACGAGCCTTGTCCTGGCAGCAAGTGCATGGTCCGTCTCGCGCACACCCGGCTGAGTCGAAGCGCGCCTCGGGGCCCCGGGGCCGTGCAGTTGCTGCCAGGGCGCCGCTGGTCGAGCTTGTCGAGACCTGCACCGGGTCTCGACAAGCTCGACCAGCGGGATAGGGGGTCCTGTTCTGGCAGCAAGTGCATGGACCGCGCGGCTGGCTCCGCTTCGGCCGGCTCGGCTGTGGCCGGTTCCGCCGGAGGCCGGTTCTGCCGCTGTGGTTCAGATCACGCGGCGCACCCCTTTTGCCGTAAGTCTACAGTCGTAGACTTACAGATGTGGGAGGGCGACGACATCGGCACCACGTCGAGGAGCCCGCCCGATCGGAGGAGAACGATGGATCTGAACCTGAGCGGCAAGCGGGCGCTGGTCACGGGGTCGAGCGCCGGGCTCGGCGAGGCGACCGCCCGGTTCCTGGCCGCCGAGGGCGCCGCCGTGGTGATCCACGGCCGCGACCGGGGCCGCGTCGAGTCCGTCGTGGAGGCGGTCCGCGCGGCGGGCGGCGACGCGACGGCGGTGCTCGGCGACCTGTCCACGGACGAGGGAGCTGCGGAGGTCGCCCGCGCGGCGACGGCCGACGGCCCGGTCGACGTACTGGTCAACAACGCCGGCTTCTACCGGCACCTGTCCTGGACGGACGCGTCGCCCCAGGAGTGGGCGGACACGTACAACGTGAACGTCGTCTCCGGCGTGCGGATGATCCAGCGCCTGGTCCCGGCGATGCGCGAGCGTGGCTGGGGCCGCGTCATCACGATCGGCGGCGGCCTCGCGCTGCAGCCGATGAGCACGCACCCGCAGTACAACGCGACCCTCGCGGCGCGGCACAACCTGGCCGTCTCGCTCGCGCGTGACCTGGCCGGCAGCGGCGTCACGTCGAACGTCGTGTCCCCGGGCGCGATCCTCGTCGACGCTACGCAGGAGCTCGTGACCGGCATCGGGCCGGCGCGCGGGTGGGGGAGCACCTGGGAGGAGATCCTCCCGAACGCCGTCGAGGCGCTCATCCCCAACGACCGCGGGCGCTTCGGCAAGCCCGACGAGATCGCGGCGGCCGTCGCCTACCTGTGCAGCGACCTCGCGGAGTACGTCAGCGGGGCCACGATCCGCGTGGACGGCGGCCTCATCAAGGGCGCCTTCTGACGCCGGCCCAGGAGTGACACCCGCCCTCCGCTGGTCGAGCTTGTCGAGACCTCACCAGGGTCTCGACAAGCTCGACCCGCGGAGGGCTCGCCCCTCACGAACCGCCGGCAGGCCCGTCATCGACCAGCGCGGCGAGTGTCGGCCGCAGCAGCGCGGCCAGGCGCTCCTCGCTCACGTCTCGCAACCCCTCTGTCCCGAGCACGGTGCGCATCAGCCAGGTGCCCGCGAGCATCGCCAGCACGAGCTCCGCACGGGCGTCGGGGTCCGGGCCCCGGAGCTGGTCCGTCAGTCGCGCGCCGACGTGCTGCTCGATCCCGCGCCGCACGATCGGCCCCGCGACCGGGTCGGACGCCGAGCGCAGCATGAGCAGGAACGGATCCAGCACCTCGGACCCCGCGGCGGTCCGCGCCGCCAGGCGGGACGCGATGGACCCCGCGAGGTCGGCCTCGTCCTGCCCGACGACGGTCGGCGGCGCGAAGGAGCGCTCGACCGCGGCCTCGAACAGGCCCTCCTTGGAGCCGAAGTACCGGTTGATCATCATCGCCGTCACGCCCGCGCGCTCCGCGATCTGGCGCACGCCCGCCGTCGCGTAGCCGTGCGCGGTGAACTCGGCGACCGCGGCGACGAGCACGTCCTCCCGCGTCTGCTCCGCGTTCCGGCGTCGGCCGGGCGTCTCGGTTCCTGTCACGCGGCCAGCCTACGTGCGGCGGCTCAGCGGTCGGCCTACGGGCGGCCCCGCTGCGGGCCTGCCGCCCGCCCACGCGCGGCTCAGCGGCCTGATCGTCAAACCGGTTGACCGGATCGTCAAACCGGTTTTACGTTGACGGCCCCGACCACGGAGGAGTGAGCGATGGACAGGCCGACGATCGACGACGTGGCCCGCGCCGCGGGTGTCACCAAGGCGACCGTGTCCCACGCCTACAGCGGCAAGCGGCCGATCTCCGCGACCACGAAGGCCCGGGTGTTCGCCGCCGCGCAGCGGCTGGACTGGGTCCCCAGCTCACGGGCCCGCGCGCTGGCCGCGCGGCGTACCGACGCGGTGGGGGTCGTGCTCTCGCGCGACCCTTCGATCCTGGCGTCCGACGCCTTCTTCCCCGCGTTCATCTCCGGCGTGGAGGCCGTGCTCGCGGAGCACGAGATCGCCCTGGTGCTGCAGGTCGCGAGCACCCGCACCGCGGAGGAACGCGCCTACCGGGCGATGGCGAGCGGACGGGCGGACGGCGTCATCGTCCTGGACCTGCACCGCGCCGACTGGCGGGTCGCGTACCTCCAGCAGATCCGGCTGCCCGCCGTCCTGCTCGGGGCGTACGACGCCGAGAGCCCCTTCTCCACCGTCCGCACGGATGACGCCGCACCGGTCCGCGACCTGGTCGCCCACCTGCGCGGGCTCGGCCACACCCGGATCGCCCACGTGTCGGGCCCGCTCGACTACGTGCACTCGCACGCCCGCGCGGGGGCGTACGTCCGCAGCGTCGGCGGCAAGGAGCTGCTGCGCGAGGGCGACTTCACCGCCGGGAGCGGCCGGGCGCTGACCGCCGAGCTGCTCGACCTGCCCGACCGGCCGACGGCGATCCTCTACGCCAACGACACCATGGCCATCGCCGGCTACTCCTACGCGCGGAGCCGGGGGCTGCTGGTCCCCGACGACCTCGCCGTCGCCGGCTTCGACGACGACCACCTCTCGGCTCACCTGAGCCCCGCCCTGACCAGTGTCTCGACCGACCCGTTCCGGAGAGGCCGGGTGGCGGCCGAGCGGCTGCTGGCCGACCTCGCGGGCGAGCCGCCCGAGTCCGTCACGGTCGACTGCAACGAGCTTCGCCTGCGCGCCAGCACCGACGGCCCCGCACCCGAGGCACCCCACACCGAACTCGAGGAGGAGTTCTCATGAAGCACCCCCGTCTGGCCGGAACGGCCGCCCTGCTCACCGCGGTGGCCCTGACCGCCGCCTGCTCGTCCGGCGGTGGAGGGGACGCCGGTGGCGAGAGCCCCTCCGGCACCGGCCCCATCACCGTCTGGCTGTCGAACAACGAGCAGGAGGTCGGCTGGGGGCAGGACGTCGTCGACGCCTGGAACGCCGAGCATCCCGACGAGGAGGTCACCGCCCAGGAGATCCCGGCCGGCTCGTCGTCCGAGGAGGCGATCACCGCCGCGATCACCGCGGGCACCGCCCCCTGCCTGGTCTACAACATCTCCAGCGCCGCCGTACCCGGCTGGGTGCGCCAGGGCGGCCTCGTGAACCTGTCCCAGTTCGAGGACGGCACGAGCTATGTCGAGGACCGCGTCGGAGAGGGCGCACAGACCTACCTGACCGACGACGGCTACTACCAGCTCCCCTGGAAGTCGAACCCCGTCATGGTCATGTACAACAAGGCGGTCTTCGAGGAGGCCGGCATCGACCCCGAGAACCCTGACATGGCCACCTACGACGACTTCCTCGCGGGCAGCCGCAAGATCGTGGAGTCGGGCGCCGCGGACAGCGCCATCTGGCCGTCGCCGACCAACGAGTTCTTCCAGCCGTGGTTCGACTTCTACCCGCTGTACCTGGCCGAGTCGGGCGGCACGTCCCTGGTCGAGGACCAGGCCGCGACGTTCGACGACGAGAACGGCAAGGCCGTCGCCGACTTCTGGGCGTCGATCTACTCCGAGGGCCTCGCGCCGCAGGAGGCGTCGACCGACGACGCCATGTCGGCCGGCACCACCGCCATGCAGCTCGCGGGCCCGTGGGCCATCGCGTCGTACGCGGAGAGCGTCGACGTCGGCTTCATGCCGGTGCCGACGTCGTCCGGCGAGGCGGAGCCCGTGACGTTCGCCGACTCGAAGAACGTCTCGATGTTCACCTCGTGCGAGAACCAGGCCACGGCCTGGGAGTTCCTCAAGTTCTCGACCAGCGAGGAGAGCGACGGCCAGCTCCTGGAGGCCACCGGCCAGATGCCGCTGCGCACCGACCTGGCCACGACCTACGCCGACTACTTCGAGGCCAACCCCGCCTACGAGGTGTTCGCCGCCCAGGCCGAGCGCACGGGCGACGTGCCGAGCATCCCGAACTCGGTCGAGGTGTGGCAGGCCTTCCGCGACGACTACTCGTCGGCCGTGATCTTCGGCAGCAGCACCGTCGAGGAGTTCCTGAGCGGCGCCGCGGAGACCATCAACGGGCTCGTCCAGGGCTGATCGTGGTGAGCACGGCAACACGTGAGCCGCGCACCACCGAGGTGCGCACCACGCGGAGCAGATGGTGGGGGCGGCAGCCGGTCGGCTCGCTGTTCGCGCTGCCCTACCTCGTCTTCGTCCTCGCGATCTTCGCCTACCCGCTCGGGTTCGCCGTCTGGATCGCGTTCCACGACTACTTCTTCACCGCGCCCGGTGTCGACGTGCCCAAGCCGTTCGTGGGTCTCGACAACTTCGCCGCCGTGCTCACCGACCCGCAGGTCCTGGAGGCCTTCCGGAACATCGGGGTCTTCCTGGTCATCAACGTGCCGCTCACCGTGGTGCTCTCGATGGTGCTGGCCACGGCCCTGAACGCCGGCATCAGGTGGGCGGCGGCGTACCGCATCGCCTTCTACGTGCCCTACCTGACGGCGAGCGTGTCGCTGGTCGGGGTGTGGCTGCTGCTGTTCTCGTCGGGCGGGCTGGTCAACTCGGTCCTGGGGCCGCTGGCCCCGGACCCGTCGTGGCTGGTCAACTCGTCGCTGGCGATGCCGACGATCGCGCTCTACGTCACCTGGAAGCAGCTCGGCTTCTACATCCTGCTGTACCTGGCGGCGCTGCAGAGCGTGCCGCGCGAGCTGCACGAGTCCGCGGCGACCGACGGCGCGAACGCCTGGCAGCGGTTCCGCAACGTGACCGTGCCCGGCGTCCGCGCCACCACGGTGCTCGTGCTCGTGCTCGCGATCATCACCGGGGCCAACCTGTTCACCGAGCCCTACCTGCTGACCAACGGCGGCGGGCCCGACGGCGCGTCCGTGACCCCGGTCCTGCTGATCTACCAGCGCGGCATCCAGCAGCAGAACCCGGACACCGCGGCGGCGATCGGCATGCTGCTGGTCATCGTCGTCGGCGTCCTCTCGCTCGCCGCCAACCGCATCAACCGGGAGCGCTGACATGCGACGACAACGCGGGACCTGGGTGCGCTACCTCCTGCTCACCCTCGCGGCGGCCGTGTTCGCCTTCCCCTTCTACTTCATGGTGGTCGGGGCGTTCCAGGAGAGCCCCACCAACACCCCCGACCACCTCCTGCCGACGTCCGGCTGGACGCTCGACAACTTCGCGGCGATCGACTCGCGCATCGACCTGCTGGGCTCGCTCGGCAACTCGCTGATCTTCACCGCGGGCGTGCTGCTCGGCACGGTGACGTTCGGCCTGCTGGCCGGCTACGCGATGGCCCGGCTGGACTTCCGCGGCCGGGGCGCCACCTGGGTGCTCATGCTGCTGGTCCAGATGGTGCCGTTCCAGCTCCTGATGATCCCGCTGTACGTGCAGATCACCCGGGGTTTCGGCCTCGGCGACACGTACCTCGGGATGATCCTGCCGTTCGCGATCAACACCACCGCCGTCTTCATCTTCACGCAGTTCTTCCGGGCGCTGCCGCAGGAGATGTTCGAGGCGGCGCGGATCGACGGCGCGAGCGAGCTGCGCATCCTGACCTCGATCGCCGTGCCGCTGGTCAAGCCGGCCCTGACGACGGTCGTGCTGGTCACGTTCATCGGACCGTGGAACGAGTTCCTCTGGCCGTTCCTCATCACCAAGGACGCCACGCTGCAGCCGCTCGCGGTCTCCCTGGCGAACTACATCTCCAACGTGGCCCAGTCCACCGCCAACCCGAACGGCGCGATCCTCGCGGGCGCCACCACGCTCGCGTTCCCCGTCGTCATCCTCTTCTGCCTGTTCCAGCGGTACTTCACCGCATCCAACATCGGCTCCGCCGTGAAGGGCTGACCCACACATGGACGTCACCAGCATGTTCACCCACGCAACGTTCCCGCTCGGGCCGTTCGTCCCTTACGAGAACAACCCGATCCTGCGCCCCCGCGGGGGGAGCTGGGAGTCGGCCAACCTCTACAACCCGGCCGCCCTGGTGGTCGACGACGAGGTGGTGCTCCTGTACCGGGCCCACGCCGAGGACATCGTGTCCCACATCGGGCTGGCCCGGAGCAGCGACGGCTTCCACTTCGAGCGCGAGGACGAGCCCATCCTGTCGCCGTCCGAGGACTACGAGCGGTACGGGTGCGAGGACCCCCGCATCGCGTACATCGACGGCACGTTCTACCTGACCTACACCGGCTGGGACCGGCACAGCGCCCAGCTCTGCCTCGCCACCTCGACCGACCTGCACGACTGGACCAAGCACGGCCCCATGTTCGAGTCGTTCGACACCTTCGCAACCGTCGACCCGCGTGGCTTCAACTGGTCCAAGGCCGGCGTCATCGTCCCGGTGCGGATGCAGGGCAAGTGGTGGATGTACTTCGGCGAGGGCGCCATCTACTGGGCCACCAGCGACGACCTGATCCACTGGACGCCCGGCACCCCGGACACCGAGCCCATGTACTCGCCGACGCCGGGTTCGTTCGACGCCGACCTCGTCGAGATCGGCACGTCACCCGTGCTGACCGAGAACGGGCTGCTCGTCATGCTCACCAACGGCGCCACGCGCACCATCAACCCCGACGGCAGCGTCGACGTCGACTACCGGTGCGGACAGATCGCGATCGACCCCGACAACCCGACGCGGGTGCTGGCCCGCCTGCAGGAGCCGTGGCTGCGGCCGCAGACGTTCGAGGACCGCAACGGGCTCGTCTCGAACGTGACGTTCGTCGAGGGCCTGGTGCACTTCCAGGACAAGTGGCTCGCGTACTACGGCCAGTCCGACACCACGCTGGCCGTGGCGGTGGCCGACCCGAAGCAGCCCTGGGGCGCGACGCTCGGGTCCTGAGCTCCGCCGTCATACACGTGACCATGCGGCTGCTGCCAGGACGAGGCCCGTCCTGGCAGCAGCCGCATGGTCACCTGGTGCGCAGGATCACGCCGACCGGACCCACGCCGTCGTCGCGCCCGGCAGCAGCCCGCCGTCCAGCGGCTCGCTCGTGACCAGCACCTCGCCGTCGGGCAGCGCCGTCGGCTCGGTGCCGAAGTTGGTCACCACGTGCCAGCCGCCCGGCCGCACGAAGTGCACGACGTCGTCGGGCGCCTCCACCCACTGGAGAGTCTCGTCCGTCTGCAGCTCGTGCCGCAGCGCCAGCGCGGCCCGGTACAGCTCCAGCGTCGAGCCGGCCACGCCGTCCTGCGCCTCGACCGACAGGTCGGCGTAGCCCGCGGGCTGCGGCAGGTGCGCGTTCCCGGTACCGAAGCCGAACGACGCGCCCCCGCGCGTCCACGGCAGCGGCACGCGGCAGCCGTCCCGCCCCGGGTCGACGCCCGGGTTACGGAAGAACGCCGGGTCCTGGTGCTGGTCGGCCGGGATGTCGGCGACCTCGGGCAGGCCCAGTTCCTCACCCTGGTACAGGTACGCGCTGCCCGGCAGGCCCAGCATGAGCAGCGTCGCGGCGCGCGCCCGGCGCAGGCCCAGGTCGACGTCGGCCACGGGCTCGGTGCCGCCCGACAGCAGCCAGTCCCGGCCCTGCTTGCCCGGCCTGCCGTTGCGCGCCGGCAGCGCGTAGCGGGTCGCGTGCCGCACGACGTCGTGGTTGGAGAACACCCACGTCGTCGACGAGCCGGACGCCGCGGACAACGCCAGGTTGTCGGCGATGATCTTCGTGAACTGGGCGGCGTCGAAGTCGGCCTCCAGCAGGTCGAAGTTGAACGCCTGGCCCAGCCCGTCGGCGCTCGCGTACCGGGGCCGCCGGGGCGTGTCGACCCAGGCCTCGGCCACGGCGATGCGCGGCGGGGAGTACTCGTCGAAGACCGTGCGCCAGCCGGCGTAGATCTCGTGCACCTCGTCGCGGTCCCACAGGGGGTGCGCGCCGGGCTCGGTGATCGCGTCGAGCTCGGCCTGCGTGGGCAGCACCTCGGCGAGGTCCTTGGTCAGGCCGTGCGCCACGTCGATGCGGAAACCGTCGACGCCGCGGTCCGACCAGAACCGCAGGGTCTGGTGGAAGTCCTCGCGGACCTCCGGGTTGTCCCAGTTGAAGTCCGGCTGCTCCTTGGCGAACAGGTGCAGGTACCACTGGCCGTCGGGCACGCGCGTCCACGACGGGCCGCCGAAGATGCTGGTCCAGTCGGCGGGCGGCTGCGAGCCGTCCTCGCCCAGGCCGTCGCGGAAGATGTACCGCGCACGCTCCGGGCTGCCGGGCGCCGCGGCCAGGGCCTGCTGGAACCAGACGTGCAGGTCGGAGGAGTGGTTCGGCACGATGTCGACGATCACGCGGATGCCCGCGCCGTGCAGGGCCTCGACCATCTGGTCGAACTCGTCCAGCGTGCCGATCTTCGGGTCGACGTCGCGGTAGTCGGCCACGTCGTACCCGCCGTCGGCCAGGGCGGAGGGGTAGAAGGGGCTGAGCCAGACGGCGTCGACCCCGAGCTGCTGCAGGTACGGCACGCGCGAGATGATGCCGCGCAGGTCGCCGATGCCGTCACCGTTCGCGTCGGCGAAGCTGCGCGGGTAGATCTGGTAGACGCTCGCCTGCCGCCACCACGTGGGGTCGTCGACGAGGAGCTGCTGCTCGCTGAGGGTGCTGGTCACGGTGCTTGATCCTTTGCTATCGGTTTTCGGTTCGGGGTAGGGGGCGGAGGTCACTTGATCGAGCCCTGGGTGACACCGGCGATGACCCAGCGCTGCGTGAACACGTAGGCGATGATCGCGGGCGCCATGGCCATGAGGTAGGACGCGAACGAGACGTTGTAGTTGCTGGCGAACTGGGTCTGGAAGATCTTCTGCACCACGGGCACGGTCTGCAGGGACGGGTCGGCGATGATCAGCGACGGCATCATGAAGTCGTTCCACGATCCCAGGAACGCGAAGATTGCGACGGTCGCGCTCATCGGGGCCAGCAGCGGGAACACGAGGCGCCAGAACGTCTGCATGGTGGTGGCGCCGTCGAGCCGGGCGCTCTCCTCCAGCTCCGCGGGCACGGACCGCAGGAAGGCCGTGAACAGGAGCGTGTTGAAGGACAGCCCGAACGCGATGTGCAGGGCGACGACGCCGACCGGGTTGTCGAGGCCGAGGTTGCCGGTGAGCTGCACCTGCGGCAGCGCCACGACGGGGAACGGCACGAACAGCGCCGCCAGCACGTAGTAGAACGACAGCCGGACCCAGCGCCGGTCCCAGTTCCGGGCCAGCGCGAAGGCGAAGAGGCTGGAGAGCAGCACGCTGCCCGCCACGGCGAGCACCGTGATGAACACGGAGACGGCCAGCGCCCGGGGGAAGTTGGTCAGGGTCCACGCCTCGGCGAAGTTGTCCCAGCTCAGCGGCCACGGCAGCGAGAATGCGTTGCCGTCCACGGCCTGCTGGTTCGTCTTCAGGGCCATGGTCACGGTCACGTACAGGGGCACGACGACGGACAGTGCGGCGAGCCCGAGCAGGATCGTCGCCGTCCAGTTGGTGCGCTCCTGGCCGACCTTGGCGCGGGCGCTCATGCCTTCTCTCCTCGCTGCGTGAACCGGAGCTGGACCAGGGTGATCAGCACGACGATCAGGAAGAAGATCGCCGCGTTCGCCATCTGGAAGGCGTAGTCGCCGCCCGAGAAGCCGGTGAAGATGGTCATCGCGATGCTCCGGGTGCTGGTGCCGGGGCCGCCGTCGGTCAGGCCGACGATGATCTCGTAGGCGTTCAGGAAGTTCTTGACGCCGAGGATCATGTTGATCGCGACGTAGCCGGCCACGAGCGGCAGCGTGATGTGCGTGAGGCGCTTGAAGGCCGTGGCGCCGTCGATGTCGGCGGCCTCGTAGACCTCGCGGGGCACCGTGACCAGGCCCGCGATGTAGATGAGCAGGGTGCCGGGGATGGCGCTCCACGTCGTCACGATGACGATGGCGACCCAGGCGAGGTCGGGGTTGACCAGCACGCTCGTCGACAGCCAGGGGATGCCGAGCGCCGTCCCGACGGCGGGCAGCGAGTTCGAGAACATGAAGTTGAACACGTAGGCGATCACGATGCCGGAGATCACCATGGGCAGCACGAAGACCGCGCGCAGCGCCGTGAGCGCCCGGATGCGCGCCGTCAGGCCGAGCGCCAGCAGGAACGCCAGGACGTTCACGGCGAGCACGGTGACGATCGCGAAGCCGAACGTGAAGGCGTAGCTCTGCAGGATGGCGGGGTCCTGGAAGATCGCGATGTAGTTGTTCAGCCCGATGAACTCCCAGGTGCCGAACCCGATCGAGTTCGTGAAGCTCATGAAGAGCCCCATGACCGTGGGCAGCGTGATGGCCAGGGTGAACAGGGCGAGGGTCGGGATGATGATCCAGAGGTACACGGGATCCATCCGGCGGCGGGTGACCGCTGTGGTCGTCGTCATGGTCCTGCCTCTCAAGCGCGGAACGCGAGTCGCGCCCAGTCGGCGTCCACGCCCGCGAGCGTCGAACGGAGGTCGGCGCCCAGCACCATCGACTGGACGTGGTTGGCCAGTGGGATCGCCAGCGGCACGAGCTGCGACGGGCCGAGGTAGAACCGGCCGTCGTCGTAGAACTCCTGCATGTCCTGGATGCGCTCGTCGGTGGCGGGGGCGGCGTCCGTCGTCGTGCCGAAGCCGAGGAACTGGCTGTTGAAGTCGTCCATCTGCTCGGCGCGCATGAGGTAGGCGACGAGTCGCGGGCCGCCTCCTGGTTGCGCGACCCCTCGGGGATCCACAGCGCCAGGTCGAGGTTGACCCGCACCTTGCGGTCGTCCGGGTTCTCCGTCATCGGCAGGGGGAACGTGCCCAGGCTCAGGTCCGGGTCGGTCTTGGCGAGCTCGCCGAAGACCCACGGCCCCTGGAGGTAGATGGCCGCCTCGCCGCGCGCGAACGCCAGGTTGCCGTCGCCGTAGGCGCGGCTGTTCGCGTCGCCCTGGTGGAAGGGCACGAGCTCGCGCATTCGCTCCATCGCCGGGAGGAAGTCGCGCTGGAACGAGCGCGGGGAGTCCGGCCCGACGGCGGTGCCGAGCTCCGTCATCTCCGCGAAGAAGGCCGGGACGTCGAGCAGCCCGCCGAGCGTGTAGTCGAACATGCCCTGCGCGAGGGTCCAGGAGTCCTTGAACGTGCCGTACATCGGCGCGACGCCGGCCGCCTGGAAGGTCTCGCACACGGCGAGGAACTCGCTCCACGTGGTCGGCACCGGCACGTCGTGCTCGGCGAAGAGCGCCTTGTTGTAGATGACCGACTCGGCGGCCACCGAGAACGGGAGCACGCTCGTGCGGCCGGGGAACGTCGCGTACTGGTCGGCGAGCTGCTGCACCTCGGGGCGGATGCGCCCGGCCTCCGGCATGTCGGAGAGGTCGCTGAGCGCGCCGCGCTCCATGAAGCGCGCCATCTCCATGTTGTAGTTCAGGCAGCCGATGTCGGGCGGGCTGCCGCGCAGGAACGCTGCCTGCAGGTTGGTCGCGGTGTCGAGCACGACCCGCACCCCGGACTGCTCCTGGTTGTACCGCGCGACCAGCTCCCGGAAGTACGGGATCGACTCGGGCTTGGAGCTGTGGAACCGCACCACGGTGCGGCTGTCGCCTGCGCAGCCGGCCAGCCCGAGGCCGACGGCGCCCGCCGCCGCGGCGGTCAGTGCGCCGGTCAGGAAGGAGCGCCGCGACAGGTTCGGCGGCATGGACAATGGGGCTCTGGACACGTCGTTGTCTCCCGGATGGTGTCTTCCACCTGCTGCTCGGCGCGGCTGCTCCAGCCCGTACCGAGTTCATGCAAGCATTAGATTTAATGCCTGGATTAAGCATCCAGGGTCGAGCCGGAAAGGTCAAGCGTGAGCACCGCACCCCAGAACGCGTCGTCGTCCGGACTGCTGAGGCGCATCAACACCGTGCGCGTGCTCGAGTTCGCCTGGGCCCAGGACGTCTTCACCGCGACCGAGGCGATGGACGCGACCGGCCTGACCCGGTCCACCGTGATCAGCCGCTGCGCCGAGCTGATCGAGCTCGGCTGGATGCGTGAGGTCGAGCGGGCGCCCGCGCCGGCGGGGAAGGGGCGGCCCGCCCGGCTCTACCAGCTCCGCGCCGACGCCGGGTACGTCGTGGGCGTCGACGCCGGACAGCACCGCGTGCTCGCCACCGTCGCCGACCTGCGGGGCACCGAGGTGGGCCGCCAGGAGCATCCGATCGACCTGGAGCACGACAACGCGGCCGACCGGCTCGCCGTCACCGACACCGCGATCGAGGAGGCGCTCGCCGCTGCCGGGGTCGACGCGGGGCGGGTGTTGGCGATCGCCGTCGGGGTGCCGGCGCAGACCGACGTGGACGGCGACTCGCCGCCGGGGCAGAACGAGTTCTGGGCCCGGATGAACCCCGGCTTCGCCGCGCACTTCCGGGAGCGCGGCTGGCACACGACCGTCGAGAACGACGCCAACCTCGCCGCGCACGCCGAGCGTGCCCTCGGCGCCGGGCGCGACGCCCGCTCCTTCGCGGCGCTGCTGTCCGGCGAGCGGTTCGGCGCCGGCATCGTCGTCGACGGCGCCCTCGTGCGCGGCAGCTACGGCGGTGCCGGCGAGATGCGGCTGCTCGACTACGTCGTCGGCGTCGGCAGCCCGCACGGCATCGGCTTCCTCGCGCGCGCCTGGGGCCGCGAGGCGCACGACTCCGGCGCCCTGCCCGCCGACAGCGCCCTGCGAACCCTCGCCGTCGGGGCGATCGACGCGCCCGCGGTCTTCGCGGCCGCCGCGGACGGCGACGTCGGCGCCATCGCCGTCGTCGACCGCCTGGCCGACCGCCTCGCCCGGGTGTGCGCCGTCATCGACGGGATGCTCGACGTGGACCGGATCGTGGTCGCGGGCGGGGTCGCTCCGGTGGTGGGCGACCTGCTGCGGCGGACCGCCTTGGTGCTGGAGGGGATGGTGCACCCGCCGGCGCCGGAGCTCGTGGCGTCGTCGTTCGGGGCGGACGCGGTGATCGTCGGGGCGTCGACGCTGGCGCTGGAGCACGTGCGGACGAACGCGCTGGACTACGCGCTGGGGAGTGGCGGGTCGTAGGGGGTGGTGTGCGGGCGTAGGGGAGCGGCGGTCGCGGTCAGCCGCGCCCTGGACCCTTGCCGCTGCCGTTGCTGTGGCCCGGCCCCTTGCCCTTGCCCTTGCCGTGACCCTTGTCGTGGCCGTTGCCTCGACCGTGGTCGCTGCCGGAGCCCGAGCCCTTGCCCGGGCCATGGTCCTGATCGCGGCTCTTGCCGCCGTCGTGGCCCTTGCCGGGGCTCTTGCCCTTGTCGTGCCCGTTGCCGTGACCTTGACCGTTGCCCCCGCCGGGGCCCTTGCCCTTGTTGTGCCCGTCGCCGTGGCCGCGACCGTTGTCCCCGCCCTTGCCCTTCTCGTGCCCGCTGCCGCGGTCGTGGCCGTGCCCCGGTCCCTGACCGTGCCCCGGCCCACTGCCATGACCGGGTCCGCTGCCGTGCCCTGGCCCCTTGCCGTGTCCCGGACCCTTGTCCTTCCCTGGGCCCTTGCCGTGCTCGTTGCCCGGGTTGCCGGGCGGGCCACCCACGGGATCACGGTCGGGAGGCCGGTGTGCCGGCGGCTTGCCGGGCTTCGGCTTGGGTTTGCCCGACGACGGCGCCTCAGGCTCGGCCTTGCCGGGCTTGCCCGACGACGGGGTCGTTCGGGTCGGCGTCGGGCGATCCTCGGCCCCGGGTCCGGACCCGCGAACGACGACCGCGACCGGCACCACGGTCGTGGGCGTCTCCTGCGCGGCGGCCGGCTGCGGCGCGGAGTCCTTGGCCGTGCCGGTCTCGCTCCTCGGCGCCTGGTCCTCGGCGGGCGCACTCGGCCGGCGCGGGGGATCGGCGGCTGCGGTTGTGTCGGACGTCGGGACCGGTTCGAGGGGTGGTTCCGTTGTGCTGCCGACGTGGGGCGGTGCGCCGTCGGCCCGGATGGAGGGGCTGACGGGCTGGAAGGCGACCAGCGCCATCGCGCCCGCGCCGAGAGCGAGCGCGGCCGCGACGGCCGCCGCCACGGCGACGTGCTTGGTGCCGAAGGACCGGGTCCGGGTGCCGCTCGCGGACCCGTGGGTGCCCGCCGTCGTGCCGCCGCCTGTCGCGCCCGGCGTTCCCATGCCCACCGACGCGCCGCCTGCAGCACCTGCGGCACCTCCCGCACCCGCCGTCCCGGCCGCCACAGTGCCCAGCGTGCCCGTGGCCACGGCGCCGGCGACGAGGTGTTGTCCCAGGTCGCGGAGCATCCAGGAGACCTCGCGGACGTCGATGAACGCGCGGGTGCACTCGGTGCAGCCGTCCATGTGGACCTCCAGGCGCCGCTGCCTGCGCGGCAGGAGGCGGCCCTTGAGGTAGTCGTGCATGGCGGCGCGGGTCGCACGGCACTCGGGCTCGTTGACGACCTGGGCGTGGGCGGCGGCGAACGCCCCGGCGAGGCGTTCCTCGGCCCGGCGCAGCCGCATCGTGACCGCATGGGGGCGTACGCGAAGTCTGCCCGCGATGTCGGCGACGGCCATGTCGTGGACGTGGCGGTCCAGGAGGATCTTGCGGTCGTCGTCGGCCAGGTCTGACAGCGCCGAGCGGAGCATGGTGACGTCGGCCGCACGGTCGACGCCCAGGTCGGCGCCGGCGACCAGGGGTGTCAGCGCCGCGAGGGTGTCGTCCTCGACGGGCCGGGCTCGGCCGGCCTCGCGCGTCATGGAGACGGCCTCGTTGACCGCTGCGCGTCGCCAGTACGCTGCCGGCTCCCGGATCGTCCCGCCGGCGGAGATGATGCGGACCATCTTCTCCAGCGCCCGGCTGGTGGCCTCCTCGGCGTCGACACCGGGCACGCGGGCCGCGACGGAGCGCACGACGTTGGGGCGGTGCACCACCCAGTCGTCGACCGGCACGCCGTCGCTGCTCATGCTGAACCGCCCCCTCTCCGCGCAGAACTGTCCCCACTCGGGCAGTGCCTGGGTGCGCAGCTCGGGGATCGCTGCACCGCACGGGAAACGGGCTGGATGCGTTGATTGGCTGACACGCGTTTGATGTCTGAAATGGCACGTGAAAGGCGATGTTCCGCCCGATCCCGTCCACTCAGCATACGTACCGCGACACCGGTTCTGCCCGCTGCAGCGGATGAATTCCTTCCCACGTGCGACGACGCGCCGGGCCGCCGTCCCGGGCGTGTCGGCCGAGGCCGGATCGCGGCGCTGCTGGCGGCATGAAATCCGCCGGCCGCATGCGCCGTAATGGACAACCCCGACTTCTCGGTGAGGTGATTTCAGGGACCTCCCGGGCTCGTCCCTGGAACTGCCGCAGAACCCTTGGCCGGCCCCGCGCGCTGTGAAAAGACTCTGACATGAGAACAACGAAGTACCTGGTCAGATCTGCTTTTACCGCGACGGCGCTGGTGGCGTGCGCGGCACTGGTCGCACCCGGCGCGGTGGCGGCTCCCGCACCGACGTCGGGCACGACGACGTCGGGCATCGCGGCGTCGGCCCTGGCGCCGACGTCGGGCACGGCGACGTCGGGCCTCGACGAACCGACCCTCGCCCTGCCCGAGCCGACGGGCCGCTACCCCGTCGGTGTGACACCGCTCCACCTCGTGGACGAGGACCGCGCGGACCCGTGGGTGCCCGCCGAGCGTCGCGAGCTCATGGTGTCGCTCTGGTACCCGGCGGTGCCGCGCGGGGAGATCGCGCCGTACACGAACGAGGCGGTGTCGGCGGCGATCATCGGGAGCGCGGGCCTCCCGTTCTCGCCGGGCATCCTCACGACCGTCGAGACGCACGCCCACGACCGGGCTCCCGCGCTTCCGGGCCGTCGGCCGCTCGTCGTGCTCTCGCCGGGCGCGAGCCTGAGCCGGGAGTCGCTCACCGCCCTCGCCGAGGACCTGGCCTCCCGCGGGTACGTCGTGGCCGGCATCGACCACACCTACGAGGCGCGTGCCGTCGAGTTCCCGGACGGCCGCGTCGCCGGGTGCCTGCTCTGCGAGCGGGAGAACACCGCGGAGCTCGGCGCCCAGGTCGCGCGGGGGCGTAGTGCCGACATCAGCTTCGTGCTCGACGAGCTCACCCGCGGGCGGCTCTGGCGGCACGCGCCGACGATCGACGCGCGGCACATCGCCGTCGTCGGGCACTCGCTCGGTGGTGCGGCCGCCGCCGTCTCGATCACGGACGATCCCCGCGTGGACGCGGGCGTCAACATGGACGGCACGTTCCAGGTGGACTTCCCCGAGGCCGGCGTGGACCGGCCGTTCTTGATGCTGGGCAGCGCCTCGCACCAGCCCGGGGCCAGTGATGGGACCGACTGGCCGGACAACTTCGCACGGCTGGGCGCGGCGAGCCGGTGGCTCCAGGTCCCGACGGCGAACCACGGCTCGTTCACCGACCAGCTCGTCTTCCTCGACCAGCTCGGGGTGCCGCTGCCCGGCGGACCGAGCACCGTCGGCGGCGAGCGCGGCGTCGAGATCACGACCGCCTACGTCGGCGCGTTCCTGGACCGGCACCTGCGCGGCCGGGCGGCGCCGCTCCTGGACGCGCCGTCGGCGGCGTACCCGGAGGTCGAGTTCCAGGGCTGAGTCCCGGACGCTGCGAGGGCCTGGTCTCCGGAGGTCAGCGCGGTGTCGTCGGATGGTGCGCTTCTACCCAGCGATTGCGCCCGGAAACAGCTCGGTTCCGGGCCCAATGACTGGGTAGAAGCGCACCTCGGCGGGAGCCGGGGTGGCGGCGGGAGAGCGGCGGGGGAGCAGGGCGGAAAGGGGTGGGCCGCGTGGGGGTCCGTGTCTAGGATCTGCGCATGTCGAACTCCGTGCCCGCCCCGATCCACCCCGCCGTCGAGAAGGTCACCGCGGCTCTCGCGGAGGCCGGCGCCTCGGGCCAGGTCCGCTGGCTGGACGACGCCGCGACGACCGCGGCTCTCGCCGCCGAGTTCCTCGGGATCGGCGTGGGCCAGATCGCCAACTCCCTGGTGTTCCTGTTCGACGGGACACCGACCCTCGTGCTGACCTCGGGCGCCCACCGCGTGGACACCGACTGGCTGGGGGAGCAGGTGGGCGCGACCGTCACGCGGGCGTCGAAGGAGCAGGTCCGGGAGGCGACGGGCCAGGTCATCGGCGGTGTCGCACCCGTCGGTCACCCGGCCGCGGTGCCGACCTACATCGACACGGTGCTCGGCGTCTACGACGAGGTCTGGGCTGCCGCGGGCCACGCCAAGACCGTCTTCCCGACGACGTTCGACGAGCTGGTCCGCATCACGGGCGGCACCCCGACGCCGGTCAACCCGGAGGGCTGACTTCGGGGTCCGGCGCCGCCGGTCAGCCCGCGAGCGCGCCCTGGCCCGCGACCAGCGACACCGCGCCCAGGACCAGGAAGACCGGGGCCGCGAGGATGCCGCACCAGAAGCTCGGCGCCGCGACCTGGCGAGGCAGGAACAGGCTGACGACGCCCGCCGCGGTGATGAGCACGGCCGCGAGCATCATGACCGGCTGCTGGAACACCAGGGCCAGCGGCGCGAAGTGGGTGCCGACGACGATCAGCACGGTCGGCGGCAGCAGGTGCTGGCGGCCGCTGCGCGCGTAGAAGATCGCCAGTCCGGCGATCACGGCGACCTCGAGCCAGAACACCACGATGTAGGCGATCAGCGCGGGGCTTCCGGAGACCATCGCCGTCGGGCTGCCCCAGTTGCGGATCAGGGGCGGGAGGCCGAGGCCCAGCAGTGCGAGGCCGCCGGCGCTCAGCACGCCGAGGACGACCCGCCAGACGACCCCGGCGGGCGGCCGCTCCTGCGCCCAGCCCGCCCACATGAAGGTGACCAGGCCGAACAGCACAGCGGTGAACACCAGGTCACGCGCGAACTCGACGTTCAGCATCTTCGGACCACCTCCGGGGCAAACCGTACTGAAGTCGGCACCTGTTGTGTGCTCAAGTGGCTGACGGAGATTCAGCAGGCTCCAGGCGACCGTCGGAGCACGAGTGACGGTCGTCGGGAGCCTGCTGAATCTCAGTCAGCCCAGCCCCAGCCCAGCCCCAGCACCCAGCGTCAGCGCAGGCCCTTGACCGTGACCCGGATGGAGAGCAGCAGGTTGGTCGCCGTCACGAACAGCCTGTTGCGCTTCGGGCCGCCGAACGTCAGGTTCGAGCAGACCTCGGGCAGCAGCAGCTTGCCGAGCAGGGTGCCGTCCGGGTCGATGCAGTGCAGGCCGTCGTGGGCTGCCGCCCAGATACGCCCGCCGTCGTCGACCCGGACGCCGTCGAAGGCGCCCGTGTCGCAGGTCGCGAGCACCTCGCCGCCGGAGAGGGTCAGGTCGGGGCCGACGTCGAAGCGCCGCAGGTGCTTGCGTTCGCTGTCCGCGACGTAGAGGGTGCGCTCGTCGGCGGAGAAGGCGAGGCCGTTGGGGCCGGCGAAGTCGTCGGTGACACGGGTGACCGAGCCGTCCGGGTCGCGGCGGTAGACGTGGCAGCCGTCGATCTCCGGCGTGGCCGCGAAGCCCTCGTAGTCGCTCTGGATGCCGTAGGTCGGGTCGGTGAACCACACGCTGCCGCCGCTGTGCTCCACCAAGTCGTTCGGGCTGTTCAGGCGCTTGCCCTGCCAGCGGTCGGCCAGCGTGGTGACGGTGCCGTCGGGCTCGGTGCGCGTCACCGAGCGGCTGCCGTGCTCGCACTGGAGCATGCGGCCCGCGCGGTCCACGGTCCGGCCGTTGGCGTAGCCGCCCGGGCTGCGCCAGACGCCGACGGCGCCCGTGGCCTCGTCCCACGCGAGGACCCGGTCGTTCGGGATGTCGCTGAACAGCACGGTGCGCCAGGCCGGCGAGTACGCCGGACCCTCCAGCCAGCTCCCCTCGTCGAAGAGCACCTCGGCGAACGTGTCACCCCGCACCGGCGCGAACCGCTCGTCGTGGCGTTCCCACCGGGCGCGAATCCTGTTCAGGCTCACGTGTGTACTCCTTTGTCCGGTTGCTCACCCGCGGCGGGCGGGCGGTGACGTGCATGAGATCCGGGGGTGGCCGGGTCAGCTTCATTTCGATCGGGCTGGGCCCGAAGATTTCATCCTGGCCGGACAGTCCGGCACAGGTGGAGATTGCGGGTGCCAGGCGATCGAAATTCGGCCCACCCGGCCACCCGTCGAACAGTGGTGTCCGCCCCGGCGAGGCTCGCACGACGTCGTCCAGCCACGACGCCGCGTCGGCCCGACGCCGGACCTCAGCCGGCCCCGAGCACCCCGTCCACCGTCGTGACCTCGATCAGCGGCGCGTACAGCCGCATGATGTCCAGCGCGCGCTCGTGGTTCTCCGGCGTCGAGCCCGCGCAGGCATCGTCGACGACGAGGACGCGGCGGCCGGCGTCGGCTGCGGCGAGCGCCGTCGAGATGACGCAGCAGTCGGTGGCGACGCCCGCGAGCACCAGGGTGCCGGCGTCGCGGGTGGCGGCCGCCAGCTCGGGGCCCCACTTGCCGAACGTGGTGCGTGTGACGACGGGCTCGCCGTCGGCGGCGACGTCGGCGAGGTCGGTGATCTCGTACAGCGGGTCGTCCTCGGGGACGAGCGCGAACGGCCACTGGTCGAAGTAGGCGCGCCAGGCGCCGTCGGGCACGGTGGGGGCGACGTACCTGGTCAGGACGGTGCGGTCCGCGAAGGCGGGGAGCAGGCGCCGCGTCCCGGCGAGCGCGCGCGGGTAGTCGGGCGAGGCCCAGGGGCTGGGCGGGACGGCGAACACGTCCTGCATGTCGATCACGACGAGCGCGGCATCCGGCCCGACGCCCTCCGCACCGGGAGCCCCGACGCCGTCCGCACCCGCGCTCATCGCTCCTCCTGGCGCCGCACCGCGCGGGCGCTCAGCAGGAGCGTCCCGACGAAGCCGAGGGCCAGGGCGACCAGCACACCGAGGTTCGCGAACGCCCAGTTCCCGTCGACCCCGCCGAGAGGGCCGAGCAGGTAGCCCTGCCACTGGAGCCAGGGCGCGTAGGTGTTGGTCACCAGGCCCCAGCCGATGCCGGTGCCGGCGACCACGAGCAGCACGGCGGCCCAGTTCACGGACCCGTACCGGCCGGCGGGGTCGTACAGGTCGGCGTCGGCGTAGTCGCGGCGGCGCAGCAGGATGTCGGCGAGCAGCACGCCGCACCAGGCGGCGACAGGGACGCCGAGCGTGATGAGGAAGCCCTGGAAGGGGCCGATGAAGGAGTCGGCGAAGAACACGACGTAGACCGCGCCGACGACCATCAGCGCGCCGTCGATGGCGGCGGCGACCCAGCGCGGCGCGGGCAGGCCCAGGGAGAGCAGTGCGAGCCCGGAGGAATAGATGTCGAGGGCGGCTCCGCCGATCAGCCCGGCCAGCGCCACGACGACGAACGGGATGAGGAACCACGTGGGCAGGATCGTCGACAGGGCGCCGATCGGGTCGGCGCCGATCGCCTCGTTGAGCACCGGGTCCGAGCCCGCGAGCAGGAGGCCGAAGACGAGCAGCACGACGGGGGCCAGCGAGGCACCCAGGGTGGTCCACCCGACGATGCCGCGCCCGGAGGCGGAGCGCGGCAGGTAGCGGGAGTAGTCGGCGGCCATGTTGACCCAGCCGAGCCCGAAGCCGGTCATCATGAACACGAGCCCGCCGATCACCTGCGGGCTGCCGCCGGCGGGGATGGCGGCGACCGTGGCCCAGTCGATGTGGTCGAGCACCAGGACGATGTAGACGACGGTGAGCACGGCGGTCAGCACGGTGATGACCACCTGCAGCCGCATCACGAGGTCGAACCCGAAGATGCCGGCGACGACCACGATGCCCGCCACGACCACGAGGGCCACGACCTTGGTGACGGTGCCGCCGCCCCAGCCGAGCGTCCCGAGCACGGTCGACGTCGCGAGCGTGGCGAGCGCGACCAGCACGGTCTCCCAGCCGACGGTGAGCACCCAGGACAGCAGGGACGGGAGCTTGTTGCCCCGCACGCCGAACGCCGCCCGGGAGAGCACCATGGTGGGCGCCGACCCGCGCTTGCCGGCCAGCGAGATGAACCCGCAGAACAGGAACGACACCACGATGCCGATGGTGCCGACGATGACGGCCTGCCAGAACGAGACGGCGAACCCGAGCAGGTACGAGCCGTACCCGAGGCCGAGCACCGACACGTTGGCCCCGAACCAGGGCCAGAACAGGTTGCGTGGCGAACCGCGCCGTTCGGCCTCGTCGATGGTGTTCAGGGCATTGGTCTCGACGCTCGTGGGCGCGCTGCTCATGGTGGCGATCCTGCCACGACGCACGAAGGGCCCGCACCGTGCTGGTGCGGGCCCTTCGAGCCGTGCGGGGCGGGCGTCGGCTCCGGGGAAGCCGGAACGCCCGGGGGTCAGCTGATCCGGAGGTAGACCGGGCTGTCCTGCCAGATCTTGGACTCGCGGACGGTCTGGCCGGGGACCGGGGCCTCGATCTGCATGCCGTTGCCGGTGTAGATGGAGACGTGGCCCGGGGACCAGATGATGTCGCCCGGCAGCGCCTCGGCCGCGGAGACCTGCGTGCCGGAGTTGCGCTGCGCCGCCGAGGAGTGCGGCAGCGTGATACCGATCTGGGCGTAGACGTAGGACGTGAAGCCCGAGCAGTCGAACCCGGCGGGGGTCGAGCCGCCCCAGACGTACGGGACGCCCAGGTACTGCATCGCGATGTCGACGATCTGCGACCCGGAGGAGGACGCCGGAGCGGCGGCGGCCTTCTGCACGGGCTCCTCGGCGACGGCGGCGGTCTCGGTGACCTCGGCCTGGACGGGCTCGGCCTCGACGACGGGCTCCGGCTCGGGCTCGGGCTCCGGCTCGGGGGCCGGCGTGACCTTGATGGTGCCGGTCTCCAGCGTGAACTCGCTGTCCGCGGCGACCTTCACGGCCGGGGCGGTGTTCACCTTGGCGGTGACCAGCGCGGCGGTGCTCACGTCGGCGGTGGTCGACTTCGCGGCGGCGTCGCGGACGACGTCGCGCACGGCCTCGAGCTCGGCGGTGTTCGTGCCGGGGTCGCTCGCGGGGGCGGCGTTGGCCGGGACCCCGAGCAGCGAGACGAGCAGTCCCGATCCTGCGGCGACGACCGCGCCACGGCGGGCGGTCGCGGAGAGGCCGCGGGCTGCGGCGCGTGAGAACGGCGTCAGCGGGGTGATGGGCGGGTGGGCAGCACGATGGCGCCCGGGCGTGCGTGTAGTCACAGCATTTCTCCCGGCGCCTACGAGGTGAGCTGTCGGATTCGGATCGGAGAATGACCCGGCCGCGTCGTGCTGGTGCGGCTTCACCCCAAGGGCACCGTCGGTGCCCACGTACTTGGTTCCCCCGTCCCTGTCATCTGTTCAGACAACTCGTGGCGGTGACAGGGCTCGGCGTCCACCACGAGTGCTCACGGAATGCCCGGGAGCGGGACCGACCGTAGCCCGCCTCGGCGCGAAAGTCACGATCGCGTTACGGGCGCAACCGACCGCCTCGGGCCTATTGACCGGAATGTCCGACCTGCACTAAAGGGTGGGCGCCGTCCCGGATCTGCGGACGGCGCCCACCGGGCCGAAGGTCCCGACTAGGACATCCGTCCAGGTCGCACATTGTGGTTCCGCGCGAAGAGGTTGCTCGGGTCGTACCGCCGCTTGACCGCCGCGAGCCGCTCGTAGGTCGGCTCCGGGTACACGGTTGTGACGTCGGTCTCATCGGCCGTCGAGAGGAAGTTCGCGTACGCACCGTGGAGGTGCGGAGCGAGCCTGTCCCACAGCGCGTCCAGCGCCGGCCGGGCGGCCTCGATCGCGGGCGCCGGGCCCCCGGTGAAGGTCGTGACCATGAGCTCTGCCTGCCGGTGCGCGTACGCCGTGGCGTCGCCCGGCACCCGCGACATGGCGCCGCCGAGGCTGCGGACCGCGATCGACGGCGAGCCCGGCGTCGTGCCGGCCTCCGCGAGGATCGCCAGGGTCTCCGCGACCGACTCCCGGTCCACCAGGCCGTCGTGCGCGAGCACGTGGACACCGGGCGGCGGCGTCGCGCCCTCCACCAGGACGTCCGCGTACGCCGTCAGCGCGACGTCGTCCGCGACGACCGTCCCGAGCGCGCGGATCGGGGCGAGCGCCCGGTCCGCGGCGTCCGCGTCGTCGCCGTCGAACGCCACGTGGATCTCCACCGGGGCCTCCGGGCCGCCCGCGAACGGGTTGGCGAGGTTCGCGATCGAGGTCAGCTCCTCCGGCGCCGTGCGCAGGTAGTCCGCCCAGCCCTGGAGCACGACGGCGGCCTCTGCCGCCGGGAACGAGACCTTGCCGAAGAAGACCCGCGTCGTCGGGTGCGCCACGAACTCGAACGAGGTCACCACGCCGAAGTTGCCGCCACCGCCGCGGATCGCCCAGAACAGGTCCGGGTGCTCGTCGGCGCTCGCGGTGACGACGGCGCCGTCGGCCGTGACGAGCTGCGCGGCGACGAGGCTGTCCAGGGCCAGGCCGTAGCGGCGGACCTTCCAGCCCATGCCGCCGCTCAGCGTCAGCCCGCCGACGCCGACGCTCTTCGTGTCGCCCGAGGAGATCGCGAGGCCGTGCGGGGCCAGCGCGTCGGCGACCGGTCCCCAGGTGGCGCCGCCGCCGATCCGCACGAGGCGCGCTCCGCCGTCGACCGGAGCTGAGCCGCCGGCCGGCGTTCCACCGTCGACCCCCGCTGCGCCCTCGACCACCTCCACGCCGGCGAGCGCGCCGAGGTCGATGACGATGCCGCCGTCGTTGGTGCCGAAGCCGGCGAAGCCGTGCCCGCCGCCGCGGACGGACAGGGCGAGCCCGGAGCCGGAGGCGAACCGGACGGCCGCCTGCACGTCGGCCACGGTCTTGGGCCGCAGGACGTACGCCGGGCTGCCGGCGACGAGCCGCGACCGGGCGGCCGCCTCGTAGCCGGCGTCGCCCGGTTCGATGAGGTCGCCGCCGAAGTCGCGGCGCAGGGTGTCGAGTGCTGAGGTCACGAGAATTCCTTCCAGGGCTGGTGTGCCGAACGGAAGGAAGACTCGGTAGACCCGCCAGGTGTGACCGGACGGCGCCGTGACCTGGCTCACGCGGCCTGTGCCATCCTTCCGACCATGGATCCCCTGGTCGTCCCGGTGCCGTCGCTCGTGCTGCTGATCGGCCCCTCCGGCTCGGGCAAGTCCACGTGGGCGGCGCGGCACTTCGGGCCCTACGAGGTGGTCTCGAGCGACCGGTGCCGCGCGATGATCGCCGACTCCGAGGCCGACCAGAGCGTGACGCCCGCGGCGTTCGAGCTCGTCCGGTTCATCGCCGCGCGGCGCCTGGAGGCAGGGCGCCTCGCCGTCGTCGACGCCACGAACGTGCACGCGGCCGCCCGGCGGCACAACCTCGACCTCGCGGCGGCCTGCGGGGTGCCCGCCGTCGCGATCGTCCTCGACCTGCCCGTCGAGCGGATGCTGGCGAACAACGCGGGCCGCGCCGGCCGGGTCGTGGACGACGAGGTGGTCCGGAGGCAGCGGCGCGACCTGGACGAGGCGCTCGGCGTCCTCGGCTCGGAGGGGTACGCCGCGGTCCACGTGCTCGACGAGGCGACGATCGACGCCGTGACGATCGAACGGGTCCAGGAGCCCTAGCGCAGCCCGGGGTCCAGCCCCGGGAACACGGCTCGCGCCCGCTCCACCCGGACGACGTCCCGCATGAGCCGCCCGCTCTCGCGCTCGGTGTCCTGCCGTACGCGGTCCAGGAGCCGCAGGTGGAACCGGTCGATCTCCTTGGCCTCCAGCTCGTCGCGCGCCGTGCGCAGGCGCGCCGTCTCCTCGCCGCCGACGCCGAGGTGCGCCACGCGCTGCTCGATCGTGTCGCTCATGGCCGACATCGTGGTCGGGAAGACGTCCAGCAGTCGCAGCGGCTCGCCGCGGCGTGGTGGCAGGGCCTTCATCGAGCGGGGCCGCGACAGGTTGTCGTCGAGCACCGCGTCGACGATCTGCCCGGCCTCGGCGATCTCGCGCGCGATGAAGTCGTCCTGCGCCCACGACAGGTGCTCCGGCAGGACGACGGTCAGCGTGACCGTCGCGACCTGCGCGGCCTTCAGGCGACGCCCGCCGACCGTGAGGTGCGCGCTGCCCGGGTCGTGCCGCAGGCGCCGCAGGATCTGGGAGACCGGCCGGACGAAGTTCTTGAGGTAGCCCAGGGAGAGCGCGTTCGCCGCCGAGATCTGGGTGAGCGGCGTCCGGAAGTAGGAGGTGAGCGGGTTGTCCGAGTCGGCGCGGCCGAGCGTCGCGAAGACGGACCGCACGTCGACCAACCGTTCCGCCAGCCGTTCACGGGACCCGGCCGGGTCGGAGGTGTCCAGCTCCAGCACCTGGAACATGCTCGCGCCGCCCGGGCGGCGCGCGGTGTCGACGATGACGACGTCGGGCACGCCCAGGGCCTGCGCGACACCCAGCTCGTACGTGACGCCCGGGTCCTCGTGGCTGATGTCGGCCAGCACGACCGCGGCGTCCTCGAGCTGGCGCAGGTCCTCCTCCGCGGTGTCGCCAGGCTGCGACTCGTACAGCTCCAGCCCGAGCTCCCGCAGCACGGGCATGACGACGTCGTCGCGCAGCGCGTCGCGGCGGCGCGCGTCGCCGTCGGCGGACTGGACGAGCACGCAGGTGCCCTGACGGGACAGCCCGTCGAGGGCGCGCAGGTCCGGCCAGTCCTGGATCATCCGGACCAGAGGCATGGCGAACGCGGCCGTGGGGTCGAGCCAGGCGCTCGGCCCGGCGGTACCGGCGCCGACGACGACGCTCTCCGGCAGCTCCGCGAGCGTCTGCAGGCCGATGACGCCGTTGCGGCTGACGCTCCACACCGCCCCGCCGCTGAACCCGCGGTGGACGAGCATGGGGGACTCGTACTGGAACATCCAGCCGTCGGAGTCGCCGCCCCGGATGGCCTTGCCGACCAGCCTGCCGCGCCCGGTCCGCTGCCAGCCCCTCGTGTTCTGCCCGTAGCCGCAGACGAGCACCTCGCCCTCGGCCTCCGCGGCGAGCACCACGGGGAGCGCCGAGCGGGTGGTGCTCGCGGTGAGCTGCAGGACGGCGAGATCGAGGTTCCGGGCCCGGTCGTGGACGGGGGCGAAGGTGAAGGTCGCGGTCTCTGGTGCCCGGGTCTCCGTCGCCGCGGGCTCGGCTGGCGTGCCCTCGCCGGAGGCGCTCGTCGGGAAGCGCACGTGGACCCGCGCCTCGGCCCCGGCGGCCTGCCACAACGGAGCGACGACGTGGGCCGCGGTCAGCAGGTGGCCCTGGTCGCTCACGAGCCAGGCCGTGCCGAGCGACGCGTCGCGCCTGCCGGTGACGCCGTCGACGTCGATGACCTCGCAGGTCGCCTGGGACAGCAGGCTCTCGATGTTCACCGGGTCAGGCCGTGAAGTCCCAGGCGAGGGTCGCCGAGATGGCGCCCTCGCCCGTGGCCGACACGATCCACACGTTGCTGGTGGCGGAGAACGACAGGGACAGCGTCAGCTCCAGCGACTTCGGCGCGGCCGGGCCCTGCTTCTTGATCTCGGTGACGAGCGTGCGGGAGATGTCCTCGGTGATCTCGGAGAGCACCGCCTTGAGCTGCGTGTAACCGTCCTGGGTGCGCTCCACGAGGGAGCTGCTCTCGACCATGCCGTCCCAGTCCTCGTCGACGGGGACCGGGGGCGGCACGTCGACGGTCGCCGTGCTGTTCGGCTCCATGTAGAGCACCGTGCGTCCCACCTGTAGCGGTACCGCCTCCATGGACCCGTCCGCCTCTTGATGCCGGCCGCCGTGCTGGACGCCTGGAGTCTATGGAGAGATACCCGGGTCCGATAGGGGGCGGTTCGAGCCTTCACCCAGGTCACGCACCGTCGAGCACCGCCTCGGCGACCACGAGGTCCTCCCACGACATGCCCGTGCTCTTGAACACGAGCGGCCGCTTGGGATCGGGGCGGACGGCGCCCGTGACGACGTCGCGCATCGGCACCAGGTCGCCCGCCGTCAGGGCGCCGTCGGCGATCGCGAGCACGACGTCGCCCGCCTCCCGCAGCGCGGCGCCCGGGTCCTCGACGACGACGGTCGCGCGCGCCAGCAGACCGGCCGGCAGCTCCCGCGCGTCCGGCTCGTGGGAGCCCACCGCGATCACGACGGCGTGGTCCGCGACCAGCGCGGCGTCGAACAGCGGCTCGCGGGCCGACGTCGCGCACACGACGACGTCGGCGGCGCGCAGCGCGTCGTCGGCCTCGGGGCCGCCGAGCCGGACCAGTCGGGCGCCGGCGATCCGCGCGCCCTCGGTCGCGGCGGTGCGGGCCGGGTCGCGGACGAGCTGGGCGACGTCGAGAGGTCGGCCGGTCAGGGCGTCCGCGAGGGTCGCGACGTGGCCGTGGGCCTGCGGGCCGGCGCCGATGACCGCGACGCGGAGCGGGTCGTTTGCGGGGGCTGAGCCGTCGGCGCCGTCGGTGCTGGTTGGGCCTGCGGTGCCGACCGGGCCCGCGGCTTCCCGCAGCCGGTCCAGCACCGCCGCGACCGACACGGCGGGCGTGCGCAGCGTGGTCAGCGCTATGCCGTCCAGGACGGCGACGACGCCGAGGGTCGCGGCGTCGAACAGCACGTACGACCCCTGGATGCGGGGCAGGCCGAGGGCGGCGTTGCCGGGCGCGACGGTGGCCAGCTTGATCCCGACGTGCCGCAGGTCGCCGCCGCCGTCGGACGGCATGAGCAGGAGCTCGCCGGCCCCCAGCGACACGCCCTGGCGGGGCAGGTCGGCGGCCGGGTCGAGACCGCCGGCGAGGGCGGCCCGCAGCGCGGCGACGGCGTCGGCGGGCGAGCAGGCAGCGGTCACGGCCGCGGCGTCCAGGACCAGGGGCGCGCTCATCGCAGCACGAACCCGGGCACGAGGGTGTCAGCGGCGTCGACGACGAACCGGTGCTCGCCCGTGCGGTACGCCATGCCCGTGACCTGGGGGATCACGGCGGGCAGGTCACCGACCCGCGTCGTCCCGACGACGGCGCCCGTGAACGCGGACCCGACGATCGAGGTGTGCTCCAGCACGGGTCCGCCGACGCCGACCCGGCCGTCGTCGGCCAGCACGGCCAGCCGCGCGCAGGTGCCGGAACCGCAGGGCGACCGGTCCACCTGGCCGTCGGCGAAGACGGTCACGTTGCGCTGGCGCACGGGGGAGCCGGGGCCGTTGCCGGTGCCGGGGCCTGCGCCGGTCCCGGCGTCGGGCTCCTCGAAGAGGATGGTGCCGTAGACGCCGCTCAGGCGCGGGTCGGTGGGATGGACGGCGAGGCCCTGGGCGTCGATCGCGTGCTTGATCTCGCGGCCCACGGTGATGAGGTCGGCGTAGGCGGCCGGCTCGACCGACAGACCGAGGCTCGTCGCGTCGACGCTCGCGTAGATCGCGCCCCCGTAGGTCAGCGTCGCGGACGCCGTGCCGCGCGTGGTCGGTACCGCCAGGTCGCGGGCCAGCACATAGCTCGGCACGTTGACGAAGTCGACGCCGACGGTGCGTCCGCCGGCCCGGTGCACGCGCGCCGTGACGCGCCCCGAGGGCACGTCCATGACGACGTCGACCGCACCGTCGTCGGGCGCAGCCACCAGTCCGGTGTCGACGGCCCAGGCGCCCAGCGCGATGGTGCCGTGACCGCAGGCCGTCGAGAATCCGTCCTTGTGCCAGAAGAGGACGCCGAGGTGGGCGCCGTCGTCGTCCGGCGGGACGAGGAACCCGCCGTACATGTCGGCGTGCCCGCGCGGCTCCGAGCACAGGAGCTGGCGCAGCTCCTGGGCCGCGGCGCTGGTCAGGGCGCGGGCCCGGCGGTCGGCCACCGAGTCGCCCGGCAGCGGCACGGGCGGCTCCGCGACAATCCGGAACGGCTCGCCCGCGGTGTGGTAGTCGGTGGTGGCGACGGTCTGCGTGATCACGCCGCCATCCTCGGCCATGGGGAAGAGGGCGTCCACGGGGCTTGGTGCGTCTACAGCACGTTCGCGTCGTAGAGGACGGTCGGCGCGACCGTGGCTCCCGTCATCAGGCGAGGCCGAGCTCACGGGCCTCCGCGGACAGCGCGTCAGCGGCGGCTCGGCGTTCGGACTCGTCGGCGCGCATGTACGACACGAGCGAGGCGGCCTGCACGCGGCGGTGGCTGCCGACGGTGCGGAACGCGATCTTCCCCGACTCGAGCAGCCCGATGAGGTAGGGGCGCGACACGCGCATCGCGTCCGCCGCCTGCTGAGTGGTCAGCTCGGACCGGGTGGGGAGGACGGTCACGCCCTCGCCCTGGGCGAAGGTGGACAGGATCTCGCCGAGCGCCGTCAGCGCGCTGCGCGGTACGACGACGTCGCCACCCTCCGCGAAGCGCAGATGAACCGGGCCCTCGCTCGCCAGCGCGTGCTGAAGGTCCCGAAGGGCTGACCCGGCGAGCTCGGCGTCCGACGGGTCGGGCACGAACGGCGTCGCAACGGACATCGCAGCCTCCATTCGAAGCAAGTGAAACAAGTGCAACATTCGAAGTGTAGCCGGAGAGTGGGCTGTCTGTCTCCTCACATCATGCGGATGCATGTAGGCGCCCCGAGCAACGATGGGATAGGACTGGAGGAGACGGCAGGCGCCGTCGGAACCGAAGCAAGGAGTGAGTGCGATGACCAGGGACCGTTTCCAGGGCAAGGTAGCGATCGTCACGGGAGGCGGCAGCGGAATCGGCGCCGAGATCTCGCGCGAGCTCGCCGCCGAGGGTGCCTCCGTGGTCGTCACCGACATCAAGATCGAGTCCGCCCAGCAGGTCGTCGACCAGATCGTCGCCGCCGGCGGCACCGCCGCGGCCTTCGTGCAGAACACGGCCAAGGCCGACGACTCGCGCGCCGCCGTGGACTTCGCCGTCGAGCAGTACGGGGCGCTGCACCTCGCGGTGAACAACGCCGGCATCGGCGCGCCGCCCGCCAAGATCGGCGACTACGACGTCGAGGCCTGGGACCGCGTGCGCGCCGTCGACCTCGACGGCGTCTTCTACGGCCTGCGCTTCCAGCTCCCCGCCATGGTCGCGGCCGGCGGCGGCGCGATCGTCAACATGGCGTCCGTGCTCGGCTCGGTCGGCATCGCGGAGAACGCCGCGTACGTGGCGAGCAAGCACGCACTCGTCGGCCTGACCAAGGTCGCCGCGCTGGAGTACACCGAGCAGGGCGTGCGCACCAACGCCGTCGGGCCGGGCTTCATCGACACGCCGCTCGTGCGCGCCTCGCTCAGCCCCGAGGCCCTGACGGCGCTCGAGAACGAGCACGCCACCAAGCGGCTCGGCACGGACAAGGAGGTCGCGGCGCTCACGCTGTTCCTGCTCAGCGACGAGGCGTCCTTCATCTCCGGCAGCTACCACCTGGTCGACGGCGGCTACTCGGCGCACTGATCGCGCCGGGCGTCAGACCTTGTCGGCGGGCGCCGACGTCGGAGCGTCCTCCGGCGTCGGGCCCCCACCTGGCGACAGCGCCTCGACCGGCGTCGGGCCTTCGCCCGGCGCCGCGCCCGAGGCAGGGCCCTCGCCCGGCGCCGAGGCGTTCCGCGCCGCCCGCCGGCTCGTCCGCTTCGACGCCTCGGCGTCCTCGTCCTTGAACACGTTGTCGAGCGTCACGACGAACGTCGTGAACAGGGTCACCAGGATCGCGATGATCCACAGCACCCACTGCAGGAACGGCACGGGGATCAAGGACCCGAGCCACCAGAGGAACCAGGCGATGCCGCCGCCGATCACCACGATCATGATCGCGCCGATCACCTTGCCGGCGTCCAGCCTGCGGCGCGGGCGCTGCTTGGCGGTGGTGCGCGTACCCGTCGCCCGGTGCGCGGCGCGGAGCGCGAGCTCGTTGATCGAGTCCGCCAGGGCGTCCTTGCCCTCGCCCTCCGGCATGTCCCGGTGGATGGTCACGAGCCGGTGCAGCTTGCGGTCGGTGCCGGGCACCACGCCCAGGAACGCCGCGAACGCCGAGACGACGGCGCCGAGCGCGGGCAGCCCCACCGACAGGATCGACACCATCTCCGAGGTGATCACGCCGCAGAGCCTATCCACGCGCGGGTGAATCCGACCCCTTGGGGAGGGGGTCTCCGCCAAAGGTCGTAGACGAGGTGGGTGCTCGCGGCCGATGTGCCGGCGGCGGCCGGTCGACAGGCTTGGGTCATCCGGGAAACAGGCCCGGACCTGATCGAACACCTGCCGAGCGCGAGGAGCGCGACGATGTTCTCGTCCCACGACCACACACCCACCGGGCGGCCCGACGCCGTCCGACGACGCCCACGCGCACTGGCCGCACTCGGCGTGCTGGCGGCGGTCGCCGTCACGATCGCCGGGGCGCCGGCCGCCGCGGCGACGCCCGCCCCGACAGCGCCCGCAGCAACACCCACAACCACAGCAGCAGACCAGCCCGCCCCGCCCCCGCCCGTCACGGCCCCGGCCGGCGAGCACACGCTGACCAAGACCGACGTCGACGCCTGGCTCGACGGCCTGCTGCCGGCCGCTCTGGACAGCGCGGGCATCGCGGGCGGCGTCGTCTCCGTGGTGCACGACGGCGAGATCCTCACCACGCGCGGCTACGGCCACGCCGACACGGGCACGACGGGCGGCGAGGCCGTGCCGGTCGACGCCGAGCAGACCCTGTTCCGCCCCGGCTCCGTGTCCAAGCTCTTCACCGCGACCGCCGTCATGCAGCTCGTCGAGAGCGGCGACCTCGACCTGGACACCGACGTCGCCGAGTACCTCGACCTCGACGTCCCGCGCCGGTTCGACGAGCCGATCACGCTGCGCAACCTGCTGACCCACACGGCCGGCTTCGAAGAGCGGGTCGGCGGGCTGATCGGGTTCGGCGACGAGACGCCCGTCCTGCGCGACTCCCTCGCCGAGGACCCGCCCGAGCAGATCTACGAGCCCGGCACCGTCCCGGCCTACTCCAACTACGGCAACGCCCTGGCCGGATACATCGTGGAGCGGGTCAGCGGCGTGCCCTTCGAGGAGTACGTCGAGCGCAACATCTTCGAGCCCGCCGGCATGACGTCGTCGACCTTCGCGCAGCCGCTGCCGTCCGCCCTCCAGGACCGGATGTCGCAGGGATACGTCACGTCGGCCGACGCGCCCGGACAGTTCGAGATCGTCGGCGGCGCACCCGCCGGGTCACTCACGTCGTCCGCCCCTGACATGGCCCGCTTCATGCTCGCCCAGCTCGGCGCCCCGGGTGCGGGCACGATCCTGGAGCCCGAGACGCTCGACCTGATGCACGCCCCCGCCCTCGACGAGAGCACGCTCGGCGGCCTCGCCGCCGCGCCCCGGATGGGGCTCGGGTTCTTCGACGAGAGCCGCAACGGCCACACGATCGTCGGCCACGGCGGCGACACCCAGTACTTCCACTCCCACCTGCAGATCTACCCCGACGAGGGCACCGGCGTCTTCATCTCGCTGAACAGCTCCGGCACCGACGGCTACGCCACGCTGCCGCTGCGCGAGGCCGTCCTCCAGGGCTTCACCGACCGCTACTTCCCGGCCGACGCCGCCGGCTCCGCCGGCACGACCGCCGCCGCGATCACCCCCGCCCCGGGCACGACCGTCGACGAGGCCACCGCCCGTGAGCACGCCGCCCTCGCCGAGGGCAGCTACGTCTCCTCCCGCGGCGTCCAGAGCAACTTCCTGGCGGTCCTCGACGTCCTCAGCCCGACCCAGGTCACGGCCCGCGACGACGGCCGGCTGCTCATCACGCCCGGCCCCGGCTCGACCACGCCTGCCCTGTACGAGGAGGTCGAGCCCTGGGTCTGGCGCGAGGTCGACGGCCAGCGCACCCTCGCGATGCGCGTCGCGGACGACCAGGTCCAGGCGATCGTCTACGAGGGCGCCTTCACCATGCTGCCCGGCCAGCCGGAGCGCGCCCCCGGCGTCGTGCTCCCCGTGGTCGGCGTGTCCGCGCTGATCCTGCTCGTCGCCGCCGTCGCCTGGCCGGTCGGCGCGATCCGGCGCCGGGTCCGCAAGCAGACCCTGCCGCAGGGCACCGGCCGCGTCACCCGCATCCTGACCAAGATCGCGGCGACCGCCACCGTGCTCGCCCTCGTCGGGTGGGTCGTCACCTTCCAGACCGCGATGAGCCTCCAGGAGGTCCCCGAGGCGTCCCTGCGCCAGCTCCAGGCCGTCCAGGCGATCGGCGTGCTCGGCATCGTCCCGGCCCTGCTGCAGGCCGTCGGCGCCGTCCGGCACCGGCACGGCTGGCGCCGCGTCGCCGGTACCGTGCTCGTGGTCCTCGCCCTGGCCGGCGTGGCGTGGCTCGCCTTCGAGCTCCGCCTGCTGGCGCCGTCGGTATCGTACTGATCCATGCCCAGGACAGGCGGAGGGCCCGCCACGGACGGCCCCACGGTGCTCGACGACTGGACCGTCCCGGCGCGTCCCCGCCGGCTCGACGCGCTGCTGAACCGGCTCGGCCTGACCGGCACGGTGGCGCGTGACGCCCTCCTGGCCGCGGTGGTCCTCGTCCTGACGGCGTCCCTGCTGGTCGCGCTGTTCGGGTTCGTGGTCGACGAGCAGGGCCTGACGATCGGCCCGGTGCAGGGGGTGCTGCTGACGGTCGCCGCGTGCGTCCAGGCGCTGCCGCTCGTCCTGCGCCGGGTCCGCCCGGTCCTGTGCCTCGGCCTCGTGGTGGCCTGCCAGGTGGTCATCACCGCGGTCTCGCCCGACGACCTGTCGGTCGGCGGCATCCCACAGATCATCGCGGGCTACACGGTGGGCACCCTGCTGCCGGCCCGGCGGGCGCTCGCGGTGACGGCGGCGGCCGCCCCGGTCGCGGCGCTCGCCGCGGGGGCCACTGCCCTCGTCACCGGGAACGACCTGCTGGTGCCGGTGCTCAACCACCTCGCCTCGGGTCTGATCAGCTACGTGGTCAGCGCCCTGGTCGGCACCACGGTCGCCACCCGCCGCGACTACACCGAGCTGGTCCGGCTCCGGGCCGCCGAGGTGGTGCGCACGCAGCACGCCACCACGCAGGCCGCGATCTTCGCGGAGCGGTCCCGCATGGCGCGCGAGCTGCACGACGTCGCCGCGCACCACCTCTCGGGGCTGGTCGTGCAGGCGGCCGCCGTCGAGCGGCAGATCGACACCGACCCCGAGGCCGCGAAGAAGGGCACCGCCTGGATCCGCGGGCAGGGCAAGGAGACGCTCGACAGCCTGCGGCTCATCGTCGGGGTGCTCCGCGAGCGCCCCGGCTCGGGCGGGCCCGGCGAGGACGCGCACGACGCGCCGCCGCCCGGGCTCGGCGCCCTCGACGACCTGGTCCGGACGGCGCGCGCCCTGGGCGACACCGTGGACCTGGAACGGTCGGGACGGCCGCGTGCGCTCGCCCCCATCGCCGACGCCGCGTTCTACCGCGTGGCCCAGGAGTCGCTCTCCAACGCCCGCCAGCACGCGCCGGGCGCCGCCGTGCGGACGGCGGTGCGGTTCGGGGAGCGGGAGGTCGAGCTCGAGGTGGTCAACGCGCCCGCCGTCGGGCAGGGTGCGCGGAACGGGGCGCGGGCCTCGAACGTGGCTCGGGCCTCGAACGGGGCGCGCGGGTCGGTTTCGAACGGAGGCCCGGAGCGGGCCGGGATGGGCCTGATCGGCATGCGGGAGCGGGCGCAGCTCGTGGGGGCCACGCTCACCACGGGGACGACGCCGTCGGGCGGGTGGCGGGTGCTGCTCACGCTGCCGGTGCCGCACGACAGCCGGCCGCACGACAACCAGCAGCGGGAAACTCAAGGGGGACAGGGATGATCAGGGTCATGCTCGTCGACGACCAGGCGGTGGTCCGGGCGGGGTTCCGGTTCCTCCTGGAGCAGGCCGAGGACATCGAGGTGGTCGCCGAGGCGTCCAACGGCCCGACGGCGGTCGAGCTCGCGCGCCGGCACCACCCCGACGTCGTCTGCATGGACGTGCGGATGCCGGGCGGCGACGGGCTCGCCGCGACGCGCGAGATCACCGCGCGCGGGCCGGGCGCGAACGGCGACGGCGCGGGCGCGAAGACGCCGGCCGTGCTCGTCGTGACCACGTTCGACCTCGACGAGTACGTGTTCGGCGCGCTGGAGGCGGGCGCGAGCGGGTTCATCCTCAAGGACTGCGAGCCCGAGGAGCTGATCGACGCCGTCCGCCGCCTGGCCGACGGCCACGGCCTGATCGACCAGGCGGTGACCCGCCGGGTGATCAGCGAGTTCGCGCGCCGCACGGCCCCGCCGCGGTCCGCCGCGGAGGAGGCGGCCGCGGCGGCGCAGCTCACGGCCCGCGAGGCCGAGATCGTGCGGCAGCTCGCCCGCGGGCTGTCCAACGCCGAGATCGCGCGGGAGCTCGTGGTCGAGACGAGCACCGTGAAGTCACACCTGGGCCGCGCCATGGCCAAGGTCGGCACCCGCGACCGCCTCCAGACGGTCGTCTGGGCCTACCAGAACGGCCTGGTCCCGGGCTGACCCGGCTGTGCCGGGCCGCGCCCGGGTGGTCGGCAGAATGTCAGGTGGTCGGCAGAATGTCAGGTGGTCGGCACCTCGGACTACCGATCACCTGACATTCTGCCGACCGCCCGGATCCTCGTACCCTCGAACGGGGTCGGGTCGAAGGTGGCGAAGCGGGCGCGGAACTCCGCCGCCCGGCCCGGCCAGAGGAGGGTGAGGCGGCCCGAGCGCTCGTCCACGTACCAGCTCCGGCAGCCGCCACGCAGCCAGACAGTCTCCGCGGCGCGGCGGTCCACCTCCTGGGTGTAGGCCGCCTCGGCGTCGGCGGACACCTCCAGCGGCACGCCCGTCGCGTCCAGGTGGTCGAGCGCTCCGAGCACGTAGCCGATCTGCGCCTCGATCACCTCCAGCGCCGAGTGGTGCCCCAGGCCCGCGTTCGGGCCGTCCAGCACGAACAGGTTCGGGAACCCGTGCACCACCGTCGAGGCGTGGCTCGTCATGCCGCCCGACCAGTGCTCCGCGAGCGTGCGCCCGTCCCGGCCCGTGACGAGGTGAGCGAACGGCGGGCGCGTCGTCTCGAAACCCGTGGCCAGCACGAGCACGTCCACCTCGTACCGGGCGCCCGACGCCGCGACCACCGTCGACCCCTCGACCGCGACCGGCGCGCTGGGCTCCAGCGTCACGTGCGGCTCCTGGAGCGCCGGGTACCAGTCGTCGCTGAACAGGGCGCGCTTGCACCCCACCGCGTAGTCCGGCGTGAGCAGTTCGCGCAGCGCGGGGTCGGGTACCTGGGCGCGCAGGTGGTCCTGGGCGCGATCACGCAGCTCGGCCTCGGCCCGCGTCCCTGCGATCCGCGCGTCGAACAGCCGCTCCGCCTCCGCGGCGAGCGCCGCCCGGTCCGGCTGCGCCTCCCCGGGCGCGTACGCCCGGTCCCCGCGCGGCAGCACCCACGGCGGGGTGCGCTGCAGCACGACGACGGACGCCGCCCGGCGCGCCACCTCCGGCACGAGCTGCACGGCGCTCGCCCCGGTGCCGACCACGGCGACGCGCAGCCCGGCGGGCAGGTCTCGGTCCCAGCGCGCGGAGTGGAACACCCGGCCCGGGAACGTGCCGAGTCCCGGAATCTCGGGCACGCGCGGCTCGCTCAGCCGTCCGACGGCGGTGGCCAGCACCCGCGCCGTCAGCGGCCCGCGCGACGTCGTCAGGCGCCACGTCGCGGCGTCGTCGTCCCAGCGCGCGCCGGTGAGGTCGGTGCCGAGGCGCAGGTGCGGGGCCAGCCCCTCGGAGCGCACGACGTCGCGGACGTACCCGTGGATCTCCGCACCCGGCGCGAACACCCGCGACCAGGACGGCTGCGGCAGGAAGGAATAGGAGTACAGGGCGCTCGGGATGTCGCACGCGACGCCCGGGTAGACGTTGTCGCGCCAGGTGCCACCCACGTCGTCGGCCCGCTCCAGGACCGTGAACCCGGTGCGCCCGGCGCGCCGCAGGCGGGCACCGAGCCCGACGCCGGCCAGCCCCGCGCCCACGACCGCCACGTCGAGGTCGGGGCCCGGGCCGTCGTCGCCGTCCCAGCCCGAGGCGTCCCAGCCCCGGCCGCCGTCGGACGAGCGGCCCGGGCCGTCCGAGCCCGGGCCGCCGTCGTGCCTGTCCGCGTACGCGGCCGTCACCCCACCTGCTCGTACGTGGTCGTGCGCTGCCGCACCGGCCGGCCGAGCTCGGCGGCCAGCCGCGTCACGTCCGACACCGTGAGCTCGCGGCCCTGCTCGGGTCCGGCGTCGGGGTCGAGGACGCCGTCGAGCAGCACGCCGCCCAGGTCGTCGGCGCCGCCGGCGAGCACGCGCTGGGCCCCGCGCATGCCGAGCTTGGTCCAGGCGGCCTGCACGTGGTCGATCCGTCCGGCGAGCATCAGCCGCGCGACGGCGTGCAGGGCACGGCTCTCGCGCAGGGTCGCGACGCGGGCGCCGGGCACCGGGACGGGCGACTCCGACGGCAGCCACGGCATGGGGATCAGCTCCGTGAACCCGCCGGTCGCGTCCTGCACGCGGGCCAGCACCCGCAGGTGCCGCACCTGGTCGCGGGCCGACTCGACGTGCCCGTACACGATCGTCGCCGTCGACCGCAGGCCCGCCGTGTGGGCGGCGGTGACCAGCTCGATCCAGCGCTCGGCGGGGATGTCGCTGCCGCCGGTGAGCAGGCCGCGGACTCGGTCGTCGAGGATGCGCGCGCCCGTGCCCGGCACGGTGTCGACGCCGGCCTCGCGCAGGAGCGCCAGCCAGTCGGCCAGGGGCAGCCCGGCGCGGGCGGCGCCGTCGGCCAGCTCGGCGGGGCGGAACGCGTGCAGGTGCAGGCCGGGCCCGCCCTGCTTCACGGCCCGCGCGAGGTCGAGGTAGGCGTCGGCGCCCTGCTCGGCGGGCGGCGCGCCCTGCGCGCACACCTCGGTGGCGCCCAGCGCGACGGCCTCGGCCGCGAGCTCGGCGACCCGCTCGGGCGGTAGACCCAGCGACGCGTCGATGTTGCGGTTCACGGCGTAGGTCACGGCGTCGCCGACCCGCTCGCGGCGCACCTGGTCGGCGAGCGCGGCGAGGTCCTCGAGGTCGGCGCCGTAGGCCCCGAGCAGCTCGACCCACCCGGCGTCGTCCACCCCACGCGGGTCGCTCTGAACGTCGCCCAACAACCCACCCAACCGCCCCCCTCCGTTGAGTGCTGGGTATTTGTTGAATTCCGGCCCGGAATCCAACAAATACCCAGCACTCAACGAGGCGGGTGGGGCGGGCGGGACGGGGGAGGAGGGGAACTCGCCCAGGAGGGCGTCGTGCCGGGCCAGGCCGTAGTCGTCCGCGAGGGCCAGGGCCCGGTCGCGGAGCCGGTCGTCGAGCCACTCCGCGCCCGCGCGCGCCTCGCGCAGGTAGTGCGGGTGCGCGGTCAGCCGCTCGCGCAGCGTGTACCCGCCCTCGGCGGTGAGCCGGGCCAGGTCCTCGATGTGCGGCCAGGGCCGCTCGGGGTTCACGTGGTCCGGGGTGAGCGGGCTGACGCCGCCCCAGTCGTCGATGCCGGCGCGCACCAGGAGCTGGAGCTCGGCGGCGTCGGTCAGGTTCGGCGGGGCCTGAACGCGCATGGCCGGGCCGAGCAGCACCCGCGTGACGGCGACGGCGGCCGCGTACTCCTGCGTCTCCAGGTCGGCGGCGCCCATCATGGCCGTGGCCGACTTGGCGCGGAAGTTCTGCACGATCACCTCCTGCACGTGACCGTGCCGGGCGTGGGCGTCGCGCAGCGCGAGGATCGAGTCGACGCGCTCGGCGTAGTTCTCGCCGATGCCGAGCAGCACGCCCGTGGTGAACGGGATGCGGGACCGGCCGGCGTCGTCGATCACGCGCAGCCGCAGGGCGGGGTCCTTGTCGGGGGAGCCGAAGTGCGCCTCACCCTTCTCGGTCCACAGCCGCGCGGAGGTGGTCTCCAGCATCATGCCCATCGACGGGCCGACCGGCTTGAGCCGCTGCAGCTCCGCCCACGACATGACGCCGGGGTTGAGGTGGGGGAGCAGCCCCGTCTCGTCGAGGATGAGGCGCGCCATGTGGCCCACGTAGTCGAGCGTCGACTCGTACCTGTGGTCGTCGAGCCACTGCCGGGCGACGGGCCAGCGGTTCTCCGGGCGGTCACCGAGGGTGAGCAGGGCCTCCTTGCAGCCCAGCGCCGCACCCTGCCGGGCGACCTCCAGCACCTCCTCGGCCGACATGTACGGCGAGATGCCCGCCTTGGCGAGCTTGCCCGGCGTCTGCACGAAGATGCAGTAGTGGCAGCGGTCCTGGCACAGGTGCGTCAGCGGCACGAACACCTTGCGCGAGTACGTGATGACGCCGGGCCGCCCGGCCTCCGCCAGGCCCTGGTCGCGCAGCGCGCCGGCCACGGCGAGGAGCCGGTCCAGGTCGGCGCCGCGCGCGTGCAGCAGCGTCTCGGCGTCGGCCCGGGTCTCGGTGTCCGGCTTCTCCGGCGGGCTGCCGCCGTTCGCCTCCAGCCGGTCGAGGGCCGCGCCCAGGACGGCGGGGTCCGGGGGCCGGGGCCGGTCGGCGGGTCGCGCGGGCGTGCGCAGTGTCAGGGGAACAGTCATGGGCCCACCTCGGGTGCGGGAACCGGATCGTGAGGGTCCGGAGGGGACGGCCCGACACTATGTCATCGATTCACCCGAGCTCCGCGAGGGTGCCTTCCTCGGACGTGACCAGCGAGGCGATGGTCGCGAAGAACCGCGCGATCCCGGGCAGGTTCGCTCCCTTCGCCCGCGACGCCGCGAAGTCCTCCGACGTGCGCCACTCGACGATGTCGAGCCACTCGTCGTCCGGAAGCTGCACGAGGCGCGCTCCGAGGAAGCCGGTGCGGTCGGCCTCGAAGTCGGCCAGCATGCCCGGCCGGGCCGCCAGCATCGCGTCGATCCTCTCGGGAAGCACCCGGAATCGGGTCAGCTCCACGGTGGTGCTCATCAGGTCTCCTGGGGTGTGACGAGTCGTGTTGGCGCTCACCGTAGGACATGAAACGGGTCATCCGGCAGCAACCGACCCGTACTCGTGGTGTGGTAATCCCGGATATCACCCGCTCCGTCATCTTGCTAGCGTCCTGACGACCAGCGGGCGGGCGATGTCGCCGGCCTGTTCCGGCTCCCGACCGACCGAGGTGGTTCCCCATGGTTCTCCGTCGCGCCCCGCTCTTCGTCGCCGTCGCCACGGCCGCGCTCCTGGCAGGGACGGCCGCCGCGCCCGCCCTGTCGGCGACAGCCGTCGCCACCCACGAGGCTCCCCCGGCGGCAGCCGCGCCCGACGCCGCTCCCGTGTCCGACGTCGCGCCCGTCGCCGCCCCCGCCGCGGCGACGCCCGTCGAGGCGAACGGACAGCTGAGCGTCTGCGGCGTACGCCTGTGCAACGAGCAGGGCAAGGAGATCCAGCTGCGCGGCATGAGCACGCACGGCACGCAGTGGTACTCCCAGTGCGTCGACGACGCCTCGCTCGACACCCTCGCGTACGACTGGAACGCCGACGTCGTGCGCGTCTCGACGTACGTGCAGGAGGACGGTTACGAGACCGACCCGGCGCGGTTCACCGCGCTGGTCAACCGGTACATCGACATGCTCACCGCGCGCGGCCTGTACGTCATCGTGGACTGGCACATGCTCAGCCCGGGCGACCCGAACTTCAACCTGGACCGCGCCAAGACGTTCTTCACCGCCATCGCGGAGCGGAACAACGGCAACGACAACATCATCTACGAGGTCGCGAACGAGCCCAACGGGGTGTCGTGGCAGACCATCAAGGGCTACCACGAGCAGATCGTGCCGGTGGTCCGCGCCGAGGACCCGGACGCCGTCATCCTGCTCGGCACCCGCGCCTGGTCGTCCCTCGGTGTGTCCGACGGCGCCAGCGAGTCCGAGGTCGTGAACAACCCCGTCAACGCCTCCAACGTGATGTACACGTTCCACTTCTACGCGGCGTCGCACGGCCAGGAGTACCTGGACGCCCTGTCCCGCGCCGCCGACCGGATCCCGATGTTCATCACCGAGTTCGGCACCCAGGACTACGCCGGCGAGGGCGCCAACGACTTCGCCATGGCGCAGCGATACCTCGACCTGGCGGTGGACAAGAAGATCAGCTGGGTCAACTGGAACTTCTCCGACGACCACCGCTCGGGCGCCGTCTTCACGCAGGGCACCTGCGGCAGCGGCAACTACGGGACGGGCCGGCTCAAGGAGGCCGGCACCTGGATCCGCGACCAGATCCGCACCCCGGACGACTTCTAGGCAGTTCCCCCGGCTGCCCCCGGACAGCAAGGTGCACTCGACCAGGGGTGGCCGGGTGGGCTGAATTCCGACCACCCGGGCCCCGCCCGATTCGGCTGCGCAGGACAATCCTGCTGAGCCAGATCGGCCGGGGCCCAGCCGACCGGAATCAGGCCCACCCGGCCACCCCTGCAAGGACGCAACGCACCCCGCCGGGGACCTACGTCGCCCTGCCCTCCAGCCAGGGCGCGAACTGCTCGGCCACCTCGGCAGCGACCGCCGCCGCGTCGCGCGTCCCGTCCACCTCGATGACCGGCACGCCGAGGCGCCGCGCGTTGCGGACCGCGTCGTCGGCGATCAGGCGGTCCCGGGCGATGCGGTTGGCCTGGGCGAGGCCGGGGTCGCTGACGGCGGCGTCGACCGCCAGGGCGCGCGGCACGGTGCGGAGCTGGTGCTGCCGGAACTCCTCCGTGGGCACGAGGACGACCATGCGCCGCGGCGAGTCGACCAGCGGTGCGACCAGCTCGGGCCGCAGGCCCCAGCCCTCGGCGATCGCGGGTCGCGCGGTGAACCACGCGCGCAGGTCGTCGAGCACCCACTCGAACCGCTCCGGGAAGTCGGCCAGGACCTGGGCGGCCAAGGCCGTCGGGCCGCCGTTGACCCAGACGTCCTCGACGTCCGGGTCCGTGACGGGCTCGCCGCGTGCGACCCGCCCCGCGATCCGCCGGGCCTGGTGGCCGCGGGAGTCGTGGAAGTCGTAGTGGTAGGCGGTCAGCCCGTGCCGCTCGGCGACCAGGTCGCTGACGGTCGTCTTGCCGGCCCACTGCGCTCCGCCGACCCACAGCGCGCGGCGCAGGCTGCCGTGCGGGTCCCAGATCTCTGACATCGCTGTCCTCCGGTGCGGACTACGCCCCTCGCCGCCCGCCCTCCGAGTGTCCGGGTTTCGCCGTCAGAACTGCAGTCTTGTTCTCACCCCGCCCGGACCCTGACCCAAGGGGCAGGGTCGGCACTACGCTCCCTCCATGGTTCTCACCGTGTCCGTCATCGGCGCCGGACCCGCAGGCCTCGCCGCCGCAGCCACCCTCCAGGCCAGGGGTGCCGACGTCACCGTGCTCGAGAAGTCGGAGCACGTCGGCGACGCCTGGCGCCACCACTACGACCGCCTCCACCTGCACACCACGCGCGGGCTCTCGAAGCTGCCCGGCCTCGCCATCCCGCGCGAGTACGGCCGCTGGGTCGCCCGGGACGACGTCGTCCGCTACCTGGAGGCGTACGCCGTCCACCACGACCTGCGGATCGAGCACGGCGTCGAGGTCACCCGCCTCGACCGCCCCGCCGGCGTGCGCGCGGGTGGCAGCGCGGACCGCATCTGGGAGATCACCACCACCGACGGCGCCCGCGCCGCCGACGCCGTCGTCGTCGCGACCGGCTACAACCACAGCCCGCACGTACCGGACTGGCCCGGCCGGGACGGCTTCACCGGCGAGATCGTCCACGCGAGCGCGTACCGCAACCCCGCCCCGTACGCGGGCAGGCACGTGCTCGTGGCGGGCGTGGGCAACACGGGTGCCGAGATCGCGCACGACCTCGTCGAGGGCGGCGCCGCGAGCGTCCACCTCGCCGTCCGCACGCCGCCGCACATCGTGCCCCGCAACCAGGGCCCGTGGGCCGCGCAGTACACGGGCGTCCTGGTGCGCCACCTGCCCGCCCGCCTCGTCGACACCGTCGGCATCGCCGTCCGCAAGGCGAGCGTCCCGGACCTGTCCGACCTCGGGCTGCCGATCCCCGACGTCGGCATCGCGTCCCGGGTCGCCCAGGGCTCCGTGCCGCTGCAGGACGTCGGCATCGTCGCCGCCGTCCTGGCCGGCACCGTCCGCGTCGTCCCCGCGATCGAGCGGTTCGACGGCGCCGAGGTGGTCCTGGCCGACGGCGCCCGGCTGACCCCCGACGTCGTGCTGGCCGCCACGGGGTACCGGCGCGCGCTCGAACCCGTGGTGGGCCACCTGGGCGTGCTCGGCGACCACGGCAAGCCGCTCGCGACGCTCGGCCGCCCGGCCGCGCCCGGCCTCTACTTCACGGGCTTCACCAACCCGATCAGCGGCATGCTGCTGGAGATGGCGGCCGACGCCCGCCGGATCGCGCGCAACGTGACCCGCGGCAGATAGTCGGATCCCGACACGACGTATCGATTCGGTCGAAATGCTTGACACCTCGACCGCTGACCGGCAGCGTCCGCCGCATGAACCGCCGAACGACCCTCGCACCAGCCGTCGCAGCCCTCGCGGTCCTGACCCTCGGTGCCTGCGCACCGTCGGCGGACAGCCCCGAGCCCGGCGCGGTCGCGGGGGAGGGCTGCGACGGCGAGGCCGTCGCCCTGGACGTCTGGTCCTGGCGCACCGAGGACGTCAAGACCTACGAGGGGATCTTCGACGTCTTCGAGGAGGCCAACCCCTGCATCACGGTGAACTTCCAGGCCCACCTCAACACCGAGTACGACCAGATCCTGCGCACCGGCCTGACCGGCTCCGACGGGCCCGACATCGCCCAGGTGCGGTCCTACGGCCTGCTCCAGCCCCTGGTCGAGGGCGGCAACCTGGAGCCGCTGGAGGACGTCGTCCCGGCGCTCGCGGACTTCGACGACGCGATCCTCGACGGCTCCCGCGGCCGGGAGGACGGAGCGGTCTACGGCGTGCCGCTGGCCAGCCAGACCATCCAGGTCTACTACAACACCGCGATCTTCGAGGAGCACGGCCTCCAGGAGCCCGAGACCTGGGACGACTTCATCGCGCTGAACGACACGCTCCTGGCGGACGACGTGACACCGCTCGCCGTGGGCGCGCGTGACGGCTGGTTCGTGCCGACGGTGCACGACGCCCTGACCGCGGCCCAGTACGGCGGCGCCGACTTCCAGCAGGCCCTGCGCGACGGCGCGACGGACTTCACGGACCCGGCCTACGTCGACTCGATCCAGACGCTCAAGGACCTCCAGCAGTACATGCCCGACGACGTGACCGGCGTGCCGTACACGGACGCGCAGGTGCTGTTCACGTCGGAGCAGGCCGCGATGTTCGCCGGTGGCTCGTACGAGCTCGCGTTCTTCCAGGACGCCAACCCCGACCTGGACCTCGGCGTCTTCCAGGTGCCCCCGCCGCCCGGCTCGGCCCTGGACCACCCGGTCAGCGCCGGGTACGCGGACGGGAGCTGGGGCCTGTCGGCCACGACGGAGCACCCGGACGAGGCGAGGACGCTGCTGAACTGGCTCGCCACGCCCGAGTTCGGGCAGCTCGTGGCCGACGAGCTCAAGCAGTTCTCGCCGATCCCCGGCGTCGAGTTCTCCGACCCGCTCCAGCAGGAGATGTGGGACCTGTACCAGGAGAACCCCGCGCCGTACCTGCTGCTCGTCGACTACCGCTACGGCGACCCCGTCGGCACGGACCTGATGGGTGAGGCCGGGCAGAAGCTCTTCCTCGGCGACACCGACGCCTCCGGCGCCGCCGACGTGATCCAGGACGGCCTGTCGGCCTGGTGGACGCCGGGCGAGTGAGCCGGCGTCGTACCGCGGCACTGCCCAAGCCGGTCGCGCTCCTCTTCCTGCTGCCCGCCGCCGCGCTGTTCGCGGTGTTCGTGCTCTACCCGATGGCGACGGCGCTGACCTACTCGCTGTTCTCGTGGCGCGGCACCGCGCAGGACGCGTTCGTCGGGCTGGACAACTTCGTCGCGCTGTTCACGACCGAGCCGTACGCCACCCAGCTCCCGCGCGCGTTCGGGCACAACGCGCTGCTGTTCGCCGGGGCGATGGTGGTGCAGAACTCGGTGGGCCTGCTGCTGGCCTACGTGCTGCACCGGCGGGGCCGCCTGCGCCGCCTCTTCCAGGTGCTGTACACGATGCCGTACCTCGTCTCGCCGCTGGTCGTCGGGTACCTCTGGTCGCTGCTGCTGTCGCCGCTGTTCGGCCCGGTCAACGCCGCCCTGCGCGCCGTCGGCCTGGAGGCCGTGGCCCAGCCCTGGCTGGGCGACCCCGACACCGCCCTGTGGGTGGTCGTCCTGGTGACCGCCTGGCAGTGGGTCGGCTTCCCGCTCCTCGTCTACGGGGCCGCCCTCGGCGCGCTCGACCCGACGCTGGAGGAGGCCGCGATGCTCGACGGCGCGAGCTCGCGCCAGCGGTTCTGGCACGTCACGCTGCCCCTCCTGACGCCGGTGATCGGCACGGTGAGCGTGCTGACGTTCATCTTCTCCATGGAGGCGTTCCCGATCCCGTACGCCCTGGGCGGGTCCAGCGGCAGCCCGGCCGGCGCCACGGACGTCATGTCGCTCCTCTTCTACCGGACGGCGTTCCACTCCGGGGCGTCCAACGCGATCGGCATCTCCTCGGCGGTCGCGATCGTGCTGTTCCTCGTGATCGTCGTCATCTCGGTGCTGTTCACGCGCTGGTTCCGGAGCGTCGAACGGCGGCTGACGTGAGGCGCGCCGCGGTCAGCACCCTGCTGTGGGGCTACGCCGCCGTGGCACTGCTCCCGCTGCTGATCATGGTGTGGAACTCGTTCCGGACCGACCAGGAGCTGGTCGTCGAACCGCTCGGCCTGCCGCACAGCCCGTCGCTGGACGCCTACCGCGAGGCGTGGGTCGAGGCGTCGTTCTCGACCTACTTCCTCAACTCCGTGCTGGTCACCACCGCGTCGGTGCTGCTGTCGACGGCGGTCTCGCTGCTGGCCGCGTACGCGCTGGCGCGGTCGCGCTCGCGGCTGATGACCGTGATCGAGCAGGTCTTCGTCTCGGGCCTGATGATGCCGGTGTTCCTGATGATCGTGCCGATCTTCTACCTGCTCGACACGATCGGGCTGGCCTCCACCCGCACCGGCCTGATCCTGGTCTACTCGGCCGTCTCGATCCCGTTCTCGGTGTTCGTGCTTGCCACGTTCCTGCGCCAGCTCCCGGACGAGCTGGAGGACGCCGCCCGCATCGACGGCGCCGGCCCCCTGCGCACCTTCTGGTCGGTGCTGCTGCCGCTCGTGAAGCCGGCGGTCGCCACCGTCGTCGTCTTCCGCTTCGTGCCCATCTGGAACGACTTCTTCTACCCGCTGATCCTCGTGCGGGACCGCGCGCAGTACACGCTGCCCGTGGGCCTGACCACGTTCTTCGGGGAGTACCAGACCTCCTGGTCCACGCTGTTCGCGGGCCTGGTCATCGCGACGCTCCCGCTGGTGGTGCTGTTCCTCGTCGCGACCCGGCAGATCGTCACGGGGCTCACGGCCGGGATGGGACGCTGACATCGGCTGTTGAAGCCGCCCGCCGACGCCGCTCGCGGCTTGCGCTCTGGGCTGACAACAGTGGCTCCGGCGCGCGGCTGTGGGAGGGTGGAGGGTGTGCGGCACGCCACCGGCCCCCATTCGGCGCCTGTGGTCGTGAGGCGTACTATTGACGGGTTGCCCGTGCGCCTGTCGTACGTCGCTGCCAGCGAGCAGCCGCAACTGAAGCAGAGCATCCCCGCGCCACCCGGGACGCAGTACGCCGGCGTGCGCGCACCCCCGACATTCTGGAGACCATCGAAGTGAAGAGCGCCGTCGAGACCTTGGAGCCCACCAAGGTCAAGCTGACCGTCGAGGTGGACTACGACGAGCTCAAGCCGAGCATCGATCACGCCTACGAGCACATCGCCGAGCAGGTGAACGTCCCCGGGTTCCGCAAGGGCAAGGTTCCCCCGCGCATCATCGAGCAGCGGGTCGGCTGGGGCGCCGTGATCGAGCACGCCGTCAACGACGGACTCTCCGGGTTCTACCGTGACGCGCTCGGCGAGACCGACCTGCGTCCGCTCGCCCAGCCCGAGGTCGACGTGACCGAGGTCCCGGCCAAGGTCGGCGAGGGCCAGCTGAAGTTCACGGCCGAGGTCGAGGTGCGCCCCGAGATCGAGCTCCCCGAGCTCTCCGACGTCGAGCTGACCGTCGACTCCACCGTCGTGACCGACGAGGACGTCACCGAGCGCCTGGACGCCCTGCGCGAGCGCTTCGGCACCCTCGTGGGCGTCGACCGCCCGGCCGTCGAGGGCGACTACGTCGTCATCGACCTCAAGGCCGTCATCGGTGACGAGGAGGTCGACTCCGTGTCGGGCGTCTCGTACCAGATCGGCTCCGGCAACATGCTCGAGGGGCTCGACGAGGCCCTGACCGGCCTGTCCGGCGGCGAGACCACCACGTTCAAGGCGCCGCTGGCCGGCGGCGACCACGAGGGCCAGGACGCCGACGTGACCGTCACCGCGACGTCGGTCAAGCAGCGCGACCTGCCCGAGGTGGACGACGACTTCGCCCAGCTCGCCTCGGAGTTCGACACGCTGGAGGAGCTGACGGACGACCTGAAGACCCAGGTCGCCGGCATCAAGACCTCCAACCAGGCCGTCACCGCGCGTGACGCCCTCATGGAGAAGCTCCTGGAGACCGTCGAGGTCCCCGTGCCGACCGGCGTCGTCGAGGCCGAGGTGCACCGTCACCTCGAGTCCGAGAGCCGCCTGGAGGACGACGAGCACCGCGCCGAGGTCACCGAGGACGCGACCAAGGCGATCAAGAACCAGATCCTGCTCGACACCCTCGCCGAGAAGCTCAAGGTGCAGGTCAGCCAGGGCGAGCTCGTCGAGTACCTGGTGAGCGCGTCGCAGCAGTACGGCATGGAGCCGAGCGAGTTCATCAAGACCCTCGAGCAGGGCGGTCAGATCCCCGCCATGGTCGGCGAGGTCGCGCGCTCCAAGGCCCTCGCGGTCGCGCTGCGCCAGATCGAGGTCAAGGACTCCGACGGCAACGTCGTGGACCTGAGCGAGTTCATCGGGTCGGACGAGGCCGACGAGGCCCAGTCCGCGCTGAGCGAGGCCGTGGCGCAGGCCCAGGAGGCCGCCGACGCCGAGGCACCCGAGGGCGCCGAGCCCGAGACGTCGGAGCCCGCCAAGGCCTGACGCACGCCCGGCCCACCGGGGCCCGCGCGGGACGTCCGACGGCGGTCCGCACCCTTCGAGCGAGGGTGCGGACCGCCGTCCGCGTTCCCCTCGGCTTCGCCGTGGGCAGCACCGGTGCGCTGTAGGCGAAACGGCCGCCGAATCGGAAGTTCTGGCGGCACGAGGCACGTTAGGGTCGAGCGACACGACGTCTTAGGACGTGGTCCACAGACGAGAGTCAGAACCGAGGAGATGGACGTGAACGATCTGCTGCGGATGGATGCCGGGCCGGTAGCACGGGCGGAGGGTGCTGGATTCGGGCTCAACGACTCCATCTACAACCGGCTGCTCAAGGAACGCATCATCTGGCTGGGGTCGGAGGTGCGCGACGAGAACGCGAACGCGATCAGCGCGCAGATGATGCTTCTCGCGGCCGAGGACCCCGACAAGGACATCTGGCTGTACATCAACTCGCCCGGCGGCTCCATCACGGCCGGCATGGCGATCTACGACACGATGCAGTTCATCAAGCCGGACGTGGCGACGGTCGCGATGGGCATGGCGGCCTCCATGGGGCAGTTCCTGCTGTCCTCCGGCACGAAGGGCAAGCGCTACATCACGCCGCACGCCCGCGTGCTGATGCACCAGCCGTCCGGCGGCATCGGCGGCACGGCCACCGACGTGCGGATCGGCGCGCAGCTCATCATGCACATGAAGAAGGTGCTCGCCGAGCTGACCGCCGAGCAGACGGGTCAGTCGCTCGAGACCATCATCAAGGACAACGACCGCGACAACTGGTTCACGGCCTCCGAGGCACTGGAGTACGGCTTCGTCGACCACGTCGTCGAGACCGCTGCGCTGGCCGGCGGCGGCGGCATGAACAGCTGACCGCCCGGAAACGCATCAAGAGCTTTCTCAAGAGGAGACAACCGTGAGTCCTGAAGCCCAGTTCGTCGCAGCCGCAGAGCGCCTTGCCGGCGCCCGTTCGGGTGCGGGGATGCCTTTCGCCACCGCAGGCGCCATGCCGTCCGCACGCTACGTGCTCCCGCAGTTCGAGGAGCGCACCGCGTACGGCTTCAAGCGCCAGGACCCTTACACCAAGCTGTTCGAGGACCGCATCATCTTCCTGGGCGTCCAGGTCGACGACGCGTCCGCGGACGACGTCATGGCCCAGCTCCTGGTCCTCGAGACCCAGGACCCGGACCGCGACGTGATGATGTACATCAACTCGCCGGGTGGCTCGTTCACGGCCATGACGGCGCTGTACGACACCATGCAGTTCATCAAGCCGCAGATCCAGACCGTGTGCCTGGGCCAGGCGGCGTCGGCCGCGGCCGTCCTGCTGGCCGCCGGCCAGCCGGGCAAGCGCCTCGCCCTGCCGAACTCCCGCGTGCTGATCCACCAGCCCGCGATGGAGGGTGGCGGCTACGCGCAGGCCTCGGACATCGAGATCCACGCGAACGAGCTGATCCGCATGCGCGAGTGGCTCGAGCTGACGCTCGCGACGCACAGCGGCAAGACGCAGGAGCAGGTGCGCAACGACATCGAGCGCGACAAGATCCTCACCGCCGCGCAGGCCAAGGAGTACGGCCTGGTCGACGAGGTGCTCGAGTCGCGCAAGCCCGTCGTGGTCGTGACGAACTGACCGCTGAGGTCTGGTCCGTCGAGACCGCAGGCGTCCGACGCCGGGGCCGTGCCACCAATACCGGTGGACGATCCGCCCCGGCGTCGGGCATTGTGGGACACGCCGCGCAGAATCTGACAAAATTGTCATGATCTGGTGAAAATCGGTCAGGCGACCCGCCGGGTCGCCCGGCTGACAACAGGGCAGCAGTGGTGTGAAATGGATCTGAGACCGCTCGACGTCGCGGATCTGCTGGGCCAGCCGGCTCGTGCAGGACTCCGCGAGGGTGCACAAGGCGAGGAGACAGGTAGTGGCGCGAATCGGTGACGGCGCGGAACTGCTGAAGTGCAACTTCTGTGGCAAGTCGCAGAAGCAGGTGAAGAAGCTGATCGCCGGACCCGGCGTCTACATCTGCGACGAGTGCATCGAGCTGTGCAACGAGATCATCGAGGAAGAGCTCGGTGAGGCTGCGGAGCTCGGCCTGACAGAGTTGCCCAAGCCTCGCGAGATCTTCGACTTCCTCGAGCAGTACATCATCGGCCAGGACCCCGCCAAGCGCGCCCTGGCCGTTGCCGTCTACAACCACTACAAGCGCATCCAGGCCGGCGAGGCGGGGCGCTCGATCGGCCCCGACGACCAGGACCCGGTCGAGATCGCCAAGTCGAACATCCTGCTCATCGGCCCCACGGGCACGGGCAAGACCTATCTGGCGCAGACGCTCGCCAAGATGCTCAACGTGCCGTTCGCCATCGCGGACGCGACCGCGCTGACCGAGGCCGGCTACGTGGGCGAGGACGTCGAGAACATCCTGCTGAAGCTGATCCAGGCCGCGGACTACGACGTCAAGAAGGCCGAGACCGGCATCATCTACATCGACGAGGTCGACAAGGTGGCCCGCAAGGCCGAGAACCCGTCGATCACGCGCGACGTCTCCGGCGAGGGCGTCCAGCAAGCACTCCTGAAGATCATCGAGGGCACCACGGCCTCCGTGCCCCCGCAGGGCGGGCGCAAGCACCCGCACCAGGAGTTCATCCAGATCGACACGACGAACGTGCTGTTCATCGTGGCCGGCGCCTTCGCCGGCCTGGACGACATCGTCGCCGCCCGCTCCCGCAAGCGCGGCATCGGGTTCAGCGCCCCCATGGAGTCCATCGCCCTGGACGAGGACCTCTTCGCCGAGGTGCGACCCGAGGACCTGCAGAAGTACGGCCTGATCCCCGAGTTCATCGGCCGCCTGCCCGTCATCGCCTCCGTCTCCTCGCTCGACCGGGACGCGCTGGTGCGCATCCTCACGGAGCCCAAGAACGCGCTGGTGAAGCAGTACAAGCGCATGTTCGAGATCGACGGCGTGGAGCTCGAGTTCGACGAGGCCGCCGTCGAGGCGATCGCCGAGCAGGCCCTGCTCCGGGGCACCGGGGCGCGCGGCCTGCGGGCCATCCTCGAAGAGGTGCTCCAGCAGGTCATGTTCGACGTGCCGAGCCGCGACGACGTCGAGCGCGTGGTCATCACCCGCTCCGTGGTGCTCGACAACGTGAACCCGACCGTGGTGCCGCGCAAGAGCCCCGTGCGGGGCCGTCAGCCGCGCGAGAAGAGCGCCTGACCCACCGGGCTCGACCCAGCCGCAGACGGAACGGGAGCGCACCCTCAGGGGGTGCGCTCCCGTTCTGCGTGTTGCGGGGTCGGGGCGCCGGTCAGCGGGTCGCGGCCGCCTGGGAGCTCGCCGCCGGGGCCGGTGCACCGTAGAGGGCGTCGATCGTGCCCGCGAAGTCGGCGATGACCTTGGACCGCTTCACCTTGATGGACGGTGTGAGGTACCCGTTCGCCTCGGTGAAGTCGAGGTCGAGCACCATGATCTTGCGGATCGACTCGGCCTTGGAGACGGCCTCGTTCGCCTGCGCGACCACCTTGTCGAGCTCGGCCAGCACACGCTCGTGCACGCGGGCCTCGCTCACCGACAGCTTCGGCAGCCCGTTCGCGGCGCACCAGCCGGGCAGCATCTCGGCGTCGAGCGTGACGAGGGCGCCGATGAACGGGCGCTGGTCGCCGACCACCACGACCTGGCTGACGATCGGGTGGGCCCGCATCCGGTCCTCGAGGACGGCCGGGGCGACGTTCTTGCCGCCGGCCGTCACGATGATCTCCTTCTTGCGGCCCGTGATGTGCAGGTGGTTGTGCTCGTCGAGGCGGCCGATGTCGCCGGTGCGGAACCAGCCGTCCACGAAGGCCTCGCGGGTCAGCTCCGGCTGGTTGCGGTAGCCGCGGAAGATGTGCGGGCCGCGCAGCAGCACCTCGCCGTCGTCGGCGATGGAGACGTCCGTGCCGAAGAACGCCGGGCCCACGGAGCCCATGACGATCTTGCCGGGCAGGTTGACCGACGTCGGGGCCGTGGTCTCGGTGAGGCCGTAGCCCTCCAGGATGGTGACGCACGCGCCGCGGAAGAAGTGGCCGAGGCGGTCGCCCAGCGGCGCGCCGCCCGAGACGGCCCAGCTGAGCTGGCCGCCCATGGTGGCCTTGAGCTTGCTGTACACGAGGCGGTCGGCGATCGCGTGCTGCACCTTGAGCGCGCCGCCGGGGCCGGCGGGCACGTCCAGGGCACGCGAGTAGTCCTCGGCGACGCGGGCGGACCAGGCGAAGATCTTGGCCTTCAGGCCCGACGACGCCTTCTGCTCCGCGCTGTTGTAGACCTTCTCGAACACGCGCGGCACGGCCAGCAGGTAGGTCGGGCGGAAGGTGCCGAGGTCGGCGACCAGGTTCTTGATGTCGGGCGCGTGGCCCAGCACGGCCTGGCCGGCGATGGTCGCCACCTCGACGAAGCGCGCGAACACGTGCGCCAGCGGCAGGAACAGCAGCGTGCGCGCGTTCTCGGCCCGGAGCAGCTCCGGGATGCCGACGGCGGCGTTCATGGTCAGGTGCGCGAAGTTGCCGTGCGTCAGCTCGACGCCCTTCGGGCGGCCGGTCGACCCGGACGTGTAGATGACGGTCGCCAGGTCGTCGCGCCGGACGGCGTCGCGCCGCTCGGCCACGATGCCGGCGGAGAGGTTGGTGCCGGCCTTGCGCAGGTCGAGTACGGCGTCCTCGTCGAGCACGAGGATGTCCTCCAGGCTCGGCAGGGCGGACCGCACCTGCTTGACCGTCTCGGCGTGCGCGGCCGTCTCGACCACGATCAGGCGGACGTCGGAGTCCGACAGGATCCACTGGACCTGCTCGGCCGACGAGGTCTCGTAGACCGGCACGGCGCCGGCGCCGGCGGCCCAGATCGCGAAGTCGAGCAGCGTCCACTCGTACCGGGTGCGCGACATGATGGCGACCCGGTCGCCGGCCTTGATGCCACGCGCCACCAGGCCACGGGCGACGGCGAGCACCTCGTCCTCGAACTGGCTCGCCGACACCTTGATCCACGGGCCGTCCGGTGCGTCACGCCGCTCGATGAGCGCCTCGTCCCCGGAGCGGGCCACCCGGTCCGCGAGGATCGTGTTGATGCTGGTGCCTTCAGGCACCTCCACCAAGGCCGGCGACGTGGCAAGTGTCATGTGCTGATCTCCGTTGAAGTCTTGAACAGGTGAAAGCCCGGTATCGGGTCTTCACCAAGTTGCGTGGCCTGCTCGGCAGACTGTAGCCGATCCCTGTCTCAGGTCGGAACAGTCTTCGCCCGCGACGGGCGCGGGCGGTTAGCCTCTTCTTGTGTCTGACAACGAACCGACCAGCGCTCCGGTGCCGTCCGAGATCATCCGGCTCCGCGGGAGCATCGACAACATCGACGCGGCGCTGGTCTACCTCCTGGCCGAGCGGTTCCGCGTGACCCGACGGGTCGGGGAGCTCAAGGCCGTGGGCGGCCTCCCGCCGGCCGACCCGGCGCGCGAGCAGGAGCAGATCGCCCGGCTCACGAGCATCGCCGAGGAGTCCGGGCTGGACCCGGAGTTCGCCGAGCAGTTCCGCCAGTTCATCGTGAGCGAGGTGATCCGCCACCACGAGCTGATCGCCGCGCAGCACAAGGGCGACAACCTGCCTGAGGTCGACACCTACGCTTGAAGGTGACCTGCGCCTGGGGTGACTTTGCCTTTTCCGGGGGAATGGCAGACGTCGGGTCCAAATATCTCCTGTAGGGGTCACAGATATTTCCACCACAGGGGTGGCGTGTGCCCGAGATCCGTCGTTTCCTGGAGTCAACGCCGGGGCGGGGTTCTGCGGTAGGGCACCACCTCGACCTCGGCGGGTGATGCGGAGGTGTGTATGAAGATCGATTGGCTCAAGCCCCTCCTCGGCCACCCGGGACCGTTCGCCACCCTGTGCCTGGACGCGACGCCGTCCGAGCACGCCGCCGACCGCGACGTCGGCGGGCGCTGGAACGCCGTGCGCAGGGAGCTGGCTCAGCAGAAGGCCCCGGACGCCGTGCTGGACGCGATCGAAGAGGTGGTGCTGCGACCCACGAGGGTCCCGGGACCGCACGGCCGGGTCGTCATCGCCGACGAGACGGGCGTGCTGGTGGACCGCGTGGTCAACAACCCACCGACCGCGAGCTCCGGCTCCTGGGAGGCGGTACCGGCTCTCCTGCAGGCGGCCCTGGCGGCCGACGAGTCGGTGGAGCTGCTCAAGGTCACCGTCGACCGGGCGGGCGCGGACTTCCTCCGCGCGGGGCCGGACGCCAAGGTGCGCAGCACGTTCCAGGCGCCGCACGACGAGATCGAGAAGACCAGCTCCTCGGGCATCAAGCGGGCGCGGATCGAGTCCCGTGCCGAGGACTCGTGGGACCGCAACGCCGCCGCCGTGGCGGCCGAGATCGAGCGGCACGTGGCCGCCACCGATCCCGAGCTGGTGCTGCTCACGGGAGACAAGCGGGCGGTCTCGCTCACGCGGTCCGCGCTGACCGGGCCGACGGCCGAGAAGCTGGTCGAGGTGGCCGGCGGCGGGCGTGGTCCCGGCGTCAACGAGAGCGCCTTCGCGGAACGGGTCTCGGACGCCCTGGACTCCTACCGCGAGCGGCGCCGGGAACGCGTCCTGGCGGAGCTGCGGCAGGAGCTCGGCCGGGAGTCGAACGCCGTGACCTCGGTGGACGACGTCGTGGCGGTGCTCTCGCGCGGCCAGGTCAAGGAGCTCGTGCTGGCGGAGGAGTACGGCACCACGCCCGGGCGGATGAACGGGCGCAAGCTGTGGATCGGCCCCGAGCCGATGCACATCGCGGCCGACCGGTCCGACCTCGAGTCGATGGGGGTGACGGAGCGGCTGGAGGAGCTCCCCGCGACCGTCGCGCTCGTCCGGGCGGCGGTGGGGCAGGACGCCGGGCTGACGTTCGCACCCGAGGGCTCGGTGGAGCTGATGGACGGCGTCGGCGCGACCCTGCGCTGGCGGGACGACGGCACCCCCACGGAGGTGCTCGCGAGCATGTCGGGGGACGACCGCCGGCTGCACTGACCCGCTCAGCTCACGCGCCCACGTGAATTCGATGTGAATTCTCGCGCGGTCGATCGGACAAAAGGCGCCCAGAACGGACGCCAGACTGGATGGAATTTCCGATTTACCGCGTATGGGAAATTGTTGCACCGGAATGTGTCCGTTTTGCCCATACACACGGAAACGCATTATCGGTACGGTCTCGGGCCATGGGGATGATTCATTGTGAGTACGCGCGGCTTGCCGCCGATGACTTCGACAAGGCACGGACCGACCTGACCTGGGCGCTCGAGCACATCGACGAGCTCGCCGGCGAGTGGACTCAGGTCGACCTTCCGGCAAAGGAGGCGAGGTACTTCAGCATCGGCACCGTGTGGGGTCCGCTCCACACGGTGCTCCGGGTGCACGGCGGCATGCCCGTCGACCCGGTGCACGGTGGTGCCGCGCTGGCGTCCACCGGCGGGATCACGCCGGCGCGCTACCTGGGCCCGGAGGACGTGGAAAAAGCCGCGGCGTTCCTGGTGGGGACGTCGTTCGACATCCTGGCACCGCTCGCCGTCGCCGACCACGTCTGCGACGAGGACGTCTGCCCGGACCCGGCCGAGCACGCCGCGGAGACCGACGCCGCCCTGCTCGCGGAGGCGTACGGCGAGCTCGCCGCGTTCTACGGTGCGGCGGCCGAGGCGGGCGACGCGGTGGTGCTGATGCTCAACTGAGCCGACCGAGGTAGAACTACGGCGAGATAGAACCGTGGCGAGATGGAACTGGGGCGGAGGCGCTGATCAGCGCTCCCGCCCCAGTTCTATCTCGCTCTGGTTCTACCTCGCCACGGTTCTACTTCGGCAGAGCTACCTCGGCGGGGTGGGCTCAGCCCTTGTTGCGCGGCGGGGCCTCGCCCAGCTCGCTGGACGTCACGACGATCCCGCCCTGGACTGCCGGGTCGCCCTGGCCCTCCGCGGCGGCGACCAGGTCGAGCGGGCCGGTGACGCGGCCGGCGGCCTTGACGTCCTCGACCGCGGTCTCGACCGCTGTCAGCGACCCGGCCGGGACGGCCAGCGAGGCCGCCACGATCGGCGTACGCATCGACGCCTTGGCCTCGGACTTCACCTTGCGCAGCGCGGCCAGCGCGTGGCCCGCCGCCGCTAGGTCGGTCGGGTCGGCGTCGCCGCCGGCCGCGCGCAGCGGCCCCGCGACGGGCCACGGCGCGCGGTGCACCGAACCCTCGCGCCACCAGGACCAGACCTCTTCCGTGGCGAACGGGAGGTAGGGCGCCAGCAGGCGGAGCATGGTGTCGAGCGCGAGGGCCAGCGCGGTCCGCGCCGACGCCGTCTCGGCCGTGATGTCCGCCGAGTCGGCGCCCGCGCCGTACGCGCGGTCCTTGACCAGCTCGAGGTAGTCGTCGCAGAACGTCCAGAAGAACGTCTCGGTCAGCTCGAGGGCGCGGGTGTGGTCGTACGCCTCGAGCGCGGCCGTGGCCTGCTCGACGACGCCGGCCAGGCCCGCGAGCATCGACCGGTCCAGGGAGACGGTGACCGCCGCCGGGTCCAGCGCGATCTCGCTGCCCGCGCCGCCGCCGAACGACAGCGCGAACTTCGAGGCGTTGAGGACCTTGATCGCCAGGCGGCGACCGATCTTCATCTGACCCACCTCGAACGCCGCGTCGGTGCCCAGACGGGCGGAGGCCGCCCAGTACCGCACCGCGTCCGAGCCGTGCTCGACGAGCAGGTCCATCGGCGTGACGACGTTGCCCTTGGACTTCGACATCTTCTTGCGGTCCGGGTCGAGGATCCAGCCGCTGATCGTCGCGTTCTTCCAGGGCAGCACCTTGTTCTCCAGGTGCGAGCGCACCACGGTGGAGAACAGCCACGTGCGGATGATGTCCTGGCCCTGGGGGCGCAGGTCCATCGGGTACACGCGGTCGAACAGGTCCTGGTCCCGCTCCCAGCCGCCGACGATCTGCGGGGTCAGGGACGAGGTGGCCCAGGTGTCCATGACGTCCGCGTCGCCCACGAAGCCGCCGGCCTGGCCGCGCTGCTCCTCGGAGTAGCCGGCGGGCGCCTGCGACGTCGGGTCGACGGGCAGGATCTCCTCGGCCGGGACGATCGGGTGGTCGTAGTCGACCTCGCCCGACGCGTCGACCGGATACCAGAGCGGGATCGCGACGCCGAAGAAGCGCTGGCGGCTGACCAGCCAGTCGCCGTTGAGGCCGTTGACCCAGTTCTGGTAGCGCACCCGCATGAAGTCGGGGTGGAAGTCGAGCTCCTTGCCGCGGCCCAGCAGCTCCTCGCGGAGCGCCTGGTCGCGGCCGCCGTTGCGGATGTACCACTGGCGCGAGGTCACGATCTCGAGGGGCTTGTCGCCCTTCTCGAAGAAGTTGGCCTTGCGCTGCGTGGCGACCGGCTCGGTGGGCATGTCGCCCGACGCGGTGAGGGCGTCGACGATCGCCTTGCGGGCGCTGAACGTCGTCTTGCCCGCGACCTCGGCCTCGAACAGCTCGGCGCCCGGGCCGGCGGAGAGCCACTCGGGCACCTCACGCGTGATGCGGCCGTCGCGGTTGATGATCGACCGCGTCGGCAGCTGCAGCTCGCGCCACCACTGCACGTCGGTGAGGTCACCGAAGGTGCAGCACATCGCGATGCCGGCGCCCTTGTCGGGCTCCGCCAGGTGGTGCGCCAGCACCGGGACCTCGACGCCGAACAGCGGCGACGTCACCGTGGTGCCGAAGAGGTGCTGGTAGCGCTCGTCGTCCGGGTGGGCGATCAGCGCCACCGCCGCCGGGATCAGCTCGGGGCGGGTGGTCTCGATGTACACGGGGGAGCCGTCGGCCTGGTGGAAGGCGACCTTGTGGAAGTGGCCCGGGTAGTCGCGGGCCTCCAGCTCGGCCTGGGCGACGGCGGTCTGGAACGTGACGTCCCAGAGGCCCGGCGCCTCGGCCTGGTACGCCTCGCCGCGCTGGAAGTTGCGCACGAACGCCCGCTGCGCCGTGGCGCGCGAGGAGTCGCCGATGGTCTGGTACGTCTGCGCCCAGTCCACGGAGATGCCGAGGCGGCGCCACAGCTCCTCGAACTGCTTCTCGTCCTCGGCGGTCAGGCGCTCGCACAGCTCGACGAAGTTGCGCCGGCTGATCGGCACCTGGTCCGCGGCCTTGACGCTCTTGCCCGTGCCCTCGAAGGGCGGCGTGAACTCGGGGTCGTACGGCAGGGACAGGTCGACGCGCACGCCGTAGTAGTTCTGGACGCGCCGCTCGGTCGGCAGGCCGTTGTCGTCCCAGCCCATGGGGTAGAAGACCTCGAGGCCGCGCATGCGCTTGTAGCGCGCCACGATGTCGGTGTGGGTGTAGCTGAACACGTGCCCCACGTGCAGGGAGCCCGACGCCGTGGGCGGCGGGGTGTCGATCGAGTAGATCTCGTCGCGGGTCTTGGTGCGGTCGAAGGCGAAGGTCTGCTCGGCGGTCCAGCGCTCGTCGAACTTGACCTCGAGGCCGTCCGTGCTGACCTTGTCCGGTACCTCCTTGACCACCGCGCGTACGACCTCGGAACCCTGTACCGCGGAGGCGGCGGGAGTCGGTGTCGTGTCAGGTGCGGGTGTGGTCGCAGCCGGGTCCGTCGGCCCGGTGGAGGCGGGAATGCTCATGCGCACCAGTGTCCCAGATTCGAGCAAGCCGAAGCGCACGTTTTCCACAGGTTGCGACGGGGGTGCGCGCGGGGTGCGCGGCGGCCGTTCCGGGCGGCCCGGGCGCCCCTCAGCCGGCCAGGTGGGACCAGCGCGGTTCCAGGTCGGCCCAGTGCCCGACGGCGGCCATGCGCCCGCCGTCGAGCACCACGACCCGGTCGGCGACGGCGAGGGTCGCTGCCCGCGACGTCGTGCCGAGCACCGTGCTGCCCGCCGCCCGCAGGCCGGTCCACACCTCGGCCTCGGTGACGGCGTCGAGCGCGGAGGAGACGTCGTCCACGAGCAGCAGGTCGGAGCCCGTGGCCAGGGCGCGGGCCAGGCCGAGCCGCTGCACCTGGCCGCCCGAGAGCCGCAGGCCACGGTGCCCGACGACCGTGCCGGTGCCGCCCGCCTCGGCGACGTCCCGGTCGAGGCCCGCGGACCGCACCGGGCCGTCGACGGGGCGGTCGTGGTCGAGCCGCACGTTGTCCGCGACGGTCCCCGAGACGACGTGCGGCACCTGGGCGACGTGCGCGACGCGCGGCGGGCGCAGGAACAGCTCCGGGTCGGTGACGGCGGTGCCGTTCCACGAGAGCCGTCCGCCGACGTCGACCAGCCCCGACAGGGCGCCGAGCAGCGACGACTTGCCGGAGCCGACGCGCCCCACCACGAGCACCAGGTCGCCGCGCCGCACGGTGAGGTCGACGCCGGAGACGCCCACGGTTCCGTCGTCGTGCCGTGCGCTGAGGTCGTGCAGGCGGAGCTCGCGCAGGCGGAGCTCGCGCAGGTCGCTGGGCGTGGCGGCCGACGTCGAGGTCAGCCGGCCCGGCGTGGCGGCCGACGGCGCCGCGCCGGCTCCCGACGGCACACGGGTCTGGGCGGTCGTGGGTTCGGGGGTCGCGCGGCCGGCGGTCGCGGGGCCGGCCGGGAGCGCGGTGCCCGCGAAGAGGTCGACGTCATCGGGCACGTCCGCGAGGCGCTGGGTGCCCGCGTAGCGGGATGTGACCTCCACCCAGCGGCGGGCGGACGCGGCACTGGTGACGAGGGCGCCCAGACTGTACCCGATCCAGCTGAAGGTCCCGATCGACGTGCTGACCAGCAGCGTCGTGCCCAGCGACCAGGTGCCGGCCAGGTGCAGCGTCCAGGCGAGCACAGTCGCGACGCGGCTCAGCACCGACGGGGCGAGCCCGACCAGGAAGCTGGTGCGCTCCTCGACCAGGGACGCGTGCACGCGGCGCCCGTCGACGCGGGCGACCTGCCCGAGGACGCCCCCGGTGGCCGACGCGAGCTTGACGGTGCGCACGGAGTCCAGGGCCGAACCGAGCAGGCGGCCCAGCTCCGCCGCGGCGTCGCCCGCCTGCCGCGCCGCCGCGGCGACCGACCGGGTACCCAGCACCTGCGCCGCGAACATCACGCCCGCCATCGCCAGCCCGATCGCGCCGGCCAGCAGGCTGTCGCTCAGCACGACGAGCAGGGCGAGGGTGAGGGGCGCCGTCAGGAGCTCGCGCCAGGCGCTGGTGTGCCCCGTGAGCCGGTAGTCCTCCTGCGCGCGGGCCGCGATCTCTCCCGGGGCGTCGCGGACGGTGCGCCGCTGCGCTGTCTGCCCGCGCAGCAGCGAGAGGTGCAGCCGCAGCCGGGAGTCGACCCACCAGCGGGTGCTGGACAGCCGGACCGTGAGCGGCAGCAGGGTGTTCGCCAGCACCGCCACGACGATGCCGCCCACCAGCAGCCAGGGCGCCGAACCCTGCTCCAGGCCCACGACAGCCGATGCCCACAGCCAGCCGACCACGAGGCCCGTCGAGCTGAGGTAGTCCGTCACCTCGAAGACGACCGCCGGGAGCAGCAGCCCGAGCGGCCGGGCGCGCAGGGTGCTCCACACGGCGCGCGCGATCGGGGTGCGCCGCCGGGACGTGGGCGGCCGTTTCTCGCGAGCTTTGGACGTGCGGGGCTCGAACGTGCCTGTCTCGGACACATGCGGTTCGGAGTCCACGTCGGGATCGAGGGTCCCGTCCGGGGCACTGTCGGGCGTCGGTGACGGGCCCTGCCCCGGGTTCGACGGCGTCGGGTCCGACGGCGCCCGGAGCGTCTGCGACTGGTTCGTCGGCGCCAGACGTGCCGGCACCGAGTCCGCGGCTCCCGAGTCGGCGGGCCCCGCCCCCGGGACGTTCGGGTCGTCCCGCCCCGTCTCCGTGCCCCCCGCCTCCGTGACCCCTGCTTCCACAGGACCCGCCCCCGTCAGCCCCGCCGCCGCGACCAGCCGGGCGAAGTGTCCGTCCGCCGCCGCCAGCCGGTCCCAGGGTCCGTGCTCGACGAGGCGCCCGCCGTCGAGCACCGCGACGGCGTCGGCGTGCCGGGCGGTGGGCAGCCGGTGCGCGACCACGATCGCCGTCCGCCCGGCCAGGAGCCGCTGTGCGGCGAGCGTGACCCGCTCCGCGGTCGCGGGGTCCATGCGGGCGGTGGCCTCGTCGAGCACGACCACCTCGACGTCGCGCACCAGGAGCCGCGCGAAGGCGACGAGCTGCTCCTCGCCCGCGGACAGCGTTACGCCGTCGGGCCCCAGCCGGGTGTCGAGCCCATCAGGCAGCGAGGCCACCCAGGCCGTCAGGCCGAGCGCGTCGACCGCCTGCTCCACCCGGGAGGCCGCCACGGGCGCCCAGAGCGTGATGTTGTCGGCGAGCGTCGCGGCCAGGATCTCGGTGCGCTGCCCCACGACGCCGACGCGCGAGCGCAGGCCGTGCACGTCCAGGCCGGTGACGTCCCGGCCGCCCAGGAAGACGCTCCCGGCGGGCGGCTCGACCGCGCGGGAGAGCACCTTGGTCAGCGTCGTCTTGCCCGACCCGGTGCGCCCCACGAGCGCGCAGGTGGTGCCCGCCGGGACGGGACAGCGGACCCAGCGTGAAGCCCTCGCCGTACGCGAAGGTGAGGTCGCGCAGCTCCACCTCGACGCCACCCGCCCCGGCCGCCTGTCCGCCGGCGCCGGCCACACCCGGGAACGGCGCGCCGCCGTCGGGCTCCTGGGGCGCGGCCAGCAGGTCGCGCACCCGCTGGAACGTGCCCATCGCCTCCTCGACCCGGGGCAGCAGCCTGCCCAGCACGTCGACCCGGCCGACGAACGCCGTCACCAGGAGCCACAGCGTGACCAGCCGGGCGACGTCGAGCGCGCCGCCGGTCACGGCCCACACCCCGCCGACGAGCACCGCGCCCACCAGCGCGTCGAGCGGCAGCTCCGTGCGCAGCCGCACGCGGGAGAACGCCACGGACCAGTCCTCCCGGAGCCGGATCTGGCGCGCGGCGAGCTCGGCGTACCGGCGCAGCACGTACCGCTGCCCCTGGGCGGTGCGCAGGTCGTCCCGGGCCGCGACGGCCTCCTCGAACTGCGCCATGTGCTCCGAGGCGGCCGCGGAGCTCTCCTTGCTCAGCTTGCGCAGGGGCCGCGCCGACCGCCGCGCGAACAGCAGCACCGCCGCCGCGACCAGTGGAAACGCGAACCACGCCGGCCACCAGACCAGGCCCGCGGCCACCCAGCCCACGACGAGGCTGATCCCGGCCTGGCCCAGCGTGATGCCGATCCCGCTGATCGCGCGGGTCAGCCGCTCGGGGTCGCCGTTGACCCGGTCCAGGAGCTCGCCCACGGCCTGCTCCTCCAGCGAGGGCAGCGGCTGGCCCAGCGCCGCCGCGGCCAGGTCGGACCGGAGCAGCGCCTCCGCGCGGGCCACGCCGCGCTGCACCACCAGCCACGTCACGGCGTCGAACACGACGACCGCCATGCTCACGACCGCGAGCAGGATCATGGTGTCCCGCGCCGGGTCCGCCGCCATCCGCCCCGTGACCACCGCGGCGTACGACGACGCCCCCGCCGCAAGCAGCGCGGCCGGGAGCGCGACGGCTCCGACCCGCAGCGCGCGGCGGTGCCACGGGCCGTGGCGCTGTTCGCGGGGCAGGCGGAGCCTGCGGCTCGGCCGAGCCGGTACGAGGGGCATGGCACGACTCTGTCACCCGCCACTGACACTCCACCGCCCCCCGGACATGTCAGACGTACAGGTCCCCCGGGGGACCTGTACGTCTGACACGGGGGAGTGTCATAGGGGCCGCGTAGCGTGGCTGCCATGACCCCGTACCGAGAGCTCGCGCCGCCGGCAGACCTGTTGCCGGTGGTGGCGTGCCTGTGGGAGCACGAGGCCCCGCCGGGCCACGAGCAGCGGATCATCCCGGACGGCTGCGTCGACCTCATCAGGCTGGACGGCGAGCTCGTGGTCGTCGGCGCCGACACCGGGCCCGTCGTCTCCGCAGCGGGCGTCGCGCCGGCGCCGTCGCGCACCAGCGGCATCCGGCTCCGCCCCGGCGCGGCGGGCGCCGTGCTCGGCATCCCGGCGTCCGAGGTACGGGACCAGCGCGTACCGCTCACCGAGGTGTGGCCCGACGTCGGCCCGGCGCTCGCCGACGCGCTCGACGCCGCGGACCCCGCCGGGCGCCTGGACCTCCTCGCCCGCACCGTGCTGAGGCGCAAGGCGCAGCGCGACGGGCTCGTCGCGGCCGCCGCGCGGCGGCTAGGTGAGCCGGGGGCGCGCATCTCCGGCGTCGCCGGGGACCTCGGCGTCAGCGAACGCCACCTGCACCGGCGCACGGTGGACGCCGTCGGCTACGGGCCCAAGATGCTGGGCCGCGTGGCCCGGCTGCGCCGGCTGATCGGCCTCTCCTCCGGCCGCCCGACGTCGCACTCGTCCGGCGCCCCGGCAGCCCTCGCGGACCGCGCCGCGGCGGCGGGCTACGCGAGCCAGGCGCACATGTCGGACGAGGTCCGCCGGCTGACGGGCCTCACACCCGTCCGATTCCTGGAAGACGCGACGCTGACCGCCGCCTAGCGTCGTGCCCATGAGCACATCGACGAGCACCGACCTCGAAGCCGCCCGGCGGTTCGTCTACGACGACGCCCGCCTGCTGGAACGGCACCGCCTCGCGGTGCTCTTCGACGGCGCGCCGCCCGCGCGCGTCCTGGACGCCCTGCGCCCCTACCGGAACGACGACGGCGGCTGGGGGCACGCCCTGGAACCCGACCTGCGCGGCCCCGACAGCCAGGTCTCGGGCGCCCTGTCCGCGCTGGAGGTGCTCGCCGAGCTGGGCACCGCCGCCGACCCCGAGGTCGCGTCACTGGCCCGCGGGACCGCCGACTGGCTGACCGGCGTCACGCTGCCCGACGGCCGGGCGCCACACGTGCTGCCCAGCGCCGCCGGCTACCCGGCCGCGCCGTGGATGGTGCCGAACGACGGCGGGTTCCTCACCTACGCCATCGCCGCCCATCTCTGGGAGCTCGGCCTGGACCACCCCTGGCTCGACGCGGCGACCGCCTGGTGCTGGAAGCAGCTCGACGGCGAGCTGCCCGTGGACGGGTACACCGTGAAGTTCGCGCTCAACTTCTTGGACGCCGTGCCGGAGCCGGACCGCGTGGCGGCCGCCGTCGAGCGGCTGCGGCCCGCCCTGCGCGAGGACGGGACGATCTCCGTCTCGGGCGGGGAGGACGACGAGAAGCTGCGGCCCCTGCTGCTGTCCCCGAAGCCCGGCGCGCCCAGCCGGGCGCTGTTCACCGAGCAGCAGATCGCCGCCGAGCTGGACCTGCTGGAGCGGGAGCAGCTCGACGACGGCGGCTGGGACTTCGACTACCTGCACTGGTCGCCGGGCCAGACCGTGGACGCCCGCGGCCTCGCCACGCTCGGCGCGCTCCAGACGCTCCGCACGCACGGCCGCGTCTAGATCCTGCCGACGTGTCAGACGCTCAGGTCCCCCGGGGGACCTGAGCGTCTGACACGTCCGGGAGCGGGGGTCGTAGGCTGTCCCGCGTGGTGACGATCGGCTATGCCGCGATGCTCGAACAGTTCGCGCCCCGCGAGGCGGTGGAGCTGGCGGCGTTCGCCGAGGCGCACGGCTTCTCGGGCGTCATGGCCGCCGACCACTTCCAGCCCTGGACCCCGCAGCAGGGGCAGGCCGGCTTCGTCTGGAACGTGCTCGCCGCCGCCGCCGAGCACACGACGGGCGACCTGGGGCCCGTGACGGCGCCGACCTTCCGGTGGCACCCAGCGGTCGTGGCCCAGGCGTCCGCGACCCTGGCGGCGATGAACCCGGGCCGGCACTGGCTCGGGGTGGGCTCGGGCGAGGCGCTGAACGAGCACGTCGTGGGCGGGTACTGGCCCGAGGCCGCCGAGCGGATCAACCGCATGTTCGAGGCCGTCGAGATCATCCGGAAGCTCTTCGCCGGGTCCCTCGCGGGCCGCGACGTCAAGCACGCGGGCACGTACTTCAAGCTGGAGTCGACGCGGCTGTGGACCATGCCCGACGTCGCCCCCGAGATCCTGGTCGCCACGGCCGGCCCGGTCACCGCGCGTCGTGCCGGGCGGACGGCGGACGGGCTGATCACGCAGGCCGCGCCCCTGGACCGCATGGCGTCCCTGCTGACGCGGTTCGCCGACGGCGCCCGCGAGTCCGGCCGCGACCCCGAGCGGATGCCCCGCGCGCTCCAGCTCCACCTCTCCTGGGCGCCGACCCACGAGGAGGCGGTGGCGAACGCCCTGACCGAGTGGCCGGTGGGCGGCATGCGCTTCCCGCGGTCCGACATCCGCTCCCCGCACGACTTCGCGCAGCTCGCCCGGATGGTCCGGCCAGAGGACTTCGAGGGGCGGATGCTGGTCTCCGCCGACCCCGACGAGCACCGCGCGTCGATCCAGCGCTACGTGGACCTCGGGTTCGACCGCATCTACCTGCACAACGCGGGCCGCAATCAGCGGGAGTGGATCGAGACGTTCGGCCGCGAGGTGCTGCCCAAGCTCGTCCGGTGAGGAGCAGAGGCACCCCGTGTCGTCACCCTGCGGCGGCCCAGTCCCCGCCGTAGCCGTTCTCGGTGTGCCGCACGGAAACCCGGGCCAGCTCCCCGACGTCGGGCAGCGTGACGGTCAGTGTCACGTCCGCCGGGTCGGTGAGGTTGCCCTGCTCGAAGAACGTGTCGTCCGGGCCCGCGTCCACGGCGGTGCTGCGGGCGGTGGTCCCGTCCTGGCCGACGGCGGAGACCGTCAGCCACTGGCTCGGCGTCGGGGTGCCGTACTGGGCGGTCCCGGCCTGGTCGCACGAGATCGTCAGCGTGGCCTGCCGCCCCTCGACCGCGTCGACGCTGACGATCCAGCACGAACCCTCGCCGAGGCGCTGCGTGCTGCCCAGCGCCCAGGGCTGGTCCTGGCTCTCGCCCGCGGGCTCCGCTGGCCCCGCGCTGTCGCCGGTGTCCGTGCTCTCGTCGGTCGGGTCGACCAGGTCCTCCGGAGCGCCGGCCGACTCGCTCGGCCGGTCCGACGTCGTCGTCCCGCCCGCTTCCTCCCGTTCGCCCGGGCCGTCGAGCGCCTGCCAGAGGCCGAATGCCGACGCGGCCAGCACCACGGCCGCGACGCCCCCGCCGACCGCGACCCGTACCCGACGCCGGCCGCGCTCCGGCGCGTCGCGCCGGGCGGCCCGAACTCGCCCGTGACCGCCCGCCGGGACCGGGGACCAGGTCGACTCCGGGACGCCGAGGGAGCGCAGGATCTCGTCGAGCGACGGCCGCTGCTCCGGGTCCCTGGACAGGAGGCCGTCGAGGAACGGGCGCAGGTAGGCGGGGCTGTCCGCGTAGGACGGCTCCTCCGACGACACGCGGTACAGCACCACGGCCGGGTGGTCGCCCTCGAAGAGGTGGTTGCCCGTGGCGGCGTAGTAGGCCAGCGCGCCCAGGGCCCAGACGTCGACGGCGGACGTCGCGCGGCTGCCCGTCGCCTGCTCCGGGGCCATGTACATCGGGGTGCCGACCGGCTGCCCGGTCAGCGTCAGCCGCGTCGCGTCGACGGCGGCGACCACGCCCAGGTCGATCAGGCGCGGCCCGTCCGCCCCGAGGATCACGTTGGCCGGCTTGACGTCGCGGTGCACCAGCCCGGCCCGGTGGATGCCGTACAGCGCCTCGGCGACGCCCGCGACCAGGTTCAGCACGTCCGCCTGGGGCAGCGGCCCGTTGGCCGCCAGCTCCTGCGAGAGGGTCGGCCCGGCCACGTACTCGGTCGCGAGCCAGGGCAGGTCGGCGTCGGGGTCGGCGTCGACCAGGTTGGCGATGAACCGGCTGCGCACCTGGGCGGCGGCGCGCACCTCGCGGCGGAACCGGGTGCGGAACTCGTCGTCGTCGAGCTGTGCACCGCGGATCAGCTTGATGGCGACCTGCTGCCCCCGGCGCGTGGCCCCGAGGTAGACGTCCCCCATGCCGCCGCTGCCGAGCCGGCTCCGGACCCGGAACGGGCCGATGGTGCGGGGTTCGCCGGGCCGCAAGGCTGCCGGCTCCGGTCCGGGCCCCGTCCTTCGAACGGGCAGGTCGTGCAGCACCGGGACGGTTCCCCCATCGATCGCGGCATCAAACGGACATATGTGACTGCGCGGAGGATATCGCGCCGGGCACGTCCGCCGCCGGAAAATGTGAGGATGGTCCCGTGGAACGACTCAGCGTCTGGGCCCCCGACGGGCTGCCCGAGATCACGCCCGGCGACGACCTCGGCGAGCTGATCGCCGGTCTCCTGGAGGGTCTGGAGGAGCAGGACCGGCCCCGGGACGGCGACGTCGTCGTCGTGACCTCGAAGATCGTGTCCAAGGCCGAAGGTCGGGTCGTGGCCGCCGCGGACCGCGAGCAGGCGATCACGGACGAGACCGTCCGCGTGGTCGCCCAGCGCGCCCGTCCAGGGCTGCCGCCGCTGCGGATCGTCGAGAACAAGCTCGGCCTGGTGATGGCCGCGGCGGGCGTCGACGCGAGCAACACGCCCGAGGGCACCGTCCTGCTGCTGCCCGTGGACCCGGACGCCTCGGCACGCGCCCTCCGGTCGGCGCTGACCCAGCGGCTGGGGCCGGCCCGGATCGGCGTCGTCGTCACCGACACCGCGGGGCGGCCCTGGCGCGACGCCCTGGTCGACATCGCGATCGGCTGCGCCGGGATCAGCCCGACCGACGACCTGCGCGGCAGCACCGACACGCACGGGCGCCCGCTGAACGTGACGGTCACCGCCGTCGTCGACGAGATCGCCGCCGCGTCCGAGCTGGTGCGCGGCAAGTCCGCGGGCCGGGCCGTCGCCGTCGTGCGCGGGATGGGCCGGCACGTGACCGACGACGACGGGCCGGGTGCCAGGGCCCTGGTGCGGGGCAGCGCCGACGACCTCTTCCGCGAGGGCTCGGCCGAGGCCTATGCCCGCGGGCTGGCGGACGGTCGCGAGGACAGCCGGGCGGTAGGGCGAGTCGGGTTGTGGGCGAGTCGGATTTCCCCTTCGAGACCTAAGTTTCTTCGCTTTCGGCCAGCTGAGAGCGAAGAAACTTAGGTCTCGAAGGGGATGGTCCTGCGCGGACCTGGCGGACCTACAGGGACGGGCGGCGCGACGTCATCCGGACGACCGGCGAGGCCGCGTCGGCCTCCTCGGCCGTCACGGTCACGGACCAGTCCGGCTCCGGCTCGCCGTCGTCGACCGTGTCCGACGGCGTCCCGGCCGGGGTCTCCGACGCGACAGGGCCGGGCGGCGGCGGGGGCGTGACGGAGGTCAGCGGCTGGAGTCCGGTCCGGGGCGGGGCGGGCGGCGGGGGTGCGTCCGCGGTGAGCGGCTGGAGCCCGGTCCGGGGCGGGCCGGGCGGCGGCGGTGCGTCCGCCGTCAGCGGCTGGAGCCCCGTCGGCGCAGGCCCGGGCGGGGGAGGCGGCACCGCGGGCAGCCCGCGCGCCGGGGTCGCCGTGTTGTCGCCCGCCGGGGCGGCGGTCGCAGGCGCCACCCCGCCGGCCTGGGCCGGTCCGGTGGACGACGGCGGCTGCGCGGTCGGCGTCTGCCCCTGGGCCGACGACGGCCCGTTCGACGGGGTCACCGGCACGCTGGGGTTTTGCGCCGTCGCGGTGCCGGACGCCGGAGCACCCGTCGAGGCCCCGGCCCCCGCCGCTCCGGCGCCAGCGCCGGCAACAGCACCGCCGCTGCCACCGCGCGACGGCGGCGTCGTCGGCCCACCACCGAGACCGCCACCGGAACCACCGGACCCCGAACCCCCGCCAGAGCCAGGACCAGTACCAGACCCGGAACCACCACCAGAACCCGACCCCCCACCGGCCCCGCCCCGCCTCGTGGAGGCGACCGGGTCGACGTCGGGCAGGGGCTTCTCCAGCAGCACCACGTCCACGCGCGACTCCCGCATCTCGCGGCAGGTCGCCAGGCCGATGCCGCCCACGTAGTCCTCCAGCGTCTGGAGCAGCTTGAGCGGCGTGGCCAGGATCATGTGGAACCCGAACGCGGCGAAGGTGTCCATCGCGGTGCGGGTGAACGCCGTGTCGGCCTTGTCGAACGCCTCGTCCAGCAGGATCGTGCCGTAGGCGGGCGTGGCCGACTCGGAGGCCCCGGCGAGCTGGTAGCGCAGCGCCGCGGCCAGGCAGAACACGACGAGCTTCTGCCGCTGACCGCCCGAGAGGCCGGCCGAGGAGTCGTGCACCGCGAGGGCGATGCCGCCCGCCGTGACCTCGACGCCGGTGAAGTGCACGTGTCGGCGCGTGTCCAGGCACAGGGACCGCCAGGCGCGGTCGGCGGGGTCGCTGGACCCGAGCCGGCGCACCAGCCGCTCCAGCACCTCGTACTCGGGCTCGGTGTCGCCGGTGAGGGTGTCGAGCGTGGTCAGGAACTCTTCGACGGCGGCCGGACGGCGCTCCTTGACGCGGATCTCCAGGTACCGGTCGGTGTCGAACGGCGACCGGCGCAGCGACGTGTTCACGCCGACGATGCGCTCGCGGATGGTCGCGGGCGCCTGCCGGATCTCGGCGGCGAGCTTGCGCAGGGCACGGCGCGCCTGGTCGGTCAGCAGGTCGGAGAACCGGGCCTCCTGCTCCGGCAGCCGCGACGTGCGGATGCGCTCCAGCACCTCGAGGTAGCGCGTCCGGTCGCCCACCTGGGCGGTCAGGTCGCGCGTGATCGCGGGCCAGCGGCGGCGGAACTCGGACAGCAGCCCGACGATCTCCCGCTCCGCCGCGCCGGACGTGCGCAGCCCGGCCTCGCGCTCCGCGTCGAGCGTGCGGGACACGGTGAGCGAGACGTCGTCGATCACCTCGTGCGTGACGGTCTTGCGGACGGCGGCGTACCGCTTCTCCAGCTCCTGGCGGTGCGCGAGCGGGATCGCGGTGGTCGGCGCGTCCCCGAGGTCGGCGACCACGTGCTCCAGGGAGCGGCGGTGGGCGCGGGCCTCGGCGAGCGCGTCGGCGGCCTCGGCGGCGGCGGCGCGGGCCAGGTCGAGCCGGTTCTCGGCCGCCGCGACGTCCTGCGACGCCTGGAGCAGGTCCATCGTGCCGTCGAGCAGCCGGTCGAACGACGCCTGGGCGTCGGTCAGGTCGGCCTCGGCGGTCTCGATGTCGACCTCGCGCCACTCGCGGCGCGCCACGTGCCGCAGCGTGAGCTGACGGCGCACGGCCTCGCGCTGCTCGGCGACGGCGTCGGCCACGTCCTCGTCGGCCCGGGCCAGGCGGGCCTGGGTCTCGCGGGCGAGCTCCAGGAGCTGGTCGAGCCGGTCGTCGGCGTCCCAGCCGAGCGCCCAGTCCTCGACGTCGGACAGCACCGGCTGCTCGATCTCCTCGGGCCCGTGCTTGATGAGGCCCTCGCGGGTGACTGCCCGTTCGTGCAGGTCGAGCCCGGACGGCTCCTCGACGCACAGGTAGTCGTACTGCTCGGACAGGCGGCGGTGCAGCCAGCCCGACATCGGGCCGTCCTTGACCTCGACCTTGTGCACCAGCGACGAGTCGTCCGTGGACCGCGGCGCGTCATTGCGGACGCCGACGACGCGGTAGCGCAGACCGGGCCCGGCCTCCACGGCGCGGGCGACGGCGGCGCGGTGCGCGGGGGAGACCAGCACGAGCGTGCCGAGGGGGCGCAGGATCTCCTCGATCACGGGCCGCCAGGCGGCCTCCTCCTCGCGGACGCGCAGCAGCTCGGCCGCGAACGGCAGCACGGAGATGTCGAGCCCGGCGGCCTCGGCCACGGCGCGGCGCGCCTCGGCGAGCGCGGCCGGCACGTTCGTCTGGGTCTGCCGCACGGCCTGGATGCGCGTCGCGACGGCCTCGTGCCGCAGCCCGACGGCGGAGCGCGCCGCCAGGGCCTCCCGGATGCGGCCGTCGAGCGCCTCGGGGGCGCGTGACCGCCCCGCGACGGTCGGGACCGTGCCGGTCGCGGTAGCCCCCGTCGCGGTCGCGCCCGTCACGGGGGCGACGGTCGCCACGGCACCCGTCGCGACCGCAGCCTGCGCCCCCGTCTCGACCGAGGGCACCGCCCCGGTCGACACCTCGGGCACCTGCCCGGTCGGCGCGGAAGCCGCGGCGGGGACCGCCGGGATCGCGCCCGTCAGGGTCGGCAGCGCCCCGGTGGCCGGCGGCTTCGTGCCACCCAGCTCCCAGCGGGCCTTCTCCTTCAGGGCCGCGAACTCGGCGAAGGTCTCGGGCATGTTCATGCCGACCGACTCGAGGTCCGTCGCGAGCTCGCCGCGCCGCGTGCGGACCAGGGCGGCGATCTCGCCGGCCCGCTGGAGGCGGTCCGCCTGCGTGGCCAGCGCCTGCCCGCCGCGTGCGCCCAGCACGTTGACGGCCTGCTGGTGCGTGTTCGCGGCGACGTCCACCTCGGTGTCCGCGGCCTTGCGGTGGTGCTGCGCCCGCTCCTCCGCGGCGCGTGCGCCCGCGAGGGCGCCGTGCGCGAGGTCGAGCTTCCACGCGTCCTTGAAGGTCTCCAGCGAGCCACGCAGCGTCGCCGCGCGCACGCCCGCCGTCGAGCCCTCGTCGTACGTCTTGGTCAGCGCCGCGAGCCGGCCCAGGTGGTCGATCTGCCGGCGGGAGGTCTCGATGTCGGCGTAGGCGCGCGCCACGTCCGCGAACTGGTGCACGGCCTGCGCCGCCAGCTCGAACGTGCCCGGCTCGTCGAGCATGTGCCCGCGGAACAGGTCGTCCAGGCTGCCCAGGTTCTTCGCCGACTGCGTGCGGTGCAGCAGCACCAGCGCCTGCTCCGAGCCGATGCCCAGCGCCTGGGTGAACGCCGCCGCGAACGGCGCGTGCCGCTCGCTCACGGTCGCGTCCGGCCAGGCGGCGGTCACGCCGGCGACGTCGGGCCCGGAGCGCACGAACCGCTCGAAGTCCAGCAGCCCCGCCTCGCCTCGCACGACGACGTGCAGCATCGACGGCGCCGAGGAACCGCGCGTCAGGTGGAACAGCCGCACCAGGGTCACGGTGCCGTCGTCGGCGTCGGTGCCGTTCGAGTACCGCAGCAGCACGCCCGACCAGGTGGCGCCCTGACGCAGGTGGTCGGCCACCACCTCGCCCGTGCTCTCGTCGGTCCGGTGCCGCCACGCGCCGCGCACGTACGACACGACGTCGCGGTCGCCCGCCTCCCGCTCCGTGGCCGCGGTACCGGCCGCCGCCACGTTGAACCGCAGGTGCTCGGGCGGGGTCAGGACCGCGGCGACGGCGTCGACCAGCGACGACTTGCCCGAGCCCGAGTGGCCCGTGAGCAGGAAGCCCTCGCGGGGCACGGGCACCACGTGGTGGCCCGAGAACGTGCCCCAGTTGACCAGCTCGACGCGCGACAGGCGCCACTGCCCGGTGTGGGACTGCCCGGTGTGGGACGTACGGGGGGTGCTCATGCGCTCTCCTTCGCCAGCCGGGCGTACTCGCCGCTCAACGCCGCCACCTGGTCCGCCCCGAACACGGTCCGCAGCACGGGGGAGACCAGGCACCGGTCCCCGCTGAGCGGCTCCAGCATGCCCGACTCGACCAGCCGCGCCCACGTCGCGTCGAGCTGCCGCGTGAAGTCCATCGGCGAGCCGCCGCCGCGCCGCCGGTACACGGCGAGGTGGTCGGCCGCCTCGTCGCGGCTGATCGCCACGCGCCCGTCCGAGGAGTCCAGGAGCAGCGCGCGCAGGTGCAGCAGCAGCGCCGTGTCCAGGAACGTCAGCGCGACCTCGCGCACCACCTGCGGGGCGTCGGCCGCCGGCACGTCGCGCACGAACGCGACCTGCGCGTCGGCGTCGACCACCAGGTCCAGGTACTGGTCGGCGAGGCGCTCGCGGACCACGTCCTCGTGCGCCAGGAGCGCGCGCCAGGTGTCGGGCTCGGGCTCGGCGGCCAGGTAGGGGCCGCGCACGAGCCGCGCCAGCGCGAGGCGGGCGGGGGCGGGCAGCGTGCCGTGGTCGCCGGGCCACAGCCGGCTGCCGGCCTCGCCGCCGGACCCGCTGCCCGACGACGCGGACCGGGCGGACGGCGCGCTCCCGCCGGCCGGCCGGCCGGGGCGCGCGGTGCGGAGGTCTGCCGGGTCGGGCCGCGCCGGACCGGTTCCGGGAACGCCGGGTTCTGTCACGGGACATGCTCCTCGAACTGGTGCTGGGGAAGTGCGGCCCGCCGGGGGACGCCGCGCGAGGACCGCCAGCCGACGTCCTCGCGCTCTCCGGTGGGGGTGCCGTGCTGCTCGGCGAGCGTCAGCAGGCCGACGACGCTCGCCGCGCCCTGGGTCGCGGGGTGCGCGTCGAGCACGGAGCCGACCGTGGCCCGGCCCGCCCGGTCGACGGTGTCGTTCACGTGCCCGCGCAGCTCGTCCACGTCGATCTCCGAGTCGCGGGCCATGGCGCGCAGCGCCGTGAGCGAGACGGGCCGCGGCGGCAGGGCGGGCTCGGCGGCCGGTGCCTCGGCGTCCTCCCCGCCCGGGTTGTGCGGCGCGAGGCCGCCCACGGACCGGGGGGCCACGGCGCCTAGGGGCAGGGTCAGCCGCAGCTCGGTGCCCGGCCCGACGTCGGGGGCAGCGGCGAGGGCGGCGTCCTGCGCTTCGCCGATCAGCCGGCGCAGGGCACGCTCGGCCGGGAGCGCGCCGGAGCGCACCGTGCGCTGCAGCGCGCGGCGCAGCACGCCCATCGTGTCGGTGAGCTCGTCGGCGGCGTCGTGCAGCGTGGGCAGGAGGCGGCGCAGCGCGGAGGCCTCGCCGGGCGCGAGGTGGACCGAGTCGAGCACGCGGCCGAGGTCGTCCTGCGCCGAGTGCTCCGACTGCCGCAGCAGCTCGCGGAACGCGACCAGGCCGCGGCCCGCCTCGGACTCGGCGAGGTGGTCGACGCCGCGGTAGATGTCGTCGAGGAAGGTGTCGCGGGAGCCGTCGGACTCCAGGAGCCGGCGGCGCAGCTCCCGGTCCGTGCGCTCCAGCTCGGTGCGCACCCGGGCCAGGTCGGCCGGGATGTCGCCGGCCAGGGCCAGGATCTCGCGGGCCCGCTCCGCGGCGACGTCGGCCGGCAGGGCCTCGGAGTCGCCCCGGCGGGCGCGCTCGATCTTCGCGTCGAGGGCGGCGCGCTGCTCCAGGAGGGCGGCGAGGCGGGCCTCGGGGTCGGGGTCGGCCTCGTCGGCGAGCCGGTGCAGCCCGTCGAGCACGGCGCCGAGCCGCGACGGCGTCACCGCGGGGTGCGGCCGGCGCAGGCGCGAGACGAAGCGGATGGCGAGCAGCGCGCCGTCGGACAGCTCAACGGTCTCCGCGCCGGGCTCGCCCCCGGTCTGCGGGGCGCGGCGGCGCACCAGGACACCCTCGTCGATCCACTCGGAGACGTAGAAGTAGCCCGAGTAGGGCAGCTCGAAGCCGGCCCGGCGCAGCTCGGGGACGTCGTCGTCGATGCGGTCGGCGAGCTGCTCCACGGGCAGCCGGCGGCGGGACGCGCCGAGGTTGCGGTCGAGCAGCACGACGGCGGCCGCGGCGTTCCTCGATCGCAGCAGCACCCAGGCAGGATGCTCCTGGAGAAGGGCGCGCACGGCGCGCGCCGCCTGGCCGCGGCGACCTGTCCCGTGCCCGGCGGCCGGCCGGGGCGCGGCGTCGCCCGGTGAGCTCGCAGTACCCATGGGGGCTGAGAGTAGTAGGCCAACGTGTCGGTGCGGCACCCCCGGGCGAAACATGGCGACACATGGTTCGTCGCTGAGCCGCGACGGCCATAGACGTATAGAGTCTGGTCTCACAGGGCTTGCCGGAAAACAGATCTCTACTTTCCGGCAGGCCCTGTCGTGCGTCATGGCACGTTTCGATGGCAGAGCATCGACGGGAGGGCATCTTGCTCACGAACGCAGCCCAGATCATCGCCCGGATCCGTGCCGAGCGAGGGCTCAGCATGAGTTCCCTCGGGGTGCTCGCGGGCGTGCCCACGTCGACGATCAGCCGAATCGAGTCGGGACACATCGAGCCGACGCTCGGCATGATCCGGCGTATCGCGCTGGGTGCCGGCTACCACCTCCACGTGCAGTACCTCGACCTTTTCTCGGGCGTGCTCGAGGACGACGTCGCGAAGGTCGGCGCGGACGCGGTGACGGACGAGGAGGAAGACGACGATCCCGCGGGCTAGGGCGGTTTCATCCGGTCCGCTACCTTGTCCGGTTATGGGATGTCGGTGCGGGGGGCGGGGGCACGCGGGGGCGCGGCGCGTTCCTGATGAATGTGACATTGCACGCAATTCCCGTGGAATCCGGGCGCGCACTCTCGCTCTGGTTGTGCCCCTCATTCCTCCGAGCAATATGGTCGTCATATGCCGAACGTCATGATCCCCGCCGCAGTGCGGGAGGACGTAGAGACGCTGTGGGTCTTCCACGACCTGCAGCACGAGCCGCGGCCTGTCGACGTCTGCATCGGCCTGGGCGGCCACGACCTCGGGGTGGCCGACTACACCGCCGACCTCTACCACGAGGGGCTGTTCCCCCGGATCGTCTTCACGGGTGCGAACGCGCCCACGACCATCGACGCCTTTCCCCAGGGCGAGGCGCTCGGCTACCGCGACCACGCGATCGCGCGCGGCGTGCCCGCGGAGGCGGTGCTCGTCGAGCCCGCCGCCACCAACACGAGCGAGAACCTGGAGTACAGCCGCAAGGTGCTCGCGGAGCACCGGGTCGAGCCGGCCTCCGTGCTCCTCGTCTCGCACCCCTACCAGCAGCGTCGCGCGTTCGCGACGGCGCAGATGGTCTGGCCCGACATCGATCTGCTGTGCGTGTCGCGGCCCATGGCGCTCGACGCCTACGTGGGCACCATCGGCGACGCCGACCGGGTCGTGGACATGCTCGTCGGCGAGACGCAGCGCCTCACGCTCTACGCCGAGCTCGGCTTCATCTCCCACGAGGAGGACATGCCGGCCGAGGTCGTCGCCGCCTTCGACCGGCTCGTGGCCGCCGGGTACACGTCGCGGCTGGTGGAGGACCGGCGCCCGATCGACGTCTGATCCTGCCGTCTGGGCGGCCCGGAGGCTGGTCCGGGGCGGCGTCGAGGCGCACGTCACGAAACGGGCTTCCGGGACATCCCTGGCGAGTCGCCCCGTTTTTCGTTACGTTCCGGGCATGCGCGAGGAAAACAAGCGGGGCAAGGATCCCAGGAAGTTCACCTGGCAGGAGATCCTCACGTTCGTCGCGGGCGCCGGGTACGTGGCCAGCCCGATCGACCTCCTTTCGGAAGGCGTGCTGGGGCCGCTCGGCCTCGGCGACGACGCGATCGCGATCATCATCGCGGGCGTCACCCTTTACAAGGCGGTGCGCCGCTTCCGCGAGCACCGCACCGTGCCCGGCACGGCCGACGACAAGACCCCGGGCGGTGGCGCGCAGGGCGGCACGACGGCGGGCGACGGCACGCCGGGTCCCGCACCGCACGGCAAGACCGTCCCGGGTACGGCCGAGGACGTCACGCCGAACCGCAAGCCGCACCGCTGACCCGCCTGACCTGCCCCGCTCGTCCTGCCCTGGCTACCGGGTCCGGGCGGGGCTAGGGTCGACGACGTGGCCAGCAGCAACGCACCCCGAGTCCTTGTCGTCGGGGGCGGGCCCGCCGGCTCCGCCACGGCGATCGCGCTGCGGCAGGAGGTGCCCGGCGCGCACGTGACCGTCGTCGACAAGGCGACGTTCCCGCGCGACAAGACCTGCGGCGACGGCCTGGGGCCGGGTGCCCGCCGGGTGCTGGACGGGCTCGGCCTGTCGGAGCTGCTGAAGCCGTTCCACATGCCGATGTCGGTGGCGATCAGCGGCCCCGGCGGGGTCGAGGCCCTCGCCCGCGGCCCGCTCATGGAGGGCCACGACCTCGCCGGGTACGTCACGCCCCGGCTCGCCCTGGACGACCTGCTGCTGACCGCGGCACGTGACGCCGGCGCCGAGGTCCGCGAGGGCGTCTCGTTCGAGGGGGCGACGCCGTCCGGCGACGGGCGGGAACGGGTCGCCCTGTCGGGCGGCTCGGGCTCCGGCTCGGGCTCGGGCTCCGGAGCCGGCGGCGAGGAGACGTTCGACCTGGTCGTCGGCGCGGACGGTGCCTACTCCGCGGTGCGGCGCGCGATCGGCGTCGAACGCCCGGACATGCGGCACACCCACATCGCGATGCGCGCCTACGGCACGGTGACCCACCCGGACAAGCCCGTCAGCGACACCCTCCGGTTCGACTTCCTGGAGGCGCTCCTGCCGGTCTACGGCTGGGTCTTCCCCCTGCCCGACGACGGCGCCAACATCGGCGTCGGCCTCCCCGTGAGCCACCTCAAGCGGCAGACGGCGCGACACGGACGCACCCTGCGCGACCTCTTCGACCTGTACGTCGAGGACCTGGAGCGGCGCGGCTTCTCGGTGTCCGGGGTGGAGCGGGTCGCCACGCACCAGCTTCCCCACGCCGCCGCCCGCACGCCGCTGACCGCCCCGGGCCGGGCCGCGGTGCTGGTCGGGGACGCCGCCGCGATGATCAACCCGCTCAGCGGCGAGGGGATCTTCTACGGCATGGCCGCGGGCGTGCAGCTCGCCGAGCAGCTCGGTGCGCTGGAGCGCTCCGGCACCGACTGGCGCGGGCCGGGGCTGCCCGGCGCCCTGGCGGCGTTCGAGGGGGCACACCGCCGCCGGTTCGCCCGGCACTACCGCGAGTGCCACCGGGCGCAGCGGCTCATGCGCTCGCGGACCTGGGCGGGCATCGCGACGCGCGCGGTGGCGGCGTCGGACGAGGCGATGACGCACGTGGCGCTCATGCTGTTCGATGAGCAGTCCGCGGGGTCGCGGGGGCTGGTGCGGCTGGCGGCCAACAGCGTGCGGCCGCTGCTGCGGCGTGGTGGAGACGGCGGAACGGGTGGCGGACGGTAATCGTTGACCGATCGTGGTTCTGTCACACTGCAGACCCTGATTCGCCCTGACCCGACCCACCCTGACTCGAGGACGACGATGTCACGCACCATCCGCCGGGCCGTTGCACGACTGATCTGGGCCGGCACCGGCTACCGGATGCGCTCGGAACCCGCTCCGACCAGGCCGTCCGTCTTCATCGGCGCGCCGCACACGTCGAACACCGACTTCTTCCTGATGCTGGCCATCGCGTTCGACATGGACCTCAAGATCCGGTTCCTCATCAAGGACTCGTGGTTCAAGGGGCCGATCGGCAGCCTCATGCGGTCGCTGGGCGGCATCCCCGTCGACCGGAAGGACCCGGCGAGCATCGTGAACGAGATCCTCGCCGCCGTCGAGCGGGGCGAGGAGTTCCACCTCGTCGTGACGCCGGAGGGTACGCGGGGCGCCGGCTCCGGCTACTGGAAGTCGGGGTTCTACCGCATCGCGCTCAAGGCCGGCTTCCCGGTCACCCTCGGGTACGTCGACGGCGTCGCGAAGGTCGCCGGCCTCGGGCCTAGCATCGAGCTGACCGGCGACGTCGGCGCCGACATGGACGTGATCCGCGCTTTCTACGCGGACAAGTCGGGGGTCAAGCCGGCCAACCGCACGGAGCCCCGCCTCCGCTCGGAGGACCCGACCCCCGCCTGACCCTCCCCACGCGCTCAAACCCTCGTTGAGTGCTGGGTATTTGCCCTTTCCCTGGCCGGGAAAGGGCAAATACCCAGCACTCAACGACCGGGTTCGGGGGAGAGGGAGTCCAGGACCCTCGCCAGGCCGTAGGTCCAGGCGTGGGCCGGGCTGGACGGGGCGTTCATCGCCTCGCCCGCGGCGGCCCCGACCCGCTGCGCGAGCTCGTGGTCGTCGCCGAGGTACTCCGCGAGCCGTCCGGACCAGCGCCCCCAGAGCTGCGGCATCTCCTCCGCCCGCGGGTCCGGGCGCTGAGCCCGGGCCGCCGCGCGGACGAAGTCGAGCACGAAGGTCAGCGCGGCGTCGCGGGCGACGTCGTCCAGGGGCAGCGGGTCCAGCGCGTGCAGCTCGTGGTCGTACTTGGCGATGGTGCCGGGGCCGAACACCGTGCGCTCGTCGTCGATCTCCAGCAGCCACGGGTGCTCGCGGAGCACCGCGAGGTTCGACTCGGCGACGTCGCGCACCCGCGTGCGCCACCCGGCGTCCCCGAACGCGGGCCGCGGCATGCGCGCACAGGCGGCGTCGGCCATCAGGACGAGCAGGTCGTCGCGGCTGTTCACGTGCGTGTAGACGGACATGGCCGACACGCCCAGCACGTCGCCGAGGCGCCGGACGGTGACGGCGGCGAGGCCCTCGGCGTCGGCCATCTCTCCGGCGGCGTCGACCACCGCGCCCGTGCTGATGCGGGTCCGCGGACCGCGCGCGCCGCCCTGCGGGGCCGCCGGGTGATCGCGCCACAGCAGGTCGATCAGCTCGCGGGGCATCGGGTCTCCAGGATCGGGGTGACGGTCCGGGAACATTCTGCAACCATCTTACGTTGTACGCCGTACAGAGTTTCAGATCCGAGGAGTCAGCTTGAAGATCACCGGTACCGCCCTGTCCCTCAACGTGCCCGACGTCGCCGCGTCGGCCGAGTTCGCCACGCGCCACCTCGGCTTCACGGAGGCCATGTCCGACGACGGTTTCGTGTCCCTGCAGCACGACTCGGCCGGCGTCAACATCGTGTTCCTGCGGGTCGGCCTCGGCACGTTCAAGCCCGAGCGGATCGCCGGACCCGCGGGGCAGGGCCTGCTCATCGCGTTCGTCGTCGACGACCTCGACGCCGAGTTCGCCCGCATCTCCGCCGCCGGGGCCGAGGTCGTCACGCCGCCCGAGACCGAGCCCTGGGGCGAGCGCTACTGCCAGTTCGCGGACCCCAACGGGATCGTGTGGCAGCTGGTCCAGTGGGTCTGACCGTTTCCTGACTCGGGAGTCGCCTTCGAGACCTAAGTTTCTTCGCTTTGAGCCGCCGGAGAGCGAAGAAACTTAGGTCTCGTAGGGGAGTGGTCGCGCCGGGTCCACGGTCAGCCGTGCGCCCAGCCCGACCAGCGCGCCACCCGGACCCGGATCACCGGACCGTCCGGGCGGCGCTCGCGGTATTGCGGGTAGCGATCGGCGAGCGCGTCCAGCGCCGCCGCGCGAGGCGCGCCGTCGTGCTCGACGACGGCGACGCCGTCCGCCCGCACCCACCACAGGTGCGTCCAGTCGTCGTCGTACCGGTCCGCGAGCAGCGCGACGCGCGGGTTCTCCGCGATGTTGCGCAGCCGCTTGAGGTTCAGGGTGGTCTTCGGCTTGTGGTCGACGGCGACGACGACCTCGTCGGCCGGTGCGCCCGTCGAGGTGCTCTCCTGGGTGCCTCCGGGGCCGTCGGACGCCGGGCTGCCACCTGCCGGGGTCTGTCCGCCGACGGCGGTGCTGACCAGCGCGAACGTGACCGGCACGAGCTGCGGCACGCCGTCGCCGTCGGCCGTGGCGAGGTAGGCGTGCCGGGCCGCGGCGAACCGGGAGCGGCAGACATCGGCATCGAGGCGCACTCCGCCATTCTGCCTCGCGTCGGTCGCGTGGCGGACCGTGCCGCAGGGATGCTGTGGGCATGAGCAACCAGCAGCAGCCCCGGCGGGTGCGGGACCTCGGCATCGTGGTGGGCGCGCGGCCCCCCGGCGTCCTCAACGCGATCACCGACGTGCCTGGCGTGCGGGTGGGGCACACCACGATCGTGGACGCGCCGCGCCTGCACACGGGGGTCACCGCGATCGTCCCCGATGCGCTGGGCGCGACCCGGCGGAGCCTGCCGTGCGGGCTGTTCGTCGGCAACGGGTTCGGCAAGCTGATCGGCGCCACGCAGGTGGTCGAGCTGGGCGCGATCGAGACGCCCATCCTCCTGACCGCGACCCTGAGCGCCTTCCGCGCCGCGGACGCCCTGGTCACGCACGTGCTCGCCACCCCGGGCCACGAGGAGACCCGCACGCTCAACCCCGTGGTGGGCGAGACCAACGACGGCCGCCTCAGCGACATCCGCGCACGCCCCGTCACCGAGGCGCACGTGCTCGCCGCGCTCGGCGGCGCGACGTCCGGCCTGCCCGGCGAGGGCTGCGTCGGCGCCGGGACCGGCACCATGGCGCCCGGGTTCAAGGGCGGCATCGGCACGTCGTCGCGCAGGGTCGGGGACTGGACGGTGGGCGCGCTGGTCCAGTCCAACTTCTCCGGCACGCTCACGGTGCGCGGGGTTCCGATCATGCCCGACGACGGCGCGGTGCCGGTCGCCGCGACCTCGTCGGCCAGCGCCGCCGCGGGCCGAGGAGCAACAGGCGACGCACCCGCCGACCCGCGCCAGCCCGAGGGCAACTCCTGCATGATCGTCGTCGCCACCGACGCACCGCTGGACGCTCGGCAGCTCGGCCGTGTCGCGCGCCGGGCGGTGTTCGCGATGGCCCGCGTGGGCTCCGACTTCGCCGGTGGCAGCGGCGACTACGCCCTCGCGTTCAGCACGGCGGACACCCCGTCGTCGGACCGCGAGGCTCCGGGCCGGGTGGACGACGGCGACCTGGACCCGGTCTTCGTCGCGACGACGGAGGCCGTGGAGGAGGCCCTGCTGAACTCGCTGTTCATGGCGACCACGACCGTGGGGCACCGCGGCACGGCGACCGCCGTGCCCCACGACCTGGTGCTCGACCGCCTGCGCGCGGCCGGGGTGCTGCCTCAGCCCTGGGCGGCCGGTCCGGCCTCGTAGTCGGCGGACAGCGTGATCTCGACGTCGATGTCCCGGGGCTGCAGCTCGACCTGCGCGCCGCCGCCCGGGGCGGCCATCGCGCCGGCCCGCATCGCGTACATCGGGGTGTTGCCGCCGTCGTTCCCGCCGCGCAGGCCCGCCTCGTAGATCGCGACGGGCGCCACGGGGCCGAGGCCCAGGGCGTCGGCGTACGACTGCGCGCGGGTCACGGTCTCGCCCGCGGCCTCGACCCGGGCCTCCGCCTGGAGCGCCTTGCGCGTCTCGTCGGTCAGGGTCCAGTTCAGCCAGTCGATCTCGACGCCCTCGACGTCCATGATGTCGGCGAGCCAGGTGGACAGGACCTCGAAGTCGCTGAACGTGACCGACAGTCGCGCCGAGGCCCGGAAGCGCCGGATCCGCTGCTTGCCGCCCGACCCGGAGTCCTTGACCCGGTCGTCGTAGACGTAGGAGTGCACCGAGGCGGAGTCCCACTTCTCCGCCGCGCCGGACGCGACGTGCGCCTTGGCCTGGTCCACGAGGATCGTGTGGGTGCGCGCCACCCGTTCCACGACGTCGTTGCGGAGGGTGCCGGAGAACGCGACGTGCAGGTTGACGGTCCCGCGCTCGGCGGGGCTGGTGCGCTTGGCCTGACCTTCGACGGCGATACGAGTCATGTGCGGAGTCTGCCCACGATGCCGCGGGCCACGCCACCCTGCCGCGCCGGGCCACGCGTGATGCGGCGGCAGGTCAGCCGATCGTGCCCTTGCCGACGGCGCCGCGCATCAGCGTGGGTTCGAGCCCGCAGAACGCCCCGTAGCGCGCGGCCTCTGCCTCCAGCGCCGCCCATACCGCGGCGGTGGGCTCGTCCGTGAGCTCGACGGTGATCTCCACCGTCTGCGCCTTGAGCACCCGCGACCACCCGCCGGCGATGAGGCCGTCGACGGCGACCAGACCGGTGTAGAGCCAGCGGCTCGGCATGCCGTCGCGGGTCAGCGAGGGCCAGCTCTTGAAGTCGTGGCAGAAGAACTCGTCGTAGACCGACAGCAGGCGCGCTGTACCCGCTGGCGCCGGCTCAGGCAGGTCGCCGTCGGCCCAGAGGTCCAGCCCGGCCACCTCGTGGCGGGTGAGCCCGGCGTCGGCCACGGCGGCGCGGGCCGCCGTCTTGGTCAGGGTTCCCCACCAGGCGACGTCCTCCGCACGGCAGGGTCCGTGCCCCCGTACGTAGGCGCGGGCCAGGTGCACGCGGGCGGTGTCCTCGTCCCAGGCCTTCTGCTCCGGCAGCAGGCGGTAGGTGGCCTGCTTGCCCCGCATCGGGCCGCTCGCGACGATCAGGTCCAGCTCCGCGTGCATCATGAGCTGACCCAGGTGCCAGGCGTCCAGCGGCGCGCCCTCGGCCTCGGCGATGGCGACGCCGATCTCCTTGCGCGTCAGCGGGCCGTCCGCCAGCGCGTCCGCGACGACGCCCTGCCGGCGCGCGAGCACCGAGTGGTCGAAGCCGTAGGACCGCTCCGTCGACGCCATCGCCTTGCGGACCCGGGGCGCGGTGGCCGTCATCAGCGGCGCCAGGTCGTCGGGGACCACGTAGTGCCAGGTGGGGCGCAGGACGTGCGTGCGCAGGATCGAACCGTCGGCCAGGGCGCCCTGCACCTGTTCGAGCGTGGCCGGCGTCGCCAGGCGCTGCGCCACACCCCACGCGGACGAGTGCAGCTCCTGCGACTGGACGGCGCCGAGCCGGGCGACGACGCCGGCCACCGTGTCGCCGTCGTCGTCCCCCGGCGCGCGCAGCGTGCCCAGGCCCACCGAGGTGAGCCGGGCCCGCTGGATCGCGACGACGTCAGACGTAGTAGGCATCTTCGCCGCCATGGCCCGCCGCCCGGGCGCGCCGGTGCTTGGCCAGGCTTCGGATCAGCAGGATCACCCCGACCACGAACAGGATCAGCACGGGGATGATCGCGAGCGGGGCCAGGACGGCCAGGAACGAGACACCGATGCTCGTGGCGTCCTCCGCGGCGCTGACCACGGGCGCCGCGGTGCCGCCCGAGATCGTGTTGGCGACCACCCGTCCGCCCGCCTTGGCCGCGTGCGTGCCCAGTGCGAGCACCACGCCCGCGACGATCGGGATCCACTGGCCCGACTGCACGAACGCCGCCGGGTCCGTGACCGTCGCCGTCTCCGACATCGAGCCCGCGCCGAAGGCGATACCGCCTGCCGTGGGGCGGATGACGGTCTGCACCACGTCGTTGATCGAGTCCAGCACCGGGATCTTGTCCGCGGCGAACTCCAGCACCAGGAGCACGACCAGGATCGCCATCACCCAGCCGTTCTCCAGCCACGCCCACGTGCCCGGCAGCTCCACGAGGTCCGTGAAGCGCGAGAGCACGCCGAGGAAGATGAGCGGGATCCATGCGTTGAGGCCCGCTGACAAGGCGAGTCCGCTACCGGTGGCAATTTCGAGCATGACTCGAAGTGTTCCACGGCACACCGACACTCCGTGGGCGAAACGTGTCCGGTGTGCCCGATCTGTTATCGGTCTGTCACAGGCGCCGTTTCTCCTGTGGGCGAAGGTCTGGAACCGGCGGACCCGTTCGTGGAAGAGTTGCCGGTACCCACCGCAACGCTGCGCTGACCTGGAGGCTCGGATGGCCTGGACGATCTTCGCCGTCGTATCGGTGGTGCTGCTGGGCCTGTCGGCCGGCGTCTTCTTCGCGTTCTCCTCGTTCGTCATGAGCGGCCTCGCCCGCGCGTCCGACGACGCCGCCGGCCAGGCGATGACCGGCGTCAACGAGACCGCGGTGCTGCCCGCGTTCATGAGCGTCTTCTTCGGCGCGCTCCTCGTCCCGGCGGGCACCGGCATCTGGGGCCTCGTCGACGGGCGCGACGGCGGCGCCTGGATCCTCTGCGGCGCCGCCGTCTACCTGGTCGGCACCTTCGGCGTGACGATGGCGCTCAACGTGCCCCTGAACAACCGGCTCCTCGCGGCCCACGACAAGGCCGACGGCTGGCGCGACTACCGCCGGCCCTGGACCACCTGGAACCACGTGCGCACGCTCGCCGCCGTCGCGGCGGCGGCGCTCGCGGCGGTCGGTCTGCTCTGACTGGTCGGCCCGCCGGGCGGGTGTCAGGGAGAATCGACGACGTGCCCGCCATCGACTTCCACCGCACCCTGCCCGGATACGCGCCCACGCCGCTGCGCGACGTGCCGAGCCTCGCGGCGGAGCTGCGCGTCGGGCGCGTGCTGGTCAAGGAGGAGGCGAGCCGGCTCGGGCTGCCGGCCTTCAAGGTGCTCGGCGCGTCCTACGCGATCGCGCGCGCCCTGGGGGAGCGCTTCGGCCTGACGGCGCCCACCCTGGACACCCTGCGCGACGCCGTGCGCGGCAGCGCCGTGCGTCTGTACGCCGCGACCGACGGCAACCACGGCCGCGCCGTCGCCCACGTCGCCGCGCTGATCGGCGCCGTCGCGACCGTCTACTACCCGCCGGACATCACCGAAGCAGCGAAGAAGGCCATCGCCGCCGAGGGCGCCGAGCCGGTCGAGGTCGACGGCGAGTACGACGACGTCGTGGCCCGCGCCGCCGCCGACGCCGCCGCAGACCCGTCCGCGGTTCTCGTGCAGGACACCTCTTGGCCCGGCTACACGGACATCCCGCAGTGGATCGTCGACGGCTACGCGACCCTGTGCGTCGAGGCCGACCAGCAGCTCGGCGCGCTGGGCCTCGGCGCGCCCGACCTGGTCGTGGTCCCGGTCGGCGTCGGCTCGTTCGCCCAGGCCGTGGTGAGCCACTACCGCGCCCTGGGCGCCGACGGCGAGAGGGCTGACGGCGGAACTCTGCTCGCCGTCGAGCCCGACCGCGCCGCGGGACTCGTCGCGTCCCTGCGCGCCGGCCGGCCCGTCACCGTGCCGACCGGCGAGACGATCATGACCGGGCTCCGCTGCGGCACCGTGTCCGCCCTGGCCTGGCCCGTGCTGCGCGACGGGCTGGACGGCGCGGTCACCGTCTCCGACGACCAAGCCGCCGCCGCCGTCGACGACCTGGCCCGGCACGGTGTGGACGCGGGGCCGTGCGGCGCCGCCACCCTCGCCGCCGCCCGCCTGGTGCTGGGGCAGCCCGGCTGGCGGGAGGCGATCGGGCTGCGGCCGGACGCCGTCGTGCTGCTCCTGTCGACCGAGGGCCGGGCTGCGAACCCGGTCCCGCAGGACCGCGTCTGACCCGCCTACTCGACACACCACCGCCAGGAGCCAGCCCGTGCCCGTTGCCGTCCCGCCCGCCCTCGACCCGATCCTCCCGCTGCTGCGCTGCCCGTCGTGCGGCGCGGAGCTCGCGACGGCGCCGGGCGCCCTGCGCTGCCCGAACCGGCACAGCTTCGACGTCGCGCGCCACGGGTACGTCAGCCTGCTGACCGGCACGCGCGCCACCAGCGGGGACGACGGGCCGATGGCGCGGGCCCGCCGCGACTTCCTGGCCGCGGACCGGTACGCGGCGATCAGGGACACGGTCGCCGACCTGGCGGGTGAGTCCGGCGCCGGGCCGGGCGGAGGAGCGGGTCCGGCGACCGTCGTCGACGTCGGCTGCGGCACCGGCTACTACCTCGCGGGCGTGCTGGACGCGATGCCGGGCGCCGTCGGCCTGGGGCTGGACACCTCCGCGCACGCCCTGCGCACGGCGGCCAAGGCGCACGAGCGGGCCGCGGCCGCGACCTGGGACGTGTTCCGCCCGTTCCCGATCGCGTCGGAGCAGGTCGACGTGGTGCTGGACGTGTTCGCGCCGCGCAACCCGGCCGAGTTCCACCGGGTGCTGCGGCCGGGCGGGACGCTGGTCGTGGTGCGGCCGTTCGGCGGGCACCTGGTCGAGCTGCGCCGTCAGGTCGCCGGGATGGTGACCGTCGACCCGGACAAGGAGGAGCGCCTGCACCAGGCGCTGGACCCGTTCTTCGAGGAGACGCGCACGGAGCGGGTCGAGTACACGGCGCCGCTGACCCGTCAGGAGGCGGTCGACCTGGTGCTGATGACGCCGAGCGCGCGCCACGTCACCGAGGCGGACCTTGACGACGAGGACACCCTGCCGGCGGAGGTCACGGTCGCGGTGCTGGCCACGGCGTATCGACGGCGGTGAGTGCGCTCGTGCCCGGGCAGGGGCGCGCGGGTCGGAGGTAGCTCAGCCCGCCGCCTTGGCCTTGGCCTCCGCCTTCTGGGCCTTCTTGAACGCGCGGACCTCCTGCAGCGTCTCCGCGCTGGTCACGTCCGCGATGGAGCGGCGGGAGCCGTCCTCGCCGAACTCGCCCGCCGCCTCGCGCCAGCCCTCGGGCTGGACGCCGCGCTGCTTGCCGAGCAGAGCGAGGAAGATCTTGGCCTTGCGCTCCCCGTAGCCCGGCAGGGCATTGAGCCGCTTGAGCACCTCGCGGCCGGTCGGGTCGCCGCCGTCGGCCCCGGGCGCGGTCCAGATGCGGGCGGCGTCGCCGTCGTACTCGTCGACGACGGTGTGGGCGAGCTCCAGCACGCGGCCCGCCATCGACCGGCCGTAGCGGTGGATCGCCGGGGGAGTGGTCGCCATCGTCACGAACTCGTCCGGGTCGGCATCGGCGATGGCGCGGACGTCGAACGAGCCCATGCGGTCGCGGATCTTGCCGGGGCCGGCGAAGGCATGCTCCATCGGAAATTGTTGATCCAACAACATGCCGACAAGGAGGGCGAACGGGTCGTCGCTCAGCAGCCGGTCGGTGTCGGGGTCGCCGGTGATCCAGAGCTCGGTAGCCATGCCTCCATAGTGCCCGATCCGTCCTCCGTCGTCCCGGGCGCCCGCTGCTCTCAGCAGAACACCCGGCCCCGTCGGCCGGGCCGCCCGACGCTCGAAGCCATGGCCGAAACCGCCCCGCCTCCGCAGCCCGTGCACGACGACGTGCCTCCGGCCGCCGACGCCCCGCCGTCGTCGGCCCGGGCCAGCCTGCCGGACAAGACGACCTGGACCAGACGGGAGCCTTTGTGGCGCCACCTCGTCGGCGAACGCCTCAGGCAGCTCCGGCACCTGCGCGGCGAGACCCTCGACCAGACCGCGCGCCGGGCTGGGATCTCGCCGCAGTACCTCTCCGAGATCGAGCGTGGCGTGAAGGAGCCCTCCAGCGAGATGATCGCGGCGATCACCGGCGCGCTGGACATCACGCTGGTCGACCTGGTCAGCGCCGTCGCCGATCGCCTGGTCACCGTGCGGGCCACCCTGGGCGGACCGACCTGCCGGGCGGCCTTCGCGCTGGCGGCGTAGGTCGTCCGACAGGCCGGCCTGCCGTCAGCGCTGCTCGATCACGTGGTCCAGCAACCCGTACTCCCGCGCGGACGTGGCCGTGAAGATGCGGTCCCGGTCGGTGTCGGTACGCAGCGTGCCGACGCTCTGCCCGGTGTGCCGGGACAGCGCCGCCTCCATGTCCGCGCGGATCCGCACCACCTCGTCGGCCTGCAGGATCAGGTCCGGGATGGCCCCGCGACCCTGCGCCGCGGGCTGGTGCAGGATGACGCGCGCGTGCGGCAGCGCGGCCCGCTTGCCCTCGGCCCCTGCCGCGAGCAGCACGGCGCCGACGGCGACGGCCTGCCCCACGACCGTCGTCGACACCTGGGGCCGGATGTACCGCATGGTGTCGTAGATGGCCATGCCCGCGCTCGGGTCGCCGCCCTCGCAGTTGATGTAGAGCTGGATGTCGCTGTCCGGGCTGCTCGACTCCAGGTGGATGAGCTGGGCGATCAGCGCGTTGGCGACCCCGGCGTCGATCGCCGTGCCGAGGTAGATGATCCGCTCGCTCAGCAGCTGCGAGTAGACGTCCATGATGCGCTCGCCGCGCGGGTGCGCCGCGATGACGTTCGGGATGGTGTAGCTGCTCATCGGGATTCCCCCTCGGTTGCAGTACCGGCCGTCGCGGCGAACCCGGTCCGCGCTCGTTCCCGCGGCCGGATGCCGTCGAAGCCGCCCACGATCGTGTCGATGAACCCGAACTCGCGCGCCTCCTCGGCCGTGTACCAGTGGTCGTGCAGCGAGTCGTCGAAGATCCGTTCGACCGGCTGCCCGGTGTCCTCCGAGATCAGCCGCAGAACCGTGTCGCGGGTGTGGCGCAGGTCGTCGGCCTGCAGCTCGATGTCGACGGCGGTGCCCGCGATCCCCGCGGACCCCTGGTGCATCAGGACCCGCGCGTTCGGCAGCGCGCGCCGCTTGCCGGGAGCACCCGCCGAGAGCAGGAACTGCCCCGCGCTGTAGGCGATGCCCAGCACGAGCGTGGAGACGTCGTTCGGGATGGTGCGCATGATGTCGCGGATGGCGAGCATCGCCGGCACGGAACCGCCTGGGGAGTGGATCCACAGGTCGATGTCCGACGACGGGTCCTCCGTCGCCAGCGTGATGAGCTGCGTCATCAGGAGCGTGCCGTTGTCGTCGTCGAGGGGTCCGTCCAGGACCAGGACACGCCGCTCGAACAGGTCGCGCCGGGAGCGCTCGCCGAACTGCGGGGGCTGCGGTGATTCGGTCATGACCTCACCGTGCCTCCCCGGGCCGGCCCCGGGGAGGCTGATCTGCCGTGAGCAGCACTGCTCTGAGCAGCGAGAACGCTGAGCAGCAGGAACTACTCGGCGCGCAGGGCGATCCCGAACCGGACCGGGCTGTCGGCGGGGACGTCGCGGGCCACGTAGCGCAGCCACCAGGTGTCGTCCGCCGGGTCGGGCTCGACGGCGACCAGCTCGGCGTCGGTGTCCAGCGTGACCTCCAGGCCGGGCAGCGCCCAGCGCTCGGTCGTGAGGTCGGCGAACGGGAGGTCGACGACGACGTCGCGCGCCGTCCGCCCGCCGTCCAGGCCGGCCTCCGGGACCCGGACGTGGAACGCGAACGCCAGGTCCCCGCCGTCGTGCCGGGAGCAGGTCAGGGTCAGGGACGGGCCCTCGGCCCGCGCGTCGACGGTCAGGTCGCTGACCAGGCGGATCCAGCCGACGTCGGCACCGTCGCCTCCGAGGCCGCCCGCACCACTGCCAGAGGCCCCGGAAACCCCGTCCACCAGCCAGTGCACCGTCGCCGGGTGGAACTGGTCGGCCAGGTTCCCGCGCTCGCCCGCGACGTCCTCCGCGCCGACCAGCAGGCGCTCGCCGACCCACGACGAGGCGACCCGGCGCGGTTCGCGCACGATCACCTGGTCCACCTGCCGCTCGCCGCGGAACCCGCGCAGGTGCGCCAGGGCGTCGTCGGGCACCTCGGCACCCAGGACCGCGACCACGGGGCCGAGCGCCAGGTCCCAGGCGTGCCGGAACGGCCGATCGGTCTCGGGGAACGGCGCCAGGTCACGCCCGACGGCCGCCCAGACCCACAGCCCGATCCCCGACGCGTAGTGCCGCAGGTCCATGCCGTAGCTGCGGTCGTACGGGCCCGCGAGGTTGCGCAGCCCCGCGTGGTACCGCCGCGCGGTGTCCCGCCAGAGGACCGATTCCATCTCGGCGCCGCCGTCGCGCAGCAGGGGCCGGCGCGCGTACCGGCGCCACAGCGCCAGCGCGTACAGGTCGATGCCGTAGTAGGTCGGCGAGTTGTACTCGTCGAACGTCCCGTCCACCCGGAACCGGGCCAGCACCTGCTCGGCGAGCCGCAGCGCCGGGGCCTCCCAGGACGGCTCGCCCAGCCGGACGGCGGCGTCCTCCAGCAGGAACGCCGCCATCAGCGCGATGTTCGTGTAGTGCGCGCCGACGCCGCGCGCGAGCGACCCCTCGACGGCCAGCCGCAGCGCGGCCTCCACGCGCGGGCCCAGGTCACCCGCCAGGGCCTCGGGGAACTCGTTCGCGACGACCACCAGGGTCGTGCCGATGAACTCGCGCCAGTTCGGGTCGTAGTCGCGCCACTCGACCGACTCCGCCGTCGGGCGCGGCTCGTGCGGGCTGCGCAGCCACGTGCCGTGGAACCGCTCGCCCGGGGCGTCGAGCTGGTGGTCCAGCACGCGGGTCAAGGCTCGCCGGGCGCGCTCCAGATCGGCCTCCGCGTCGTCCCGCGCGGGCAGGTTCCGCGCGAGCAGGCCGACGGCGTACCAGCCGGTCTCGCGGACCAGGTGCCCCGTCGGGGCGTTGCCGCCGCCGGGCTCCTCGGGCGCTCGCAGCAGGCCCACCTCGGGGTCCCACTGCTGGTCCATCCAGTCCAGGGAGCGTGTCGTCAGGTCACGGGCGTGGGGAGTGAGCCGTTCGGGTCGCATCGCCGCCAGTATGGCGTGGCGGCCCACCCGAGGCCGAGCGTCTCGCCGGGCGGGCCGACGTCGGCCCTGGCTACTGTGGCGGCATGCACCTGCACACCGCTGACGGCGTCCGGCTCGACCTCACCGAGCAGGGCCCCGCCGACGGCAGACCGGTCGTGCTGCTCGCGGGGTTCAAGGCGGCGGCCACGTCCTGGCGCTTCCAGGTCCCCGCGCTCGCGGGAGCCGGCTACCGCGTGCTCGCCGTCGACCTGCCGGGACACGGCGCCACCGAGCCGATGGCGCCCGGCGCCACGATGCGGCGGCGGGCCCGCGACGTCGGCTCTGTGCTGGAGCAGCTCGACCTGCGCGACGCGACCCTGGTGGGCGGGTCGATGGGCGGCAACACGGTGTGGGCGTACGTGGACGAGCACGGCACGGACCGCCTGCGCAGCGTCGTGATCGTGGACCAGACGCCGAAGATGCTCAACACCGCCGACTGGCCGTACGGGTACTACGGCTACGACGAGTCCAACCACGACACCTACTTCGCCGAGGGTCCGCCGCCCACCGGGCACGGTCGCTCGGTGTGGCTCCGCGGGATGCGCACCGTCCGCCTGCTGCGGGCGATGAGCGGCGGTTCGCGCACCATCACCGACCCCGAGCTGGAGATCCTGGCGGACCACGCCCAGGCCGACTGGCGGCCGGTGATCGCCCGGTGCGACGTGCCCGCCCTGTTCGTGGCGGGCGCCGAGAGCGAGCTCTGGCCCTCCGGCCACGCGGCCGCGGCGGCCCGGCTCGCGCCCCGCGGCACGGCGGCGGTCATCGCGAAGGACGGACATGCCGCCAACATCGAGCAGCCCGCGGCCTTCAACAGGGGGTTGCTGGAGTTCCTGGCGGGGTAGGCGCCGGCCACCGGAACAGCCCGGTCAGGGGATCAGCCGGTCCGCGATCTCCAGGGTGTCCTCCATGAAGTGCCCGTCGTCGCGCACCACGAGCGTGCCGCCGAGCCGGTCGAACATCGCGCGGCCCTGCTCCGCGTCGCAGCCGAACTCGTCCGTCACCGAGTTGACGAACACCAGGTCCCGGGCGTGCGCGCGGATCGCGTCCCAGTCGTAGGAGTCCTGCAGCACCGGCTCCGGGCCGGGGTTCGGGTTGGTCGAGTAGCCGCCCACCAGCACGGCCTGCGCCACGGTGACGTCGAGGTGCTCCAGGAGCGCGAGCAGCAGGGCCGCCCCGCCGGAGTGCCCCACGAGCACGGTGTCCTCGTCGAACGTGTGCGCGGCGAGCACCGTGGGCAGGAACGTCGCGACCGGCTCGACGTTGGTGCCGGGGTGGTGCGGCGTCTCGACGTCGTACCCGCGCTCCCGAAGCCGGCCCGCTAGCCACGGGTACCAGATCCACGCCGGCTCGGCGTTGGTCCCGTGGAAGATGATCGCCCTGCGCCCCATCAGTGCTCCTTCGTCGCGGGAACGTCCGTCGCGCGAACGTTACGTTGCCGGAACGGACGGGGGTGTCCGTTCGGGCGACGTCGTCCGGTCGATCGCGAGGTTGACCTGGTCCAGCACCGGCTCGAAGCCGATCGCCGCGTACACCCGGTTCGACACCGGGTTGTCCTGGTCCGTGTAGAGGCAGACGCGGTGCCCGGCGTCGAGCACGCGCTGCGCGACGTCGGCCACCAGCGCCCGGGCGTAGCCGCGCCCGCGGTGCTGCGGCGGCGTGTAGACGGGCCCGATCCGCACCACCCCGAACGACGGCGGGCGCGCGCCGGTCAGCTGCACCACCTCGCCGCCGTCCTCCCAGAGCCACACGCCGCCCTCCTCGATCCAGCGCTGCGCGCCCGCGATCCGCAGCGGCTCCACGCCCTCCTCGGGCGTGCGGCCGGACTGGGCGTCGGCCTCCGTGTGGAACACGTCGAACCAAGCGCTCACGACCCGGAGGTCGGCGAGCGTGGCCTGCCGGGCCCTGCCCGACGGCGGCGGGTCGGGCCGCACGATCCGCGTCGCCTCCCAGAGGCACTCGGGGCGGTCCTCGCGGACGGTCCCGCCGGTCGCGCGCAGCACCTCGTCGGTGAACGCCCGGACGGCGCCAAGGGGACCGTTCGCCGAGGTCAGCGGGGTGTCGCCCGACCGTGCGGTGCGGTCCAGGGCGGCGCGGGCGAGCAGCCGCGCGGCGTCCTCGGGCAGGTCGGGCACCCACACGGTGTGCGGCGGGTGCGGCATCGTCCGCATCGCGACGGCGACGACGACGCCGACCGGGTCCCGCACGACCGCCCACCACAGCGGGTGCTCGGGGCGCGGACCGCCCGGGGAGAACGACTTCGCGGTGTGGTGCGTCACCGACGCGACGACGCTCCAGACCACCGGCTCGGCGGCCAGCAGGTCGCCCGCGACGTCCAGGACGGCCGCCGGGTCATCGAACAGCTCGACGCTGTAGTCGCTGGTCACCAGGAGATCCTGGCACGCACCCCGCCCCGGATCGAGCACATAACGGCTGGGCGGGTGCGGAGCCGATCAGAGTGGTCGGCAGAAGGTCAGGTGGTCGGTAGTCCGAGGTGCCGACCACCTGACATTCTGCCGACCACCCGAACTGCCGACCGCGCCGCCCCGCGCAGCCAGCCAGCACTCACCGCACCAGCCGGACCTCCAGCAGGTCCGTGTCCGGGTCGGTCGCCGTGACGCCGTCGGGCAGGAAGCCGGCGCGCTGCAGGAACTTGCGCGCCCGCGGGTTGGACGCGAACGTCCACACCTGGGCCGACGTGCCGGGCGGCAGGATGTTCTCGAGCAGCGCGTGCCCCACGTTGGTGCCGTGGAACTCCGGGTCGACGTACAGCTCGTGCAGCTCGATCGGCTTCGCGGGCGGTTGACCGAGGTGCGGACCGGACGGGTTCTTCATCGCGAAGCCGACGATCTTGTCGCCCACCTCGGCGACGAGCGCCTTGTTGCCGGCGGCGAGGATGCGCATCCAGCCCTCGGTACGGGTACCGAGGGTCTCGGTCTTCCAGTGCTCGGGCGGCAGCAGGTCCTCGAACATGGCGCGCCGGGTGGTCCAGTGCACGGCGGCGATGCCGACGGCGTCGTCGGGGGTCGAGGCGCGGACGTGGAAGTCAGACATGAGGGGAACGGTAACCCGACTACCTGACCATCCTGACCTCTGCCAGGTCGGCGGTACTCGTGTCGACCACGCGCGCGCCCTCCATGACGAAGCCGTTGCGCTCGTAGAAGCGGCGCGCCCGCGGGTTGTCCTCCGCGACCCAGAGCTGGGCCGGGGTCCCGGGCGGCACCACGGCGTCCAGGAGCGCCTGGCCGACGCCGGCCCCGTGGTACGCCGCCAGGACGTACAGCAGGTAGAGCTGCCGGTCGCGGACGGGCAGCACGTCCTCCTGCTCGACGGCCTCGCCGGCCATCGCGATGCCGACCACCTCGCCGTCGGCGTCGGCGACGACGGGCGCCGCGCCGTTCGACAGCCACCGCTCCCACGTCGCGGTGCGGCGCTCGAGCGTGGCCGTGGCCCAGAACTCCGGCGGGAGGATGGCCCCGTAGGTCGAGACCCAGGTTGTGTGGTGCACCTGGGCGACCGCGGCGGCGTCGGACAGCGTGGCTGTGCGCAAGATCACGACGCGAAACATACTCCGGCGCCGGGGTGTCCGGATACACGCCCCCGTCCGGGGCATCGGCCCTGGTCGGAGAGCGATCAGCCCTGGTGCAGCGTCCCGACCAGGCACTCCTCGACGCCGGCGGCCGACAGCAGCCGCGATGGCACCGTCCCGAGCCAGCCGACGGCTTCGTACGCGGGCACGAGCCGCACGTCCTTGACCACGAACTCGGCGCCGCCGCGCGTCAGGCGAACGGTCCCGGCGCTCATCGTGTTGCGGGCCCAGTCGGTGCCCGAGCCCCACGGCAGCGGCAGCACCGCCAGGATGTCCTGCTCGGGCCGGGCCGCGAACGCGACCAGCGGGGTGCGGTACTCGACGCCGGACCGGCGCCCCACGTGGTGCAGCACCACCCACGGCGGCACGTACCCGGCGACCCGGACGACCCACGGGTTGAGGACCTTCGCTGCCTGGACGACGAACTCTGGTGCGGCCATGGCTCCCATCATGGAACAGGTCGGCCCATCCGTCAGCCCAGGGCGGGCATCTTTTTCGAGCCGGCCCCAGGAGCTCAGCCGCGCTCGAAGGAGAGCACCGGCCGCCCCGTGCGGGGATGGCGCAGCACGTCGACGCGGACGCCGTAGACCGGCTCCAGCACGTCGGGGACGAGCACCTCGCCGACGGTGCCCGCCGCGACCACCCGGCCGTGGTCGAGCAGCACCAGGTGGTCGCAGGTCGAGGCGGCCAGGTTCAGGTCGTGCAGGGCGGCGACGACGGTCACGCCGTCCGCCGCGAGGTCCCGCAGCACCCGCATGGCGTGCAGCTGGGCGGCGATGTCCAGGTGGTTCGTCGGCTCGTCGAGAAGCAGCAGGCGGGGCTGCTGCGCCAGGGCCCGGGCCATGTGCACGCGCTGCCGCTCGCCGCCCGACAGGGTGCCGACCTCGCGGTCCGCGAGCTCCTTGGCGCCCGCCGCGTCGAGGGCCGCGTGCGCTGCCGCGCGGTCGGCGTCGGAGTCGCCGGCCAGCAGCGACCGGTGCGGGATGCGGCCGAGCAGCACGGCGTCCAGCACGGACAGGGGCAGGTCGGTCGTGGCGTCCTGCTCCACGAGCGCGAGCACGCGGGCGCGCTCGCGGCGGGGGAGCGCGGCAAGGTCGGCGCCGTCGAACGTCGTCGTCGGCGTGCCCGACGACGACGCCCGTCCTGCCTGCTGCACACCGGCCAGCACCCGCAGCAGGGTCGACTTGCCGGACCCGTTCGGCCCGAGCAGCCCGGTGACGGCGCCGGCCGGGGCGAGCACCCCGACGTCGTCGAGGATCGCCCGCGAGCCGATCTCCCAGAACACGCCCCGGGCGCCCAACCCCTCTCGCTGAGTGCTGGGTATTCGCCCGTCCGGGGCGGTCTTTCGGGGCAGATGTCCAGCACTCACCGGTGGTTTCCCTTCCAGAGGAGGAACGCGAACACCGGCGCGCCGATCGCCGCCGTCACGATGCCGACCGGCAGCTCGCGCGGCTCGAACACGGTGCGGGCCAGGGTGTCGGCCCAGACCAGGAACGACGCGCCGGCCAGCGCGGACAGCGGCAGCAGCAGCCGGTGCCGCGCACCCGTGAACAGCCGCACCGCGTGCGGCAGGATCAGCCCGACGAAGCCGATGGACCCGCTCTGCGACACGAGTGCCCCGGTCAGCAGGGCGACGCCGATCAGCAGGACCCACCGGGCCCGGTTGACGGGAACGCCCAGGGCGGCGGCCGCGGTGTCGCCGAACGTGAACGCGTCCAGCACGGACCCGGTCAGCGCCAGCAGCGTGCCCAGCACGAGGACGGCGCCGCCCGTGATCGCCACGGAGGTCCACGTCGCCGACGCGACCGAGCCCATCAGCCACGACAGCACCTCGCGGAACGCGTCGCCCTTCGCCGACCAGAAGATGACGAACGAGACCGCCGCCGCGCAGAGCTGGCTGATCGCGAGCCCGGCCAGGACCGTGCGGGTGGGCGTGATGGTGCCGAGCGCCCCGGCCAGGGTGAGCGCCAGGGCGAGCGCCCCGACCGCACCGGCGAACGCGGCGACCGGCAGCAGCAGCGGCACGCCCGCGAGCAGCACCAGGACGGCGCCCAGCGACGCGCCCGACGACAGCCCGAGCAGGTACGGGTCGGCGAGCGGGTTGCGCGTGAGCGACTGCATCACCGCCCCGCAGACCGCCAGGCCCGCGCCGACGGCCGCCGCCGTCAGGATGCGGGGCATCCGGAGCTGCCACACCATGCCGTCGCGCAGCGCGGACAGCGGCTCCAGGCCGAGCAGCCCCCCGAGACCGAGGTGGTTCGCCAGCGAGCGACCGACCTCGGACAGGGCCAGGTCCGCCGGCCCGATCGTCACCGCGACGCCGACGCTCAGCACGAGGACCAGCGCCGCGGCGGGCAGGGCGAGGGCCGGTCTCGACAGGCTCGACCCGCGGGGTGTGCGGCTCGACCCGCGCGGTGTCCGGCTCGACCCGCGGACGGCGGTGCTCCGGGCCGTGCTCACAGCCCGAGGTCGGCCAGCTGGTCCACCACCGAGGCCACGGCGTCGACGTTCCGCACGCCGGCCTCGGTCGCCGGGAAGGGCACGACGACGTAGCGCTCGTCCTTGACGGCGGACATCTCACGGGTGGCGGGGTTGGCGGCCAGGGCCTCGATCTTCGCGTCGGCGGGGTTCCACGCGGCGTCGACCAGCACGATCACGTCGGGGTCGGCCTCGACCACGTTCTCCCAGCCGAGCGACGTCCACGTGTCGTGCACGTCGGCCGCGACGTTGGTCAGTCCGGCCGCGTCCATGATCATCTGGGGCGCGCCGATGCCCGCGCCGACGTACGGGGTGTCGTCGCCCGAGGACCACCACAGCGCCGTCAGGCCGCGGTCGTCCGGCTCGATCGCGGCCAGCGCCGCCTGCTGCTCCTCGACCAGCGTGGCCGCGGCGTCCTCGGCGCCGAACAGCGAGCCGACCTCCTCGATCTCGCCGAACACCGTGTCGAACGTCAGGGGGTCCGGCATGTAGCCGTCCTCCTTGCAGGCGGCGGGGGAGACGTACGTCGCGACGCCGAGCGTGGCGAGCGTCTCGCGGTCGCCCGCGGTCTCCGCCGTCAGGTTGGACTCCCAGCCCGCGTAGACCAGGTCGGGCTCGAGCTCCAGCGTCGCCTCGGAGCCGGGCGCCTCGTCGGCGAACGGCTCGTCGACGGCGGGCACGGACTCCAGCGCGTCCGGCACGGGGCCGTCGAGGAACGCCGAGCCGACGATCCTGTCGCCCAGGCCGAGCGCCAGCAGCATCTCCGTCGTCGACGACTTGATGGTCACCACCCGCTCGGGCGGCGCCGCGACCGTGGTCTCGAAGCCGCAGTTGTCGAGGGTGACGGGTGCGCCCGCCGACGCAGGGGCCGCGGCGTCGGCGTCGGACGCCCCGGCCGAGCAGGCGGCGAGGGCGAGGACCGCCGCGGCGGCGACGGTGGGCAGGACGACGGCCCGTGCGGACATGCGGGACGGACGGGACACGCGGGGCGTGCTGGCAGGACGGACGCGGGGAATCACGCGGAGGCTCCAAGGGTCGACGAACAGCCCACGACATGAGTGCCATGGGTGAACAGCGACGCGCCATCTCGCGTCCGGGCGGGAAGCGGCTCACGATGAGAGCCGCATCGGCGGGCCAAAGCGTGGCCCGCGACCCGGCCGCCACATTACACCGGCCGATCTGCGCGTTCCGGGCGCTTTCGCTCTCGGCGTCGAACCGCCGTCGGCCGCCCCACCCGGCCCCTCACCCGGCCCGACGGCGTCCTCACCGCGTCCGTACCGCGGACGGACCCGGACCACCCCGCGGCCGGGCCGCCGCCGAGGTTAGGGTGCCGACATGAGCGACAGCACCGCCCCGCAGGCCGGCCCCGAGACCACCACGACCCGACGCGCCCTGGTGACCGGTGCGTCGTCGGGCATCGGCGCCGCGACCGCGCGCCGGCTGCGCGCCGACGGCTGGGACGTCGTCGCCGCCGCGCGCCGCGCCGACCGCCTGGAGGCGCTCGCGGCGGAGACCGGCTGCGAGGTCTACGCCGTCGACCTGACCGACGACGCCGCCGTCGCGGGCCTCGCGGAGCACCTCGCCGCGACCGGTGGGCTCGACGCCGTGGTGAACAACGCGGGCGGCGCGCTCGGGCTGGACCGCGTGGAGTCCGCCGACATCGACGGCTGGCGCCAGATGTACGAGATCAACGTGCTCGGCACCCTGCGCGTGACCAAGGCCGTGCTGCCGCTGCTGCGCGCGGCGGGCGCCGCCAAGGGCGTGGCCGACGTCGTGAACGTGACCTCGACCGCCGCCCAGGGCGCGTACGAGGGCGGCGCCGGGTACACCGGCGCCAAGCACGCCGAGCACATGCTGTCGCAGACGCTGCGCTGGGAGATCGCGGGCGAGCCGGTGCGCGTCATCGAGGTGGCCCCCGGCGCCGTCGCGACCGAGGAGTTCTCGCTGGTCCGGTTCGGCGGCGACGCCGCGAAGGCCGCCGCGGTCTACGAGGGCTACACACCCCTGGTCGCCGACGACATCGCGGAGACCATCGCCTGGACCCTGTCCCGCCCCGACCACGTCAACATCGACCTCGTGACCGTGCGGCCGCGGGCGCAGGCGCACAACTCGAAGATCGTGCGCAACACCGGGATCTGAGCGCCGCGCCGCGCGCGGCGCAGCACCCGTCGCGGGCGGTCAGTTCTTACGAGATCGTCATGTTTCGCGCCACGGCTCGGTCACCACAGGAACCCGTGCCAGGCTGGGCACATGACTGAGGCAACCGGGGGCCCGGAGGCCCCGCAGGCCGAGCGGTCTCGCGCCGACGCCGGCTGGGCCGCCCTGGCGGGCGTCCTCGCGGGCGGCGCGGGACTCGCCGTCGCGGAGCTCGTCGCCGCCGTCGTCGCACCCGGTTCGAGCACCCTGTTCGCGGGCGGCGCCGCCGTGATCGACGCCGTGCCGCCGGGGCTCAAGGACTTCGCCGTGCAGTGGTTCGGCACCAACGACAAGGCCGTCCTGCTCGGGTCGATGGGCGTCGTGCTCGCCGTGGGCGCGGCGTTCGCGGGCTGGCTCCAGCTCCGGCGGCCGCCCTACGGCGTGCTGCTGATGTCCGCGGTCGGCGTGGTCGGCGCCATGGTCGCGGTGCTCCGCCCGGACGCGACGCCGCTCTGGGCGCTGCCCAGCATCGTCGGCCTCGGCGTGGGTGTGCTCCTCCTGCGGGCGGCCGTGGCGCGGCTCCGGCCTGCGCCCGGGCGCGCGGCGTCGGGCGGGGGCGCGACGTCGGGCGGCGGCGTGGACCGCCGCGGCTTCCTCGCCGTCTCCGGCCTCGCCGCGGGCGCGGCCGTCCTGGCGCTGGCGGGCTCGCGCGTGCTGTCCGCGGGTTCGACGGCGGTGAGCGCCGTGCGGGAGAAGCTCCGCCTGCCCACCGCGCGCACGACGGCGCCCCCGGTGCCCGCCGGGGCCGAGCTGAAGGTCGACGGCATCACGCCGTACGTCACCCCGAACCCCGACTTCTACCGCATCGACACCGCGCTGATCGTGCCCCAGGTGAACCCACAGGACTGGTCGCTGCGGGTCGAGGGCCTGGTGGACGAGCCCTTCGAGATCACCTGGGACGAGCTCCTGGCGCTGCCGCTCGAGGAGCACTACGTGACGCTGGCCTGCGTGAGCAACACCGTGGGCGGCGACCTCATCGGCAATGCGCTGTGGCTCGGCTACCCGATCCGCGCGCTGCTGGAGCGCGCCAAGCCGCGCGCCGGCGCCGACATGGTGCTCTCCACGAGCGACGACGGCTTCACCGCGGGCACGCCCCTGGAGGTGCTGCAGGACCCGGACCGCGACAGCCTGCTCGCCATCGGCATGAACGGCCAGCCGCTGCCCGTCGAGCACGGTTTTCCCGCGCGTCTCGTGGTGCCCGGCCTGTACGGATACGTCTCGGCCACCAAGTGGGTCACCTCGCTGAAGGTCACCACCTTCGACGCCGACCAGGGCTACTGGACGCCGCGCGGCTGGTCCGCGCTCGGACCCATCAAGGTCGAGTCCCGCATCGACGTGCCACGTGGCTCCGTGAGCGCCGGCGCGGTGACCGTGGCGGGCGTCGCCTGGGCGCAGCACACCGGCATCGGCGAGGTGCAGGTCCGGGCCGACGACGGCGACTGGGTCACCGCCGAGCTCGCCGAGACGGTGGGGCCGGACACCTGGCGCCAGTGGCACACGTCGATCGACCTGACGGCGGGCGACCACACCCTCGCGGTGCGCGCCACCGACGCCGACGGCCTTGTCCAGACCGAGGACGAGGCGCCGCCCGCCCCCGACGGCGCGACGGGCTGGCACACGGTGAACGTCTCGGTGAGCTGAGCCCGGAGCCCGGAGCCCGGAGCCCGGAGCCCGGTTCGCGGGCCGGGCGCGCCGGCCCCCTCAGCAGAAGGGGGTGGACGCCGACGCCGTGGCCGCCACGAGCAGCTCGTGGAACTGGTCGCGCTGCTCCGGCGTCAGGGTCTCGAAGACCTCGTCCTCGACGGCGGTGAGCGCCGTCTCCGCCTGGCAGAGCAGCGCGACGCCGTCGCCGGTCAGCGAGACCACGTGCCGGCGTCGGTCCTGGGGCGAACGGCGTCGCTCCACCAGGTGCTTGCCCTCCAGCTCGTTGAGCAGCCCCACGATGTTGGTGCTGTCCAGCACGAGCGCGCTCGCCAGGTCCCGCTGCGTGACCTCGCCCCGGTCACGGAGCACCGTCAGGGCCACGAGGTGCCGGCTGCGCAGCCCGAGCGGGGCGAGCGCCGACTCACCGCGCCGGCGCAGGTGCCGGGCCAGGTAATCGACGAGCGCACCCGACCTCCGTACCGACTGGTCCAGGACCGGCGGCTCCTCCACGGCATCTCCTTCGTCGTCGCGACCCCGCTGCAACCCTACGGGAGCGCGGGGCCGCGACGTGGGGAATTACGCCTCCGGCAGCAGGTCAGGCGCTCGCGACCACGGGCGCCCACAGGCCGTCGATCTCGGCCTCGGCCTGACGGCGGCTCTCCTCGGCCAGCGGCACCAGCCCGGCCATCGCGGGGTTGGTCCCCGCGAGCGTCAGCTCGGTCGTGATGAAGCGCGGCTCCAGCCCCACCATCGCCACACCGTGCGGCAGCCACGCCGTCGCGTGGTCCCAGCCCTGCCGCGGCGCGCCCTCGCCGTACCCGCCGCCGCGCGAGACCACCACGACGAAGTCGCGGCCGCCCAGCAGGCCCTTGCCGGTCTCCGGGTCGATGGACAGGCCGGGCGCCATCAGGTGGTCCACCCAGGACTTCACGGTGCTCGGCGCCCCGTAGTTGTAGATCGGCAGGCCGAGCAGCACCGTGTCGGCCGCGGCGACCTCGCCGACCAGCTCCGAGATCCGGGCCCACGACTCGGCCTGGGCCGGCGTGTGCTGGTCGGCCGGCAGACCGCGGCTCAGGTTCGCGGCGGTGTCGAAGTGTGGCACCGGCTCGGCGCCGAGGTCGCGGTAGGTCACCGTGCCGCCCGGGTGCGCGGCGTGCCAGGCGCTCGCGGCCCGCGCGGTGAGCTGCCTGCTGACCGAGCTGTCGCCCTGGATGCTCGCGTCGATGTGCAGCAGTGTTGCCATGGTCGGGTCCTCCTGGAGGTGTCGTGTCCGGCCGGTGCGGCCTCCATCGTCAATCGTTTGTGATCCACATAGTATTTCCGAAGGGTGTGTGATCTGGATCACCACACACCGCAGGTGCGAGCCGGCGGCCGATGAGTTCCGGTGGGCGCCGTCGTCGAACAGGGGAACGATGAGGTACGAGCGAAGGCCTTGACCTCAACCAACGTTGAGGTAATGGAGTTGCCCCCATGAGCCACGATCCGCAGCCCGCCGACGCCGCCCAAGGGCCCGACGCCGCCCCGGGGCCTGCCGCCGCCCCGCGGCTGCACCTGTCCGACCCGACCGTGCGGACCTTCGTCCAGCTGCTCACGAACGTGCTGTTCGTGGGCGTCATCAACTACACGGTCTGGTTCGCCGTGACGTTCTTCGTGTTCCTGCAGACCCGCTCGGTCTTCGCGACGGGCGTCATCGCCGGGCTGTTCCTGGTCGCGATGGTCGGCACGGGCGTGTGGTTCGGCAGCCTGGTGGACCACCACCGCAAGAAGACCGTGATGCAGGTGTCCGCGCTGGTGTCGCTCGCGTTCTACGGCGTCTGCCTGGCCCTGTACCTGCTCACCCCGGCGCAGGAGTGGACGGACGCGGGCAGCGTGCGGCTCTGGGTGCTGATCGTGCTGCTGATGTGCGGCGTGATCGCGGGCAACCTGCGCTCCATCGCGCTCCCGACGGTCGTCACGGCGCTCTTCGACGACACCCTGCGGGACCGCGCGAACGGCCTGGTCGGCACCGTGCTGGGCATCTCGTTCCTCGTGACGTCGGTGATCAGCGGCCTGCTGGTGGCCTTCGACGGGATGCGGACGTGCCTGGTCCTGGCCCTCGGCGTGCTCGCCGCCGCGCTGGTGCACCTGCACTTCGTCAAGGTCCCCGAGTCGCTGTCGCACGCCGCGGCCGAGGGCGAGCCGCGCCGGGTCGACCTGCGCGGCACCATGCGCGTCGTCGGCCGCATTCCCGGGATGTGGGCGCTCATCGCGTTCACCGCGATGAACAACCTGCTGGGCGGCGCGTTCATGGCGCTGATGGACCCGTACGGGCTGTCGATGATGTCCGTGCAGGCGTGGGGCCTGGTCTGGGGCGGGCTCAGTGCCCTGATGATCGTGGCCGGGCTGCTCATCGCCCGCACCGGCCTGGGGTCCAACCCGGTGCGCACCATCCTGCTGGTCAACCTGGGCCTGTGGGCCGTCACCATCGTCTTCCCGATGCAGGCCTCGGTGGTCTGGCTCGTGGCCGGCCTCGCCGTCTACATGCTGGCCATGCCGTACGTCGAGGCCTCCGAGCAGACGGTCCTGCAGAAGGTGGTGCCCTACGAGCGGCAGGGCCGGGTGTTCGGGTTCGCGCAGTCGGTGGAGCAGGCCGCCTCGCCGCTCACGGCGTTCCTGATCAGCCCGCTCACCCAGTTCTTCTTCATCCCGTTCATGCGCGACGGCGGCACCGGCGCCCGCTGGATCGGCGGCTGGTTCGGCACGGGCGACGCCCGGGGGATCGCGCTGGTGTTCGTGCTGGTCGCGGTGCTGGGCCTGGCGCTGACGGCCTACGCGCTGTCGAGCAGGTACTACCGCCTCCTGAGCCGCCGCTACCGCGAGGCCCCGGACCCTGCGGCCGCCGACGCCGCCCCGCCGTCGAATGCCGCCGAGGCGGCCGACCTCCGGTGACCATGCATCTGCTGCCAGATCGGCGCGAGTTCTGGCAGCAGATGCATGGTCACCGCTCACGTTCTGTGGCGGTCTACGGGTGGCTGGGTGGCAGCTCGCGGCCGGGCATCCAGCCCTCCCGCCGGAGGATCTGGGCGACCTCACCGACGAGGTGGCCGCCGGTGACCTGGCCGGGAAAGAACCGCATGACGATGTTCTGACCCTCCCCGACGAGCCCGTTCTGCCGGTTCGCGTCCTGCCGTACCTGGCGCTCGGCGCCGTGGAACTCCTGCGAGTCGACCTCGACGATCAGCCAGCGCCCGCCACCCAGGTGCCAGGCGAGATCGGCGCGACCCAGGAAGCGGCCCCGCTCGTCGAAGAAGTCCCGCTGCAGGTCGTCCGGTGCGATCCCGGCGTCGTGGCAGCGGAGCCGTGCGTGGCTCTCGGGCGGGGACTCGGCTCGCCCGTCGGCCAGCGATAGCCAGGGGATCGCGTGGCGGCCCCCCTTTGCGGCTCTGCAGTCTGCGCCGGATCTCGGCCACGTGATCCGTTCGGATCAGGCCCTGGTGCAGGGCGCTGTCCAGGCAGGCGACGGCCTGGTCGCGTGTCAGGGTCGGCAGGGTCTGGACCAGCGCCTGCCCGACGGCGACCACGTCCCGCCCGCCGATCTCGACCGTCCCCATGCCGGTCACGTACTGGCGGAACACGATCCCGTCCCGCGACTTGCGCGCGGCTCCTCCGGCGAAGGTTGCTTCCGGCACGATCCTGCGGGGCAGTCCCTGGACGCCGTGCAGCACCAGTGCGCAGGCGCCGACGGCGACGGCCAGCGGGTTGGCCAGCAGCGCCGTCCACGCCGAGCGCAGCCGGTCGACGTCGTAGGGGTGCAGGCCACTCGGTGTCTCGCCGGTGTCGTAGACGCCTCTCGTGACGCGCCGCCACCCACCGCGCAAGACGAGGTTGCGCCGCCTCGACGGCCCGACGCCGGCGGCGTCGCACTGCCCCGCGGACACCAGCCCGGCCTGCCGGCGCGCCAGGTCCAGCAGCGACCTGGGCACGGGCGGCTTCTGTGGCACGGGTCAATTACATCTGATGGCGCTGATTGACCAATGTTGTTGTCCACAGGCGCGATAACGACCATGCACTTGCTGCCAGGCTGGGGCCGGGTTTGGCAGCAAGTGCATGGTCGTTAATTTGGCACCTGCGGTCAGTCGAGGGAGAGGGTTGCCTTGAAGGTCGCCACGAAGTCCGCGGCCGACTCGTGGGGGAGGTTCAGGTTGATCATGTAGGCGCCCTCGCCGCTGGCCGGCTCGAGGACCAGCATCGTCGGGCCCTTCTGGTCGTCGGGGACCTCGGTACCGGGGGGCAGCCCGTAGACCTCGGCGGCCACGTCGAACACCTCGGCGCGCTCGGCCCCGGGCAGGTCGAACGGCTCGCCGTCGACCTGGTAGACGATGCCCGGCAAGTCCTCGGGGCCTTCCTCGTGGTAGGCCATCCGGAGGAACGGCGGGGAGTCGGGGTCCACGCTGCTGTGCCACATGTCGGAGATCACGCCGGGCTCGTCCTGGACCGGGCCGCTGGTCACGATCTCGGGCGGCAGGGAGTAGGTCAGGCCGGCCAGCTCGTGCGTGTGCCAGCCGTCGGGCACCTCCCCGGCGGCCAGTTCGGTGGCCGGGTCCGGGTCCGCAGCAGAAGAAGCAGTCGCCGACGGGTCCGGCGAAGCCGACGCCGAGACCGACGCCGACCCACCCGGCAGCAGCACCCCCGCCGTCGTCGGGCCGCCCAGCGCGAAGGCAGCACCGGCGAAGGCCGCCACCGCCGTCAGCCCGGCCCCGGACGCGAGGAACGCGCGACGCGTCCGCGTGCGGCGGACGGCGACGCGGGCCAGGTCGTGCGGGTCGGCGGGGGTAGGCGGTACGACGCCGCCGCCGACCTCCCGCAGGTGGGTCAGCCAGCCGTCGTCGGCGGGCTCCGGGGTGTGGTCGTACCTGGTCATGCGTCCTGTCCTTCCGAGAGCAGAGTGCGCAGGCGGGCGAGGCCGCGTGCGCCTTGGGACTTCACGGTGCCGACGCTGACGCCGAGCTCCTCGGCGACGTCGGCCTCCGAGCGGTCGAGCAGGTGCCGCAGCACCACCACGCGACGCTGGCTCGGCCCGAGCTGCCGCAGCGCGCGCACGAGTCGCTCGCGCTCCGCGACCCGGCCGGCGCCGTCGTCGGGGGCAGCGAAGGCGGCGGAACCGAGCGCCGCCTCCTGCCGGACGGCCACGGTCTCCGGGGCCTGCAGCACCTCGCGGCGGGTGCGCCGCCACCCGTCGATGCGGGCGGTCGCGAGCACCCGGCGGGCGTACGCGAACGGGTTGCCGTCCTTGACCCGTGACCAGTGCCGGTAGGCGCGCTCCAGCGCGACCTGCGTCAGGTCGTGGGCGCGGTGGTCGTCGCCGCAGAGCAGGTACGCGATGCGGTGCAGCGCCGCGGCGGAGTCGACGGCGAACTGCCGGAACTGCTCCTCCGCGGACGTCCCGGTGCGGACCACCGAGAACTCGGGCTCCGGCGCTGTTCGGGCGACGGCACCCGCGGAGGCGGGCGGGCCGATCGCCTGGCTGATTGCGTTCATGCCCCCTGGACGCACGCCGGAGGCGAACAGGTTGCACGCGGGATCTTTCCGGTTGCCGAGGTTCGGTACGATTGCCCCACAGGCATCGACCCGGCCATCACCGGCGAGCCTCCGGAAGAACAGGTCACCCCACCGCCGTCGGGCAGCGGGGGAGCCCCAGTAGAACCGGACGGGTAGGCCCGTCACAGCCGTCAACGAGCGGCCGCGCGCGGGAGCGAACGGCAAGCGGGGTGGTACCGCGGCGCACCCAGGTGCGGCGTCCTCGCAGCAGAGCACGACCGAAGTCCACCTGCTGCCGAACCGCTGAACCCGCCAGGAGCCAGAAGAACCATGGCCTATCCGCTGCACCGTCCCAGCGACGCCGAGGGCGCCGTCCCCGCGTCACCCAGCCTGCCCGACCTCGAGCGCGACGTCCTCGCCTACTGGGAGAAGGACGACACGTTCCGCGCGTCGGTCGACGCCCGTCCGGCCGGCGAGAACGGCAGCAACGAGTTCGTCTTCTACGACGGCCCGCCCTTCGCCAACGGCCTGCCGCACTACGGCCACCTGCTGACCGGGTACGCCAAGGACGTCGTGCCGCGCTACCGGACCATGAAGGGGCAGCGCGTCGAGCGCCGCTTCGGCTGGGACACGCACGGCCTGCCGGCGGAGCTGGAGGCCATGAGCCAGCTCGGCATCAAGACCAAGGACGAGATCGTCGAGCTGGGCATCGACAAGTTCAACGAGGCCTGCCGCTCCAGCGTGCTCAAGTACACCGACGAGTGGCGCACGTACGTGACGCGCCAGGCCCGCTGGGTGGACTTCGAGGGCGACTACAAGACCCTCGACCCGACGTTCATGGAGAGCGTCGTCTGGGCCTTCAAGTCGCTGTTCGACAAGGGCCTCATCTACGAGGGCTTCCGCGTGCTGCCCTACTGCTGGAACGACCAGACGCCGCTGAGCAACCACGAGCTGCGCATGGACGACGACGTCTACCAGCAGCGGCAGGACCCGGCCGTCACGGTCGGCTTCCGCGTGACCGAGGTGCCCGACGGCGCGGACACGCTGCGCGCCGACGACCACCTGCTCATCTGGACCACGACGCCCTGGACCCTGCCGTCCAACCTGCTGGTCATGGTGGGTCCGGACGTCGACTACGCGATCGTCGAGTCGTCCTTCACCGGCACCCCGCAGCGGTACGTGCTGGCCGAGGCCCGCGTCGCGGCGTACGCCCGCGAGCTCACGGACGAGGGCAACGACGAGCCCACCGTCGTCGGGCACCTGAAGGGGCGCGACCTGCTGGGCGCGGCCTACGAGCCGCCGTTCGCCTACTACGAGGGCCACCCGGGCGCGCACCGCGTGGTCGAGGCCGACTTCGTCACCACGACGGACGGCACCGGCCTGGTGCACAACGCCGGCGCCTTCGGCGAGGAGGACAAGCAGGTCAGCGACCGCGAGGGCGTGGACCCCGTCATCCCCGTGGGCGCCGACGGCGCGTTCACCTTCCCGGTCGAGGAGTACGCGGGCCTGCAGGTCTTCGCGGCGAACGCCCCGATCATCGACCACCTCAAGGCCCGCACGCGCGGCGCCGGCGACGACGAGGCCGGGCGGACGACGCCGGGGACCGTGCTGCTGCGCCGCGAGCAGTACGCGCACTCCTACCCGCACTGCTGGCGCTGCCGCAACCCGCTGATCTACATGGGCGTGTCCTCGTGGTTCGTCGAGGTGACGAAGTTCAAGGACCGCATGGGCGAGCTCAACCAGGAGATCACCTGGGTGCCCGAGCACATCAAGGACGGCCAGTTCGGCAAGTGGCTGGAGAACGCGCGCGACTGGTCGATCACGCGCAACCGGTTCTGGGGCTCGCCCGTGCCGGTCTGGAAGAGCGACAACCCGGCCTACCCGCGGATCGACGTCTACGGCTCGTTCGCGGAGCTGGAGCGCGACTTCGGTCGCCTGCCCCTGGACCAGGACGGCAAGCCGAACCTGCACCGCCCGTTCGTGGACGACCTGACCCGGCCGAACCCGGACGACCCGACGGGGCAGTCCACGATGCGCCGCGTCGAGGACGTGCTGGACGTCTGGTTCGACTCCGGCTCGATGCCGTACGGCCAGGTGCACTACCCGTTCGAGAACTCGGACTGGTTCGAGCACCACTTCCCGGGCGACTTCATCGTGGAGTACATCGGCCAGACGCGCGGCTGGTTCTACATGATGCATGTGCTGTCCACGGCGCTGTTCGACCGGCCCGCGTTCAAGACGGCGGTCTCGCACGGCATCGTGCTGGGCTCCGACGGCCGCAAGATGAGCAAGTCGCTGAAGAACTACCCGGACGTCAACGAGGTCTTCGACCGCGACGGCTCCGACGCGATGCGCTGGTTCCTCATGGCCTCGCCCATCCTCCGGGGCGGCAACCTCGTGGTCACCGAGGAGGGCATCCGCGACGCCGTCCGCCAGGTGCTGCTGCCGCTGTGGAGCACGTACTACTTCTTCACCCTGTACGCGAACGCCGGGAACGACGGCGCGGGGTACGCGGCCCAGCCGCTGACGCCGGAGCGCGTGGCCGGGCTGCCCGTCATGGACCGGTACCTGCTGGCGCGCACGCGCGGCCTGCTCGCCGACGTGACCGAGCAGCTCGACACGTACGACATCGCGGGTGCCTGCGACTCGGTGCGCCAGTACCTGGACGCCCTGACCAACTGGTACGTGCGCACCCAGCGCGACCGGTTCTGGGCCGAGGACGCGGACGCGTTCGACACCCTGTCGACGGCGCTCGAGGTGCTGTGCCGCGTCATGGCGCCGCTTGCGCCGCTGCTCACGGAGGAGGTCTGGCGCGGCCTGACCGGCGAGCGCTCCGTGCACCTGACGGACTGGCCGTCGCTCGCGCCCGGCTCGCGCGAGGGCGAGGTCCTGGTGGCCGACGACGCGCTCGTGGCCGCCGTCGAGTCCGCGCGGGCCGTCGTGTCGCAGACGCTGGCGCTGCGCAAGGCCAACAAGCTGCGCGTGCGGCAGCCGCTGCGCTCGCTCGTCGTGGCCGTCGCGGACCCGGACGGCGTCGCGCCGTTCACGGGCCTGCTGGAGACGGAGCTGAACGTCAAGGAGGTGCGCCTGGTCGCCTTCTCGCCCGAGGTCGCCGCCTCGTTCGGCGTCACGGAGCGGCTCGCGGTCAACGCCCGTGCCGCCGGCCCGCGCCTGGGCCGTGGCGTCCAGGCCGTGATCAAGGCGGCCAAGTCCGGCGCCTGGTCCAAGAGCCCCGCCGGTGCGGTCGTCGTCGCGACGGCCGACGGCGACGTCGAGCTGCTGGAGGCCGAGTACGAGCTGACGACGGTCGTGGCCGGTGGCGACACCCCCGCCGACGCGGAGCCCACGACGGCGGCGAGCGTGCTGACCGGCGGCGGCTTCGTGGTGCTCGACCTCGAGCTCGACGACGCGCTGCGCGCCGAGGGCTACGCCCGCGACGTGGTGCGCGACGTGCAGGACGCGCGCAAGGCCGCGGGCCTGCAGGTCGCCGACCGGATCGCGCTGGACCTGACGGTCCCGGCCGAGTGGGTCGCCGCCGTCGAGGGGTACCGCGAGCTGGTCACCCGCGAGACGCTGGCGACGTCGTTCACGGTGACCGCCGGCGGCGCCGGTGCCGAGCGTTCGGTGGCGGTCGCGAAGGCGTGACCTGACGGGCCGGTGACGGCGAAGGGGGCCGGAGCGTGATGCTCCGGCCCCCTTTCTGGTCGCGGTGGTGCTCAGCTGTCGATGCGAGCGTCCCAGTGGCTCAGGATGTCGACCATCGGGATGCCGTAGACGTACGAGAAGCACTGCGTGGACACCGAGGTGCTGCCGCAGCTGCGCCGGTTGGAGCCGCCGTCGATCATGCCGCGGGCGTACGCCTTGCCGTCGATGACCACGTACATCGGCCCGCCGCTGTCGCCGCCGCCCACGACGACACCGCCGTCCTCCCGGCTCGCCCGGAAGCCGTGGCAGGTCCTCTTGCCGCACGTCCACGCGACGTCGATCGCACGGACCTTGGCACCGCAGTGCTCGCCCGTGACCGCCCCGGAGGAGCAGATGTTCTGCCCGACGGCGGGCTGCTGCACCCCGCCGATCGGGAACCGGTAGCGGGCGTCGGACCGGGAGGCGTTCCACGGGCCGCCGTACACGCTGCGCGCCGTGGTGCCGTCCGGCTTGATGAGCTCGGCGTCGAGCCCGACCGCGCGGCTGGAGACGACGCCCATGCGCTGGCCCGCGCCGTCGCGCACCACGGAGCCGAACCCCTCGTTGCAGTGCGCGGCGGTGACGATCCGCCGGTCGCCCCCGGCGGTGATGATCGAGAAGCCGGTCGTGCAGTAGTCGGTGCCGTCCTTCGAGGCGATGGCGCCGCCGGCGTGCCACGGCGAGCCGTCGTTGCGGCGGCTGACGGAGGTGGACATGACGCCGTCGTCGACGAGCTCGACCGTGACCGGCACTCCCGCGGCCTCCGCGAGGGCCTGGTCCAGCCCGGCCGAGCGGGCGGCGGCGGAGTCCCGGCCGACCTCGGCGACCAGGCCGGTGTGGCCGTCGGTCGCGTAGGCGGCGACCACGGCGCCCGGGCCGTGCGCCGCACGCTGGCTGTCCAGCAGCCGCGTGCTCGCTGCACGCAGGTCGGCCTCGCTCAGGGCGGCCCGCTCGACGTCGACGGTCACGCCCTCGGCCGTCGCGGCCAGCTCGTTCACCGCGGCCGGGGCCTTGCCCTTCCAGGACACGGTTACGCGCGCGGCGTCGTAGTCGACGGCGACCCCGGCATAGCCCGGTGCGCCGGAGAGCGCGGTGGCGGCGTGTGCGGTGTGGTCGACGGCGGCCTCGACGGCCGCTCTGGTCGCGGCCTGGTCGGTCTGTTCGGCCTGCGTGGCGTGTTCGGCCTGGACCTGCCCGCCGGCCGCTGGCGGTACCAACGCCGCCGCGGATACGGCGAGCGCCGCGACGGCGACCCCCACGACGACCGCGCGCTGCACCGTGCTCTTTCGTCCCATGCTGTCGGTTCCCCCTCGACGAGCCCCCTGCGCCTCCGTCCGACGCCGCCATGACATCGTTCTCGACGGGGTGAAAAGCCGCAACACAGGCTTGTGGTGCGCCGCTGCAGGTCGGGGAACTGACTGGGATTCAGCAGGCGGCATACGACCGTCTGGGGCAGCGATGTGGTCGTCAGGAGCCTGGTGAGTCCTGCTCAGTAGGGGATCTGGACCGGGCACCGTTTCGGCCCTGCCCCTCGGCGGAACCTATCCTCTGAGGGTGGACGACTCCCAGAAGAACATGCGCAAGTACAGGCGTGGCACCAGCCGCGGCGCCGAGAACGTGGACCCCGCGATCCAGCAGGCACTGGACGCGGTCTACAAGGAGATCCTGTCCCGCGCCCCCGAGCACGACATCGACCCCACCATGGCCCGCGTCGAGCGTGTCCTCGAGCTCCTCGGCGACCCGCACCGCGCCTACCGGACCGTCCACATCACCGGGACCAACGGCAAGTCCTCGACGGCCCGCATGACCGAGCGCCTCGTGCGCGAGCACGGCCTGCGCACCGGCCGGTTCACCTCCCCGCACCTGACCAGCGTCACCGAGCGCATCGCGATCGACGGCGAGCCCCTGACCCCTGAGCGCTTCGTCGAGGTGTTCGAGGACGTCGCGCCCTACATCGGCGTCGCCGACCGCGAGTCCGAGGAGCAGGGCGGCCCCCGCCTCAGCTTCTTCGAGGTGCTCACCGTCATGGCCTTCGCCGCGTTCGCCGACGCCCCCGTCGACGTCGCGATCATCGAGGTCGGCATGGGCGGCACCTGGGACTCCACGAACGTGGTCGACGGCGAGGTCGCCGTCATCACGCCCGTCGCCATGGACCACGAGCGCTGGCTCGGCTCAACGATCGAGGAGATCGCCACCGAGAAGTCCGGCATCATCAAGAAGGGCGCCGTCGCCGTCATCGCCGAGCAGGCCGACGCCGCGCTCGAACCGATCCTCGCCCGCGCACAGTCCGTCAACGCCCACCTGATCCGCGAGGGCATCGACCTGGACGTCGCCGACCGGCGCATCGCCGTCGGCGGCCAGCTCCTCGACCTGCGCACCCCCGCGGGCGTCTACACCGAGATCTTCCTGCCCCTGCACGGGGCGCACCAGGCGCACAACGCGCTCCTGGCGCTCGCGGCCACGGAGGCCCTGCTCAGCGGCGGCCGCGCGCTCGGTGCGGAGATCGTGGAGGCGGCCTTCGCCGACGTCGACGCGCCGGGCCGCCTCGAGGTGGTGCGCTCCAGCCCCACGGTGCTGGTCGACGTCGCGCACAACCCGGCCGGCGCCGAGGCGATGGTGGACGCGCTCGGGGAGTCGTTCAACCTGGAGCGGGTCGTGGCCGTCGTCGCCGTGATGGCGGACAAGGACTCCGAGGGCTTCCTCTCCGTCCTGGAGCCCGTGATCGCGGAGATCGTGGTCACCCGTAACTCCTCCGACCGGTCCGCGGACCCGGAGGACCTCGCCGAGGTGGCGCGCGAGGTCTTCGGGGAGGACCGCGTGCACGTGGCCGGCCGTCTCGACGAGGCGCTGCAGATCGCGGCGGACCTGGCCGAGGCCGACGAGCTGGCGGGAGCCGCCGCCGGGACGGGCGTGCTGGTCACGGGCTCGGTGGTGACCGTGGCGGACGCGCGCGCCCTGGTCGGCCGCGCCTGAGGCCGCGCCCGAGCACGAGACCCGGCCGCGCCCGAGGCCCGCGGGACCCCGCGCGCCGGGGGCACACGTCACCCGGGTGACGTGTGCCCCCGGCCCCGGGGTTTCTGTACGACCCGGGCCGACGTGGTGTTACATGAACCCCAGGGGACGTGTTCGCGGGCCCGGCGCCGGCGCCGGGCCGCACAGTCCCGCGAGGAGGTCGCCGTGAAGAAGCTGCTGAACGATCCCGCAGACGCCGTCGCCGACTCCCTGGCCGGCTTCGCGCTCGCGCACGCCGAGCTGGTCCAGGTCAGTACGTCGCCCGTCTTCGTCAGCCGCGCCGGGGGCGGGGTCACCGGAAAGGTAGGCCTGGTCAGCGGTGGCGGCTCGGGCCACGAGCCGCTGCACGCGGGCTTCGTCGGGGACGGCATGCTCGACGCCGCCGTCCCGGGTGCCGTGTTCACCTCGCCGACGCCGGACCAGATCCAGCCCGCGATCCAGGCGGCCGACGGCGGAGCCGGGGTGCTCACGATCGTCAAGAACTACACCGGCGACGTGCTCAACTTCGAGACCGCCGTGGAGCTCGCCGAGGCCGAGGGCGTCGAGGTCGCCTCGGTCCTCGTGAACGACGACGTCGCCGTCGAGGACTCGCTCTACACCGCCGGCCGGCGGGGTGTGGCGGGCACGGTGGCCGTCGAGAAGATCGCGGGCGCCGCAGCGGCGCGGGGTGCCGACCTCGCGACGGTCAAGGCCGTGGCCGAGCGGGTCATCGCGAACGTCCGGACCATGGGCGTGGCGCTGGCCGCGCCGACCGTCCCGCACGTGGGCCGGCCCAGCTTCGACCTGGGCGAGGACGAGATCGAGGTGGGCATCGGCATCCACGGCGAGCCCGGTCGCCACCGGGTCCAGGCCGTCGGCGCCGACCAGGTCACGGAGATGCTCCTGACCCCCGTGGCCGACGACCTCGCGCTGGACGGCGGCGACCGAGTGTTGCTGTTCGTCAACGGTATGGGCGGGACCCCGCTCTCCGAGCTCTACGTGGTCTATGGTCGAGCGCGGCGCCTTCTCGAGGAGCGCGGTGTCACGGTCTCCCGCTCGCTGGTGGGCAACTACGTGACGTCCCTCGAGATGCAGGGGGCATCGGTCACCGTCCTCCGTCTGGACGACGAGCTGGAGGCCCTCTGGGACGCGCCGGTGGACACTGCAGCACTCCGGTGGTGAGACAGGAAGGGTTCCGAGACATGGCGCTGGACGCGGACTGGGCTGAGCGATGGGTGCGCCGCACGGCGGACGCGATCGCGGACGCGAAGGGCGAGCTCACCGAGCTCGACCGGCAGATCGGCGACGGTGACCACGGCGAGAACATGGACCGCGGCTTCCGCGCCGTGGTGGCGCGGCTCGACGACCCGGCGGCGCAGCCCGGCGCCGGGGACGAGCGGACCGTCGGCGACGTGCTCAAGCTCGTGGCGACGACCCTGATGTCCACGGTGGGCGGCGCGTCCGGCCCGCTGTACGGCACGGCGTACCTGCGCGCGGCCAAGGTGTCGGGCCGCCCGCAGATCGACCCGCCCGCCGTCGTCGCCGTGCTGGAGGCCGCCCTCGAGGGCGTGTCCTCGCGCGGCAAGGCGACCGTGGGGGAGAAGACGATGGTCGACGCGTGGCAGGCGGCGGTCGACGCGGCCGAGGCCGCGGCGCGCGACGGCGGCTCCGAGGTGGACGTGCTGCGCGTGGCGGCCGAGGCGGCCGACAAGGCGTCGACGGCCACCATCCCGATGGTCGCGACCAAGGGCCGGGCCTCCTACCTCGGTGAGCGCAGCGCGGGTCACGAGGACCCGGGCGCGCGCTCCACCGCACTCGTCCTGGGCGCGGCGCTGGCCGCCGCCCTGGCCGGACCGACGTCCGCCGACCCCCACGGCGCGGCATGACGGCGCGGGTCGCGCTGGTCCTGGTCTCGCACTCCGCGGACCTGGCCCGCGGGGCGGCGGAGCTCGCCGGACAGATGGCGCCCGACGTGCTGGTGCGCGGCGTGGGAGGCGGGCCCGACGGCGGGCTCGGCACCTCGCTCGACGCGATCCAGAAGACCCTGGAGGAGGTCCTCGCGGTCCTGTCCGACGCCGGTGCCGCCGGAGGCGGCGTCGTCGTGCTCGGGGACCTGGGTTCCTCGGTGCTGACCGTCGAGGCGGCGCTGGAGCTGGACGACGCCCTGGCCGAGCACGTGGTCCTGGCCCGCGCGCCGTTCGTCGAGGGCGCGGTCGCCGCGGCCGTGACGGCGCACGGCGGGGCCGACCGGGACGCGGTGCTGGCGTCGGCGACGGCGTCGGCGGGGATGTTCGCCGCGATCGAGGCCGCGCAGGCGTCCGGGGCGGGCGAGACGGCTCCGGCCGAGGCGGCCGAGGGCTCGCGCACCGTGACCGTCCGCAACCCGCTGGGCCTGCACGCCCGCCCGGCGGCGCTGGTCTCGCGCAAGGTCGCCGAGCTCGGCGCGTCCGTGACGATCGACGGCGTGGACGCCTCCAGCGTGCTCCAGCTCATGGCGCTGGGCGCCACGCAGGGGCGTGAGCTGCGGGTGGAGGCCACCGGTGACGGCGCGGCGGAGGCCGTGACGACCGTCGTGGAGATGATCGAGGCGGGCTTCGGCGAGGTGTGATCGCGGTCTCAGCTTTTTGCAGTTGATGAATTTTTGCGCGGGGTGCAAGAATTGGGGCCATGGCCCCTACCTCGTCGCGCGAGAGCGCCGCGCCCGCCGCACACACTGAGCCCGCACCCGGCCCGGACCTGCGCGAGCTCGTCTCCGCGCTGGAGGGCTCGCCCGCGGAGCAGGGCCTGCGGGAGCGCAAGAAGGCAGCCCGCCGCGCGGCCCTGATCGACGCGGCGCAGAACCTGGTCGCCGAGCACGGCCTGGACGCCGTGACCGTCGAGATGATCAGCGCCGAGGCGAACGTCTCGCCCCGCACGTTCTTCAACTACTTCGAGTCCAAGGACGACGCCGTGCTCGGCGCGGAGGACACGGGCCTGCCCGAGGACGTCATCCGCACCTTCGTCGAGGGCGGCCCGACGGGCCGGCTGCTGTCCGACCTCCAGGTCGTGGTCGCCGCCCTGCTCGCGCCGGCCGGCGAGGCCCACGACCGGGTCATGCGGGCCATGGACCTCATGCAGCAGGAGCCCGCCCTGCTGCGCCGCCACGTGGTCTGGATGGACCGGCACAAGAGCAGGCTCGGCGAGCTCTTCGAGGCCCGCCGCGCCACCGTCCCGTTCACCACGGACTCCGAGCTGCTCACGATGCTCGTCCTGCTCATGCTGCGCACCGCGCTCGTCGCCTGGGAGCACGCCGGCTACACCGGCAACCCGGCCGACCACCTGCCCGCCGCCGTCGCGCAGCTCGTCGACCTCGTCGCGGCCGACCTCGACTCCTGATTCTCCCCACGACCTGATCCCCAGAAAGGCATCCCTCCATGAGCCACGCCGTCACCACGGCGCCGGACAAGCCGCTGGTAGTCCTCAACCAGCGCACGATCTGGCTGATCTTCGGGGCCCTGATGGCCTCCATGTTCCTGTCCTCCCTGGACCAGACCATCGTCGGCACCGCGATGCCCACCATCGTGGGCGAGCTGAACGGCGTCGAGCACCAGGGCTGGGTCATCACGGCCTACATCCTGGCGATCGCCATCGCGATGCCGCTGTACGGCAAGTTCGGTGACCTCTACGGGCGGCGCTGGCCGTTCCTGGTGGCCGTCGCCCTGTTCGTCGTGGCCTCGCTCGGCGGCGGCATGGCGCAGTCCTTCGAGGCCCTCGTGGCCTGGCGCGCCGTGCAGGGCCTCGGCGGCGGTGGCCTGATGATCCTGTCGCAGGCGATCATCGCCGACATCATCCCGGCGTCAGACCGCGGCAAGTACATGGGCCCGATGGGCGCCCTGTTCGGCATCTCCGCCGTCGCCGGCCCGCTGCTCGGCGGCTGGCTCACCGACGGCCCCGGCTGGCGCTGGACCTTCTGGATCAACGTCCCGATCGGCATCGCCGCCTGGTTCATCGCGTACTTCGCGCTCAAGCTGCCCTCGCACCGCTCGGGCCGGCCCACCGACTGGGGCGGCATCCTGACCATGGCGCTCGGCACCACCGGCATCGTGCTGCTGACGAGCTGGGAGTCGCTCGGCAACGACGGCTACGACTGGTCGGACCCGACGCTGCTCGGCCTGCTGCTCGGCACCGCCGTCATGGTCGGCCTGTTCGTCTTCATCGAGAACCGCGTGGCGGAGCCGCTCATCCCGCTGCGCCTGTTCAAGAACCGCACGTTCACCATCACCACGCTCATCGGCCTGGTGCTCGGCATGGGCATGTTCTCCGCCATGGCGATGCTGCCGACCTTCCTCCAGATGTCCGCCGGCGCGGGCGTCACGGAGTCGGGCCTGCTGATGCTCCCGATGATGGCCGGCGTCATGCTGACGTCGATCGTCTCCGGCTTCGCGATCTCGAAGACGGGCCGCTACAAGATGTACCCGGTGGTCGGCCTCGCGGTCACGATCCTCGGCATGATCTGGCTGACCCGCCTCGAGGGCGGCATGTCGCTGTGGCTGTTCGGCGCCATGATCTTCGTGCTCGGCGCCGGCATGGGCCTGATCATGCAGACCATCGTGCTCGCCGTGCAGAACTCGGTGGACCCGAAGGAGCTCGGCACCGCGACGTCGTCGAACAACTTCTTCCGGGAGATCGGCGCGGCCGTCGGCACCGCCGCGTTCACCACGGTGTTCACGTCGCGCCTGACGGACAACCTGCAGGGCGTCTTCGAGGGCCTGCCGGAGGGTGCGGCCCCTGGGAGCGGCGGCTCCAGCCTGACGCCGGCGCTCGTCGAGCAGCTTCCCGAGCCGCTGCGCAGCGGCGTCGTGGACGCCTTCGCCGACTCGCTCGCCCCGGCCTTCTGGTACCTCGTGCCGCTGGTCGCCGTCGGCCTCGTGCTCGCGTTCTTCCTCAAGGAGGTCAAGCTGTCCAACCAGGCCGGCATGGTCGCCCGCGGTGAGGCGGTCATGGAGGGCGCGCCGGAGCCGGTCGCCCAGGCTTCCGGCGTCGCCGTCCTGGATCGCGACGCCTCGTCCGACGGCGGTTACGACGGCGGCCGGGACGAGGACCGCAGGGAGACGGATATCCTGAACCGGTGAGCAAGGACCAACCCGCCCCCGGCGACCGCATCAAGGCCAAGAAGTCCGCGCTGGTGCAGTTCACCTCCACCACGCTGCTGCTCGAGGTGTTCCTCGTGATCTTCGCGACGATGGTGGTGTGGGCCCTGCGCGACTCCGAGTTCGGGCGCGGCCCGCTGCGCATCGACTCGGGCGCCGCGGTCTGGGCGCTCGGCGGGGTGCTGTGCCTGGTGCTCGTGATCCTGTCGCGGGCCCAGGGCACGACGGCGGGGCGGGCGGCGGGGACCGTCGCCCAGGTGCCGGTGCTCGCGATGGGCCTGCTGCTGCCGATGATGTACTTCGTCGGCGGGATCTTCGTGGTCCTGTGGTTCTACGCGCTGCGGCTCGGCTCGCGCGTGGACCGCGAACGGGCGGAGTACGACGCCGCCCACCCGGAGACGGCGCCCAACGTCTCTTGAATCAACCTGTCAGACGCTCAGGTCACCCCGGTGACCTGAGCGTCTGACGCGTTCGGGGAGGGCCCGCGGCCCCGATATGGTTGCCCCATGACCGACGTCGCAGAGAAGACCCTGCCCACGGAGGCCTCGACGCAGCCCGTGGCCGAGCGCACCCTCGTCCTCGTCAAGCCGGACGGCGTCCGCCGCGGCCTGTCGGGCGAGGTCCTGCGCCGCATCGAGACCAAGGGCTACACGCTCCGTGCCGTGGAGCTCAAGCACGCCACGACCGAGCTGCTGGCCGCGCACTACGCCGAGCACGAGGGCAAGCCGTTCTACGCCTCCCTGGTCGAGTTCATGATGTCGGGCCCGGTCCTGGCCGTCGTGGCCGAGGGCGAGGGCGTCATCCCCGGCTTCCGCTCCCTGGCCGGCGCGACCAACCCGACCGACGCCGCCCCCGGCACCATCCGTGGCGACCTGGGCCGTGACTGGGGCACCAAGGTGCAGCAGAACCTCGTGCACGGCTCGGACTCCCCGGAGTCCGCGGCGCGCGAGATCTCGCTCTGGTTCCCCGAGCTGGGCTGACCCGCCCCGCACTTCCCGCCGAAGCGGCACCCTGCTGAGTCCGGGTGCCGCTTCGCCGTATCCCTGTGTACGTCCGACGTTCAGCACCTCTTCACCGTTAGGCTCTCCGCGTGCACCTCAAGACGCTCACGCTCCGGGGCTTCAAGTCCTTCGCGTCGGCGACCACCCTCGAGCTCGAGCCGGGCATCACCTGCGTGGTGGGCCCGAACGGCTCCGGCAAGTCCAACGTGGTCGACGCGCTCTCCTGGGTCATGGGCGAACAGGGTGCCAAGTCGCTCCGCGGCGGCAAGATGGACGACGTCATCTTCGCCGGCACGTCCGGCCGCGCGCCCCTGGGCCGCGCCGAGGTCGCGCTGACGATCGACAACACCGACGGCGCACTGCCGATCGACTACACCGAGGTCACGATCTCCCGCACGCTGTTCCGCAGCGGTGGTTCCGAGTACGCGATCAACGGCAACAGCTGCCGCCTGCTGGACATCCAGGAGCTCCTGAGCGACTCCGGCATCGGCCGCGAGATGCACGTCGTGGTGGGGCAGGGCCAGCTCGACGCCGTCCTGCGCGCGACGCCGGAGGAGCGGCGCGGCTTCATCGAGGAGGCCGCGGGCGTCCTCAAGCACCGCAAGCGCAAGGAGAAGGCGCTCCGCAAGCTCGACGCGATGCAGGGCAACCTGGCGCGCCTGGGCGACCTGACCGCCGAGCTGCGGCGCCAGCTCGGGCCGCTCGGCCGGCAGGCCGAGGCGGCCCGCAAGGCGCAGACCGTGCAGCGCGACCTGCGGGACGCGAAGTCCCGCCTGCTCGCCGACGACCTGGCCCAGCTCACCGCGCAGCTCGAGCAGGAGAGCGCGGACGAGCGGTCGCTCAAGCAGCGGCAGGCCGAGACCGAGGCGGCGCTGACCGAGGCGCGCGGCATGCTGGCCCGGCTCGAGGCCGCGACGTCGGCCGAGTCGCAGCAGGTCAGCCAGGCGGGCGACACCGTCTTCGCGCTGTCCCAGACCCGGGAGCGGCTGCGCAGCCTCCAGTCCCTGGCGGGGGAGCGCGCCCGCCTGCTCGGCACGTCGGAGCCCGCCCACCAGGGCCAGGACCCCGACGACCTCGAGGCGCAGGCCGCCCGCTCCCGCGCGAGCGAGGAGGAGCTGGCCACCGAGGTCGCCATCGCGCGCGAGACGGTCGAGTCCGCCGTCGACGTCCGGGCCGAGGCCGAGGCGGCCGCCCAGGCCGCCGAGCGGACGCACGCCGCGCTGCTGCGCGCCGCCGCCGACCGCCGTGAGGGCCTGGCGCGCCTGGCCGGCCAGGTCGCCGCCCGCCGCAGCCGCGTCGAGGCCGCGCAGTCCGAGCTGGACCGTCTGCGCGACGCCCTGCTGGAGGCCGAGCAGCGCGTCGAGGAGTCCTCGCGCGACCTGTCGGCGCTGGAGACCGAGGTCGGCGGGGTCGAGGGCGGCGAGGAGGGGCTCGACGTCGCCCACGAGGCGGCCGCCGAGGTGCTCGAGCTGGCCAAGGCCGAGGTGCGGCACCTCCAGGAGCAGGTCACCACCGCGCAGCGCGAGCGCAGCGCCGCGGCCGCGAAGGTCGAGGCGCTGGAGCTGAGCCTGGACCGCAAGGACGGCGCGGGCACGCTGCTCGCCGCCCACCAGCCGGGCGTGCTGGGCTCGGTGGCGGCGCTGCTGGGCATCGAGGCCGGCTTCGAGGACGCCGTCGCCGCCGCGCTCGGTCCCGTGGCCGACGCCGTGGCCGTGGCCGGCGTCGACGAGGCCGTGGACGCGCTGCGCCTGCTGCGCGACGAGGACGCCGGACGCGCCAGCCTGGTCGTGGGCTCGGAGCGCCCGGCCGACGCCGGCGCCGCACGCCCGGACGTGAACCTGCCCGCGGGCGCCCGCTGGGCCACCGACGTGGTCCAGGTGGTGGGCCCCGCCTCGGCGGCGCTGCTGACGATCCTGCGCGACGTCGTCGTCGTGGACGACCTGGCCCGCGCCCGCGCGCTGGTCCGTGACCAGCCCGTGGTGGCCGTGACGCGCGCCGGTGACCTGCTGGGGGCCACGCGCGCCTGGGGCGGGTCGGCGGCCGCGCCCAGCGTGCTGCACCTCCAGTCCGCGCTGGACGAGGCGAAGGCCGCCCGCGACGACGCCGCCGCGCGCGAGACGGACGGGTCCGCGCACCTGGAGCGGGCCCGCACCGAACGGGCGACCGCCCAGGAGCGCTACGACGAGACGCTCGCCCGCCTCGGCGAGGCCGACGCCGCGCGTGCCGCCGCGGCCGAGCAGCTCGGGTCGCTCGGCGCCGCCGCGCGTGCCGCCCGGGCCGAGGCCGACCGGCACCGCGCCGCGCTGGACCAGGCGCAGTCGCGCCGGGCCGAGGACGAGATGGAGCTCGAGGCGCTCGTCGAGCGCATGACCATCGCCGAGGAGGAGCCCGCGGACGACGAGGGCTCCGTCGACGACGTGCAGGCCGCGCGGGACGAGGCCGCAGCGGCCGCGTCGGCTGCCCGGGCCCGGGAGACCGAGGCCCGGCTGGCACTGCGCACCGCCGAGGAGCGCGCCCGCGCCGTGTCGGGCCGTGCGCAGGCGCTGGCCGCCGCCGCCGAGCAGGAGCGCGAGGCCCGGGCCCGCGCCGCCGAGCGCGAGGAGCTGCGCCGCCAGGACGCGGCGCGCGCCGTGCTGGTGCAGCAGGCCGTCGCGGTCGCGCTGGAGTCCATCGCCCGCTCGCTGGACCGGGCCGCCGCCGACAAGGCCGCCGCCGAGGAGGCCCGCGCGGCCGGGTCGGAGCAGCTCGTCGCCGTGCGCGGGAGCGTGGAGTCGCTGACGGCCGAGCTGCGGGAGCTGACCGACGTCGCGCACCGCGACGAGGTCGCCCGCGCCCAGCAGCTGCTGCGCCTGGAGCAGCTCCAGACGCGCGCCACCGAGGAGCTGGGCACGGACCCCGAGGTGCTCGTCGAGGAGTTCGGCCCGCACCAGCCCGTCCCGGTCTACGACGGCGACGTGACGGTGCGCGGGCGCAAGCGCCGGGCCGTCGTCGAGCGCGACGAGGAGGGCAACCCGATCCGGTACGAGGGCGATCCCAACCTGCCCCGGGGCGCCGCCGCGCGCGAGGACGCCCTGATCGCCCGGACGCGGGCCCTGCACGAGGCCGGCATCCGGCCCGACGACCCCGCGGCCACCGCGGTGGTCGTCGCGGCCGCCGGCGCCGAGCCCGAGGAGGCCCCGGCCGAGGACGAGCCCGCGGAGGAGGTCCCGGCCGAGGACGTCTCCGGGGCGCCGAAGCCGGACCGGATGGTCCCGTACGTGCGCGAGGAGCAGGAGGCCCGGCTGGCGAAGGCCGAGCGCGCCCTGTCGCGGATCGGCGCGGTGAACCCCCTGGCGCTGGAGGAGTTCGCGGCCCTGGAGGAGCGGCACCAGTTCCTCGTTGACCAGCTCGCGGACCTGAAGAAGTCCCGTGAGGACCTGCTCCAGATCGTCGACGACATCGACGAGCGCGTGCAGCAGGTGTTCGCCGAGGCGTTCCAGGACACGGCGGCGAAGTTCCTCGAGATCTTCCCGCGGCTGTTCCCCGGCGGCGAGGGCAAGCTCACGCTCACCGAGCCGGACAACCTGCTCGCGACCGGCATCGAGGTCGAGGCCCGCCCGGCGGGCAAGAAGGTCAAGCGGCTCTCGCTGCTCTCCGGCGGCGAGCGGTCGCTGGCGGCCGTGGCGTTCCTCGTGTCGATCTTCAAGGCGCGGCCCAGCCCGTTCTACATCATGGACGAGGTCGAGGCGGCGCTCGACGACGTGAACCTCGGCCGCCTGATCGAGATCTTCAAGGAGCTGCAGAAGGACAGCCAGCTCATCGTGATCACGCACCAGAAGCGCACGATGGAGGTGGCCGACGCCCTCTACGGCGTCACCATGCGCGGCGACGGCGTGACGACGCTGATCAGCCAGCGGATGGGCGACCGCGAGGCCGTGACCGCTTCATAGCGGTCACCGCCCTCATAGAGGGTGATTTTTCGCACCTCGTCGTCGGAAACCTCCAGGTGTGAGGGATTTCTCCTGACGAAACGGCGTGTGTCACACGGCGTGTCGCGCCCTTCTGCGGGGCGCGAACGGACAAGACACGACACAATAGAGCCATGTGGTGGTCGGTCATTCTGCTCGTGGTGTGCTTGGTGTTGGCCGTGGGAGTCTTCGTCGTCGCCAGTCAGATGGACGCTCCCGCGAGCAGCAACACCGAGCAGTTCTCGTTCCTGCAGTGGTTCAGGTCGGGGCTCGCTCGTCTGCGCGGTGACGCCGAGCGGACCCGCGAGGGCCGCCGCCGTGGCGCGTCCGCCGTCGCGACCCATGCCGTGGGCGCGCCGTCCGTGTGGGTGGGCAAGCCGCGCGTGGTCCGGCCGGACACCTCTCCCGTCGACATGGGCATGTCGGAGTTCTTCGCGGCGACGGTCGAGTCCAAGCCGGGCTACGTCGACGCCGAGGAGCTGACCGACGTGCTGGGCCGCGCGCGGGACCAGGCCCAGAAGACGCTGCACGTGCCGCTGGGCACGGTGCCGCTCAAGCCCGCCAACCTCGTGCCGGGCCAGCTCCGTGCGGTGCGGCCGGTGCGGTCCGCGCAGAAGGTCACGCAGCAGAAGGTCGCACAGCAGAAGGTCACGCAGGAGCCGCCCGCCGCCGACGAGGGCCCGGCCCAGGCCGCGAGCTAGGCGCTCGCCCCGGCCCTCAGTCCTGCACGGTGTGGTGCGGGACGATCACGGGCGTACCCGTGCGCGGGTCCGTCAGGACCGACGCCTCGACCGAGAACACCTCGCGCAGCAGCTCAGGCGTCACCACCTCGCCGGGCGCCCCCTCCGCGACGATCTCGCCGTCGCGCATCGCCACGATGTGGTGCGCGTACCGGCAGGCGAGGTTGAGGTCGTGCAGCACCATGACCACGGTCCGGCCGTGGTCCCGGTTGAGCGTGGCGACCAGCTCCAGGACGTCGAGCTGGTGGGCCATGTCGAGGTACGTGGTGGGCTCGTCCAGCAGGAGCAGGTTGGTCTCCTGGGCCACGGCCATCGCGATCCACGCGCGCTGCCGCTGCCCGCCGGACAGCTCGTCGACGTCGCGCGCCGCGAGCTCCGCGGTGCGGGTGGCGCGCAGCGCGCCCTCGACGGCCTCGGTGTCGCCCTCGCCCCACTGGTGCCACCAGCTCTGGTGCGGGTGGCGCCCGCGGGAGACGAGGTCGCGCACGGTGATGCCCTCGGGTGGCACGGGGGACTGGGGCAGCATGCCCAGGACGCGCGCCACCTCGCGGGTGGGCTGCTCCGCGATCGCCCTGCCGTCCAGCAGCACGGTGCCGCCCGCGGGCGCCATCAGGCGGGCGAGGCCGCGCAGCAGCGTGGACTTGCCGCACGCGTTGGGCCCCACGATGACGGTGACCTGCTGGTCCGGGACGTCGAGCGACAGCTCGCGCACGACGGTCCGGTCGCCGTAGCCCAGCGTGACGGCGTCCGCCCGGAGGCGGGCCGCGGACGTGGCGGTGGTGGACATCAGGGGGTCCCTCTCGTCGAGCGGCGGCGCTGGAGCAGGTAGAGCAGGTAGGGCGCGCCGACCAGACCGGTCAGGACGCCGACAGGGAGCTGGGCGGGCAGCGCCGTGCGCGCCACGGTGTCCGCGACCAGCACGAGCAGCGCGCCGGCGGCCCCCGCCAGGACGGGCGGGATGTCGGGGACGCCTGCGACCCGGCGGGCCGCCTGCCCGGCCACCAGGGCGACGAACGCGACGGGGCCGGCGGCCGACGTGGCGAGCGCCGCGAGGCACACCGCGATCACCAGCAGGGCGCCGCGGGCGCGACCCGGGCGCACGCCCCAGCCGGCCACCACCTCGTCCTCGAACAGCAGGGCGCGGTTGGTCCGGGCCAGCACGAGCGCGGCGGGCAGGAGCACGGCCAGGCCGACCAGGACGGGCGTCGCCTCGCCCCAGCCGCGCGCGTTGAGGCTGCCCGTGAGCCAGGCCGCCGAACGCTGCGCGTCGTAGACGTCGATGCGCGTCAGCAGGAACTGCGTCAGGGCCGTGAGCGCCGCGGACAGAGCGATGCCGACCAGGAGGATGCGGCGGCCCCGCAGGGCGCCGTCGCGGCCGAGCAGGGCGATCAGTCCCGCCGCGGCGAGGCCGCCCGCGAGGGCGGCGACCGGGATCGGCACGATGCCCACCGGGCCGCCCAGGGAGCCGACGGCGATGACGGCCACCACCGCGACCGAGGCCCCCGCGCTGATGCCCAGGACGTCGGGGCTGGCCAGCGGGTTGCGCAGCACGCTCTGGCTCAGCCCGCCGGCCACGCCGAACGCGGTGCCGACGGCCAAGGCGAGGACCACGCGGGGCAGCCGGACCTCGTGCACGGCGTAGACCGTGTTCTCCGGCCCGAGGCCCAGGAGCGCCTGCCACAGGGCGGCGGGCGCCGTGGCCTGGTCGCCCAGGCTCAGGGCGAGCGCGGACACGAGGGCCACGAGCACGAGGGCCCCGAGCACGGCGGCGACCACCCGGCCGCGGGGCCGGGGGCGGGGGAGCAGCCGGGCGGCGGTCATCGGCCCCGCTCCTTCGCGCGTCGCGTCAGCCAGATGAAGAAGGGCGTGCCGAGCAGCGCCGTGACCACGCCCACCTGGACCTCGGCCGGGCGGGCGACGAGCCGGCCGACGACGTCGGCGGTGACGAGCAGCAGCGGCCCCAGCACCGCCGAGAGCGCGAGCACGCGGCGCACGTCGGTGCCGACCAGGGCCCGCGCGACGTGCGGGATGACGAGGCCGACGAAGGCGATCGGCCCGGCCAGCGCCACCGCGGTGCCCGACAGCAGCACCACGGCCACCCCCGCCAGCAGGCGGGTACGGACGACGGGGACGCCGAGCGCCGCGGCGGTGTCGTCGCCGAGGGCGAGCGCGTTGAGCGACCCGGAGACGACCACCGCCAGGACACCGCCGACCACGGCCGGCACGAGGGCCGGCAGCAGGACGGCGGTGTCCGGCAAGTTCAGCGCGCCCACGACCCAGAACCGGTACTGGTCCATCGTCGAGGCGCTGAGCAGCACCGTCGCCGAGACTCCTGCGCCGAGGAAGGCCGTCATGGCCATCCCGGCCAGGGTCATGTTCACGGGCGTGAGCCCCTCGGGCGACCGGCTCGCGAACAGGTACACGGCGGCGGTCGCCAGCGCCGCGCCCGCCAGGGCGAGCAGCACGCGGGGCGTGCCCGCGCCGAGGCCGAGGAACACGCTGCCGGCGACCACCGCGACGGCGCCGCCGGCGGAGATCCCGAGCAGCCCGGGGTCGGCCAGCGGGTTGCGGGTGACCGCCTGCGCGAGCACCCCTGCCACGCCGAGGGCCACGCCCACGAGCAGGCCGAGCAGGGTCCGGGGCAGCCGCAGCTCCCAGATGACGGTCGCGGCGACGCCGTCGTGGCCCAGCAGCCCCGCGACGGTCTCGGCGGGCGACAGGACCCGGGCACCGACCGTGATACCGGCCAGCGCCGCTACGACGAGCAGCACGAGCGCGGTCAGCAGGACCGCGGTGACCGCGGTCCTGCTGCGCGCCGTGGTCCGGGACGTGATCACCGCTGGTCGGCGGCGATGGTCTCCAGGTCGTCGAGCACGAGCTCGGCCCCCGTCACGCCCAGACCCAGGTACCACGTGTCGTCCGGCACCTCGCGGACGACGCCGCCGTCCGCGACCGCGGGCACCTGGTCCCACAGCGGGCCGTCGACGACGGCCGCCTGCTCCGTGGCGTCGGGCTGACCGTAGGTGCCCCAGAGCAGCCAGTCGCCCTCGGCCAGCGTGATCTCCTCCGCGGAGATCTCGACGGCGAGGTCGGCGATGTCCTCGGTCTCGGGCCGGGGCAGACCGGCGTCGGCCAGGATGATGCCGACGAACGAGTCGTTGGCGTACAGGCGGATCTGCCCGGCCATGAACCGCAGCATGGAGACGGTCGGGGCCGCGCCGCCGTTCGCCTCCACCACCTCGGCGCCGACCTCGCCGGCCCGCTCCTCGTAGGCGTCCAGCAGCTCCTGGGCGCGGTCCTCCTCGCCCACCGCCGCGGCGTTGAGCAGGAAGTTCTCCTTCCACAGCACGCCGGGGCGCGGCGACAGCACGGTCGGCGCGATGTCCTGGAGCTTGGCCTTGAGGCCGTCGTCGTCGATCCGCAGCGACGTGCCGAGGATCAGGTCGGGCTCGAGGTTCTTGATCTGCTCCAGGTCCAGGGCGTCGTAGGCACCGAGGTCGACGGCGTCCCCGACGTCCAGGTAGTCGGGCGCCATCTCGGCGTCCGCGGGGTGGGCGATGCCGACCGGCTCGATGCCCAGGGAGACCATGTTGTCGAGCTCGCCGGTGTCGAGCACGATCACGCGCTCCGGCTTGGCCGGGATCTCGGTCTCGCCCACCTCCTCGTTGGCCACGAGGTTGCGCACGGTGCGCGGGAACTCGCCCGGCGCCGCGTCGGTGCCGAGCTGGGCCGCGAGCTCGCGGACGTCGTCGAACCCCTCCTGGCCGGTGGCGACGTTGGACTTGTTGTCGCCGGTGCCGGCGTCGGCGGTGCCGCCGCAGCCGGTGAGCAGGGCGGCGCCCACCACGAGGGCGGCGAGGGAGGCGGAGACTGCGCGGGGCATGGGTGTTCCTCAGGGTTCTCGGACGAAGGATGCTGCACGGCCGCGGGTCGCAGGCGGCGCGGTCGTCGCGCTCGGGCTCTCGGCGAGGTCACACTACACGCGGAGATAAGGGGACCCTAACTCCGTCTGCTGGCAAGGCCGGCCGCCCGGGCTCCCGCAGGGGCCTCCGTGAGATGAAAGAATCTGGGGCGTGAACGAGCTTCCCTGGATCGAGATCATCTCCGCCGTCGTCGTCCTCGCGGGTGGTGGCGGCCTCGCCGGCGTCCTCGTGGCCCGCCGGCGGAGGCGCACCGAGGACCAGGGCGACGCTTCGTCGGCGGCCGGGACGACGACGGCGTCGTCCGCCACGGCAGAACCGGACACGGCCGAGCCGGCCACCGTCGAGCCCGCCACGGCCGAGCCGGCGGCGCCCGCCGCGCCCGTGCTGGAGCGGCCCGCCCCCACGGCCGGCCGCCTGGTCCGGCTGCGCGACCGCCTCGCCCGCTCGGGCTCGCCGCTGGGCGCCCGCCTGCTGTCCGTCCTGTCGCGCGACTCCCTCACGGAGGACGACTGGGACGAGATCGAGGAGGAGCTGCTCCTCGCCGACGTCGGCGCCGGCCCCACCACCGAGCTGCTCGACGCCCTGCGCACCAAGGTCCGCGTGCTCGGCGTCCGCGAGCCCGCCGCGGTACGCGACCTGCTGCGCGCCGAGCTCGTGACGCTGCTCCAGCCCGAGCTGGACCGCACCCTTCGCACCGAGCCGCGCACCGCCGAGGACGGAACGCACCTGCCCGCCGTGACCCTCGTGGTCGGCGTGAACGGCACGGGCAAGACGACGACGGTCGGCAAGCTGGCCCGCGTGCTGGTGGCGGACGGTCGCAGCGTCGTGCTGGGCGCCGCGGACACGTTCCGCGCCGCGGCGGCGGACCAGCTCACCACCTGGGGCAACCGCGTGGGCGTCGAGACGGTGCGCTCGGACCGCGAGGGCGCCGACCCGGCGTCGGTCGCGTTCGAGGCGGTCGCGCGCGGGCGCGACGAGAAGACGGACGTCGTGCTCGTCGACACCGCCGGGCGCCTGCAGAACAAGGCCGGCCTGATGGACGAGCTCGGCAAGATCGTGCGGGTGTCCAGCAAGGTCGCCGCACCGAGCGAGGTGCTGCTGGTGCTGGACGCGACCACCGGGCAGAACGGGCTCTCGCAGGCCCGCGTCTTCGCGGAGGTCGCCGGCGTGACCGGCATCGTCCTGACCAAGCTCGACGGGACCGCCAAGGGCGGCATCGTGGTGCAGGTGCAGCGGGAGCTCGGCGTGCCGGTCAAGCTCATCGGCCTGGGCGAGGGCCCGGACGACCTGGCGCCGTTCGACGTCGAGGAGTTCGTGGACGGCATCCTCGGCTGAGGTGACCCCTTCCGCGGGGCCGACGCCGGGCCGAATACCGCTCAAAGGGCGGACATGTAATGGTCACCGAGTTGCCATTCGTCCACGATGTGAGAAAGCGCCGGAACGCACTGAGTCACGGAATGGTGCCGGTGAAATCACGATCGGATCACGGTTGGACAGGATATTTCGCCCAATTGGGATCTGAAATAAGACGTTTACATGCTCCCCGCCTGCGTCACGCATCCGTAACCTCGATGCGGGCCGCGCGTAACGGCGCCCCGCGACGGTAGTCGCGGTGGGCCGAGTCACCAGGACCGGTCCGGGGAGAGAGGCATTTTCCGCGATGGAATTCGAGCTCGATACGGGCAACACCGCCTGGCTGATCACCGCCTCCTCGCTCGTGCTGCTGATGACGCCTGGTCTGGCGTTCTTCTACGGCGGCATGGTGCGGGGCAAGAGTGTCCTCAACATGATGATGATGAGCTTCGCCTCGATCGGCGTCGCCGGGCTCATCTGGGTCGTCTACGGCTACGGTCTGGCCTTCGGCCCCGACCTGGGCGGCTTCATCGGCAACCCGGTCTCGCTGATCGGCCTCACGATCGACAACGCCGCGAGCCCCGTGACCGGCGTCGGCATCCCCGGCCTCGTGTTCGCCGGGTTCCAGGCCACGTTCGCCATCATCACGGTGGCCCTCATCTCCGGCGCGATCGCCGACCGCGTCAAGTTCGGCACCTGGATCGTCTTCAGCGCCATCTGGGTCACCGTCGTCTACGCGCCGCTGGCCCACTGGGTCTGGGGTGGCGGCATGTTCGGCGCCGACGGCTGGCTCGCCTCGGCCCTCTCGCTGCCGATCGACTTCGCCGGTGGCACCGTCGTCCACATCAACGCGGGTGCCGCGGCCCTGGCCCTGGCCCTCGTGATCGGCAAGCGCAAGGGCTTCGGCACCGAGGCCATGCGTCCGCACAACCTGCCGTTCGTCATGCTGGGCGCCGCCCTCCTGTGGTTCGGCTGGTTCGGCTTCAACGCGGGCTCCGAGCTCGCCGCCGACGGCACCGCCGGCCGCGCCTGGGTCAACACCCTGGTCACCACCGGTGTCGCGATGCTCGCCTGGATGGTCACCGAGAAGTTCCGTGACGGCGCCGCCACCTCGCTGGGTGCCGCCTCCGGTGTCGTCGCCGGTCTGGTCGCGATCACCCCGGCCGCCGGCACGGTGGACACGTGGGGCGCCATCGTCATCGGCCTCGTCGCCGGTGTCCTGTGCTCGCTGGCCGTGGGCCTCAAGTACAAGTTCGGCTACGACGACTCGCTCGACGTGGTCGGCGTGCACCTCGTCGGTGGCCTCGTCGGCACCATCCTGATCGGGTTCTTCGCCACGAACGGTCGCTACGACTCGTTCTACTTCGAGGGCTCGCTGAACGGCCTCTTCTACGGTGGCGGCGTCACGCAGCTGCTCACGCAGATCGTCGCCGCGCTGGTGGCCGTCGTCTACAGCTTCGTGCTCACCTACATCATCGGGCTGGCGCTCAAGGCGACCATGGGCTGGCGCGTCTCCGAGGAGGCCGAGGTCAGCGGTATCGACCTGGCCGTCCACGGCGAGACGGCGTACGAGAACTCCGGCTCCACCATCACCGAGGTGCGCTGACCGTACTACGGTCCAGCTACCCGACTGCTTAGGAGGCAGCGCATGAAGCTTGTCACGGGTGTCATCCAGCCCCACCGCCTCGACGACGTGAAGACGGCGTTGGAGGGTGCGGGGGTGCGCGGTATGACCGTGAGCGAGGCCAGTGGTTACGGCCGACAGAAGGGCCACACCGAGGTCTACCGCGGTGCGGAGTACACCGTCGACCTGGTGCCGAAGGTCCGCATCGAGGTGCTCGTCACGGACGAGGACGTCACCGCGGTGACCGACGCGATCGTGGGCGCGGCCCAGACGGGCAAGATCGGCGACGGCAAGGTGTGGGTCGTCCCGGTCGAGGACGTGGCCCGCGTGCGGACCGGCGAGCACGGCGACGCCGCGCTCTGATCCGGGAGCACACGACGACGCATGACAAGTGACCCGGTGCCCGAGGGCGCCCGGGAGCACGCGGAGGCCCCGCACCCCCCGGTCGGGGTGCGGGGCCTCCGTGACGAGCTCCTCTCCATCGCCGCGGACCTCACGGGTCCGGGCCGCTCGGGCCTGGCCCGGCGGTCCGCCGTCGGGCAGCGGGTCACCGAACGCCTCGGCGCGCTGTTCGCCGAGGCGACCCAGGACGTCGACCCGTCGGGCATCGCCCTGGCGGCCGTCGGCAGCCTGGGCCGGGGCGAGCTCGGCCCGCTGAGCGACCTCGACCTCGTGCTCGTGCACGACGGCCGCACCCACCACGCCGACGAGCTCCAGCGGGTGGCCGAGAGGCTCTGGTACCCGCTGTGGGACTCGGGCGTGGACATCGACCACGCGGTGCGCTCCCTGAGCCAGTCCCGGCAGGTCGCGGCGAGCGACCTCCCGGCGGTGATCGGCTGGCTGAGCGTGCGCGCGGTCGCCGGCGACGCCGTCGTCGTGCACCGGGCGGCCTCCGCCGTGCTGACCGACTGGCGCGCCGCGGCCCGCCGTCGGCTGCCCGAGCTGATCACCTCCACCCGCGACCGCGCGCAGCGCGCGGGAGAGCTCGCCTACCTCATCGAGCCGGACCTCAAGGAGGCCCGCGGCGGCATGCGGGACGCGGTCCTGCTCTCCGCGCTGGCCGCCACCTGGCTCACCGACCGCCCGCACGGCGCGGTCGACACCGCCTACACGCACCTGCTCGACGTGCGCGACACGCTCCAGGTGGTCACCAAGCGGCGCAGCAGCCGCCTGTTGCTCGCCGACCTGGAGGACGTGGCCGAGCGCACCGGGTACGACGACGGCGACGAGCTGCTGGCCAGCCTCGCCGAGTCGGGCCGCGTGATCTCCTACGCGCTGGACACCACCGTCCGGCACGCCCGGCAGGCCCTGTCGCGCCCGGTGGGCGTGGGCAAGCCGATCATGGTCCGCGGACGGCGCACACCGCCGCGCCTGCGTTCCGTCGGCGACGGGCTGGTCGAGCACGACGGCGAGCTCGTGCTCGGCGTCGGCACCCGTCCGGCGTCGGACCCCCTGCTGCCGCTGCGCGCCGCCGCGACGGCCGCGCGGACCGGGCTCGTCCTGTCGCCCGTGACCATCCGGAGCCTGGAGAAGTCGCCGCCGCTGCCCGAGCCCTGGCCCCCGGCCGCGCGCGAGAGCCTGCTCGCGCTGCTGGGCGCCGGGCAGGCCCAGGTGCCGGTCTGGGAGGCGCTCGACCTGGCCGGCGTCGTCACGTCCTGGATCCCCGAGTGGTCCGACGTGCGCAACCGGCCCCAGCGCGCCGCCATCCACCGGCACACCGTGGACCGGCACCTCGTCGAGACGGCCGCCGTCGCGTCCCGGCTGCGCCGGAAGCTGCCCGACACCCCGAACGGCGCCGGGCAGCGCTCCGGCGACCTGCTGCTGCTCGCCGCGCTCCTGCACGACATCGGCAAGGTGCGCGGCGCGGCCGACCACTCCGTCGAGGGCGCCCGGCTCGTCCCGGGCATCCTGACCCGCGCGGGCTTCGCGCCCGACGTGGTCGACGACGTCACGCGCCTGGTGCGCCACCACCTCACGCTCGCCGACCTGGCCACCCGCGCCGACCCCGACGACCCGGCCACCCTGACCACCCTGCTGGAGGCCGTGGACCACCGCCGCGACCTGCTCGACGTGCTGCGCTCCCTGACCGAGGCGGACACCACGTCCCTGGGGCCGAAGGCGTGGACGGGCTGGCGTTCCCAGCTCGTGGACGGGCTGACGGAGCGGGCGCGGGCCCTGCTGCCGGGGTGAACCCCGGACGAACCGTCAGGGAAGCGGGGACGAACCGCTCAGGGCTCCCCGGATGAACCCGTGACGGCCCGACTCTATTAGGCTGTGTCCGTGTTCAACTCCCTGTCCGACCGGCTTACCTCGACGTTCAAGAACCTGCGCACGCGGGGCCGTCTCTCCGAGGCGGACATCGACGCGACCGTGCGGGAGATCCGCCGCGCCCTTCTCGACGCCGACGTCGCGGTCCCCGTGGTGCGCGAGTTCACCGGCGCGGTGCGCGAGCGCGCGCTGTCGTCCGAGGTCTCCGGCGCGCTGAACCCTGCCCAGCAGGTCGTCAAGATCGTCAACGAGGAGCTCGTCGCCATCCTCGGCGGGGCCACGCGCCCGCTGACCCTGGCCAAGACCCCGCCGACGGTCATTATGCTCGCGGGTCTGCAGGGTGCCGGTAAGACGACTCTGGCCGGCAAGCTGGCGCACGCGCTGAAGGGCCAGGGCCACACGCCCCTGCTGGTCGCCGCCGACCTGCAGCGCCCCAACGCCGTGACCCAGCTCTCCGTGGTGGCCGAGCGCGCCGGCGTGCCGGTGTTCGCGCCGCACCCGGGCAACACCTCCGCGGCCGACGACCCCGCGGCCGACGCGCCGCTGATCGGCGACCCGGTCGGCGTCGCGCGCGACGGTGTCGCGTTCGCCAAGGAGCGACAGCACGACGTCGTGATCGTGGACACCGCCGGCCGCCTCGGCATCGACGAGGTGCTGATGCAGCAGGCCGCGGACATCCGCGCCGCGGTCAACCCCGACGAGGTCCTGTTCGTCATCGACGCGATGATCGGCCAGGACGCCGTCAACACCGCCAAGGCCTTCGCCGACGGCGTCGACTTCACCGGCGTGGTGCTCTCCAAGCTCGACGGCGACGCGCGCGGTGGCGCCGCCCTCTCGGTCGCCAAGGTGACCGGCCGGCCCATCATGTTCGCGTCCACGGGCGAGAAGCTCACGGACTTCGAGGTCTTCCACCCCGACCGCATGGCCAGCCGCATCCTCGACATGGGTGACGTGCTCACCCTGATCGAGCAGGCCGAGAAGGCGTTCGACGCCGGCGAGGCCGAGAAGATGGCGGGCAAGCTCGCCAGCGGCCAGGACTTCACGCTCGCGGACTTCCTGGTGCAGATGCAGCAGCTGAAGAACATGGGCTCGATGAAGAAGATGCTCGGCATGCTGCCGGGCATGGCCCAGATGCGCGACCAGCTCGACCAGTTCGACGAGCGCGAGGTGGGCCGCATCGAGGCGATCATCCACTCGATGACGCCTGCCGAGCGCGACAACCCGAAGATCATCAACGGCTCGCGCCGCGCCCGTATCGCCAAGGGTGCCGGCACCACGACCACGGCCATCAACCAGCTCCTGGAGCGGTTCGACAACGCCCAGAAGATGATGAAGCAGATGGCCAAGGGCGGCGGCATGGGCCCGGGCGGCATGCCCGCCATGCCCGGTGGCCCCGGCATGGGCATGGGCAAGAAGTCGCGCGGCAAGACGCCGCCGCCCAAGAAGGGCAAGAAGGGCAAGTCCGGGAACCCGGCCAAGCGCGCCCAGCAGGAGAAGGAAGCCATGCAGCGCGCCCTGGGCGGCGGCCCCGCCGCCGCGCCGGCCGCGCCCGCCGGCTCCGCGTTCGGGGTGGGCCCGAAGCAGAACGACGAGGCGCCCGACCTGAACAGCATCGAGCTGCCGCCGGGCCTGGAGAAGTTCCTGGGTCGATGAGGTGGGTGGGTCCGGCCGGTGGCCGTGCCCGCCGTGCGGGGCCACCGGTGGTGGCAGGGGGCAGGCCGGCGACGACGCCGGGGGCGCGCGGGTGCGTGGGTGCGTGGGTGCGTGGCGGGCAGGGTCTGAGGCACGGCAGGGGACAGGTCCACAGGGTGACGGGGAGCGAAGGAGCCGCATGTCTGCGCTGGAAGGTCCGACCGCGGCGATCCGCGGGCGCATCCTGCTCGGTGACGACCGTGAGGCCGAGGAGCTCTGGGTCCGCGGCGGCCGCGTCAGCCTGACCCGCCCGTCGGCGCAGGGCACCAACATGCGGGTGCTGGAGGGCTGGGCGCTGCCCGGCCTGGTCGACGTGCACTGCCACGTGGGGCTCGCGGCCGAGGGCGCGGTCTCCCCGGAGGAGGCCGAGAAGCAGGCGGTCGCGGACCGCGACTCCGGCGTGCTGCTGATCCGCGACGCCGGCTCGCCCCTGGACACCGCGTGGGTGCACCAGCGCCACGACCTGCCCCACCTGCTGCGCGCGGGCATGCACCTGGCGCGGCCCAAGCGCTACCTGCGCGACTACGGGCTGGAGCTCGAGTCCCCGGAGCAGCTCCCCGACGTCGTGCGCGCGCAGGCCCGGCGCGGCGACGGCTGGGTCAAGCTCGTGGGCGACTGGATCGACCGCACGCTCGGCGCCGACGGCGACCTGCGACCCCTGTGGTCCGACGACGTGCTGCGCCAGGCCGTCGCCGTCGCCCACGCCGAGGCGGCCCGGGTGACCGTGCACGCCTTCGGCGAGGAGACGATCGACGGGCTGTTCGCGGCCGACGTCGACTGCATCGAGCACGGCACCGGCATGACGGCGGAGCACATGGCGGAGGCCGCCCGGCGCGGCGTCGCCGTCACGCCCACCCTGCTGCAGGTGGGGCAGTTCGAGGCCATCGCCGCGCAGGCCGACGGCAAGTATCCGGTGTACGCGGCGCGGATGCGCGCCATGTACGAGCGCCGGTACGAGCAGGTCCGGGACCTGTACGAGGCCGGGGTCCGGCTCCTGGTCGGCACCGACGCCGGCGGCACCATCTCGCACGGCCGCATCGCCGACGAGTGCGCCGAGCTGGTCGCGGCCGGCATCCCGCCGGCCGAGGTGGTGGCGATGGCGTCCTGGCGCGCCCGTGACTACCTGGGCTTCGGGGCCGTGGTGGAGGGTTCCAGCGCGGACCTCGTGGTCTACCCGGCGGACCCGCGCGAGGACATCGAGGTGCTGCGCCACCCCACCGCCGTCGTGCTGCGGGGGACGGTCTACCCGACGCCCCGCTGACCGCGTCCGTGTGACGCAGACGCGGTTGGTGGGGCCCCGCGCCGTCTGGCACAATATCCAGGTACTCGGCATGCCCGGACCCCTCTCACCCGGTCAGGTCGTGTCCCGGTCCCACACACTGCTTCACCCCACGTCGCGGTGCTCGGACCATCCCATCAGAACCAGGAGAGACCACTTCGTGGCTGTCAAGATTCGTCTCAAGCGCCTCGGCAAGATCCGGGCCCCGTACTACCGTGTCGTCGTCGCCGACTCGCGCACCAAGCGCGACGGTCGTGTGATCGAGGAGATCGGCAAGTACCACCCGACCGAGGAGCCGTCGCTCATCGACATCAAGTCGGAGCGCGCGCAGTACTGGCTCGGCGTCGGCGCGCAGCCGACCGAGCAGGTCGCCGCTCTGCTCAAGGTGACCGGTGACTGGCAGAAGTTCAAGGGTCTGCCGGGCGCCGAGGGCACCCTGCGTGTCAAGGGCGAGAAGGCCGACGCCACGTCTGCCATCGAGGCCGTGAACGCGGACGCCGAGAAGGCCAAGGCCAAGGCCGCCGAGAAGGCTGCTGCTGCCGCCGCCGAGGCTCCGGCTGCGCCGGCCGAGGGCGACGAGGCCTGATGCTCTCGGAGGCCCTCGAGCACCTCGTGCGCGGCATCGTGGACAACCCGGACGACGTCCGCGTGTCCGCGAAGACGCTCCGCCGTGGTGACCTGCTCGAGGTGCGTGTGCACCCTGACGACCTCGGCCGAGTCATCGGTCGCGGCGGTCGCACGGCGCGCGCTCTGCGCACCGTGATCGGTGCGCTCGCCACCGAGGGCCCGGTGCGGGTCGACGTCGTGGACGTCGACCGGCGCTGAACCTTCAGCACCCAGCACGACGACGAGGCCCGGTCCGAACGCGGACCGGGCCTTGGTCGTTCCGCACCCGCTGGTCGAGCTCCCTCCGCTGGTCGAGCTTGTCGGGACCCCCATCTTCATCTTCGAGGAGTGACATGCAGCTGACCGTGGCTCGCGTCGGCAAGGCGCACGGGCTCAAGGGCGAGGTCGCCCTCGACCTGCGCACGGACGACCCGGAGACCCGGCTCGCGATCGGCGAGCGGCTCGAGACCGTGCCCGCCGCCGCCGGGCCCCTGACGGTCACGCGGGCGCGCGAGCACCAGGGGCGGTGGCTCGTGACGTTCGCCGAGGTCGCCGACCGGAACACGGCCGAGGAGCTGCGCGGCACCGAGCTCGTCGTCGAGGCGGACGTCTCCGACGAGGAGGACGCGTGGTACCCGCACGAGCTCGCGGGGCTGCGGGCCGAGCTCGCCGACGGCACCGTGGTGGGCACCGTGATCACGCTGGAGTACCAGCCCGCCCATGAGGCGCTGCTCATCGAGGAGACCCTGCCCGACGGCGGGAAGGCCCGCACGCTGGTGCCGTTCGTCATGGCCATCGTGCCCGTGGTCGACGTCCCGGGCGGCCGCGTGGTGCTCACCCCGCCCGGCGGGCTGCTGGCCCGCGACGCGGACGCCGCGATCGTCGCCCGTGCGGACGACGCCGACGCCGACGCCGACGCCGTCGACGGTGCCGACGTCGACCGTGAGGACGGCTGACGTGCGCGTCGACGTCGTCTCGATCTTCCCGGACTACCTGTCCGTGCTCGACCTGTCGCTCGTGGGCAAGGCGCGGCAGCGCGGCCTGCTCGACCTGCGCGTGCACGACCTGCGCGACTGGACCACCGACCGGCACCGCACCGTGGACGACACCCCGTTCGGCGGGGGAGCGGGCATGGTCATGCGCCCCGACGTGTGGGGCGTGGCGATCGACGAGGTGCTGGGCGGCGGTGCGGAGGGCGCGCACCTGATCGTGCCCACTCCGTCGGGCGAGGTGTTCACCCAGCGGCACGCCGAGGCCCTGGCCTCGGCGGAGCAGCTCGTGTTCGCCTGCGGACGCTACGAGGGCATCGACGCGCGGGTCGCCGAGCACTACCGCGACGCCGGCGTCACCGTGCACGAGCTTTCGATCGGCGACTACGTCCTGAACGGCGGCGAGGTCGCCTCGCTCGTCATGATCGAGGCCGTCGCCCGGCTGATCCCCGGCATGGTCGGCAACCCGGAGTCCCTGGTCGAGGAGTCGCACGGCGCGGCCGGTCTGCTGGAGTACCCCGTGTACACGAAGCCGCCGTCGTGGGCGGACCTCGAGATCCCCGAGGTGCTGCTCTCGGGGCACCACGCCAAGATCGAGCGCTGGCGCCGGGACCGGGCGCTGGAGCGGACGGCGGCGCGGCGCCCGGACATGATCGCGGCCCTGGACGTGGCCGGCCTGGACAAGCACGACCTGGCGCTGCTCGCGGAGCTGGGCTGGGTGCCGGGGCCGGACGGCGCCGGGCTGACGCGGGCCTGATCGTCCCGCCGCCACGGGTCACACCTGCTCGGGCCGCGGTTCCGCGCGTTCGTGTGGCAGAATGAGCCGTTGGTGCGTCGCCGGTCAGGTCTCTGCCACAGGGGACGACCGGGGCGGGCAACCGCCCCCGACCGGGTCAAGCCGCACCGCCATCCACACCCTTTCGGGACCCTGACGGCCGCACGGCCGGGGCAGGGCCCACGAGATTCGCGCCTGACCTGTGGCAGGCCCGGAGAGAACGATGCAGAAGCTCGACATCATCGACGCAGCGCAGCTGCGGTCCGACATCCCGGACTTCCGTGCCGGTGACACCGTCAAGGTCAACGTCAAGGTCGTCGAGGGCAACCGCTCCCGCGTCCAGGCGTTCCAGGGCGTCGTCATCTCCCGCCACGGCGGCGGCATCGGCGAGACCTTCGCGGTCCGCAAGGTCAGCTTCGGTGTGGGCGTGGAGCGCAAGTTCCCGCTGCACGCGCCGACCATCGAGTCGGTCGAGGTCGTCACCCGCGGTGACGTCCGCCGCGCGAAGCTGTACTACCTGCGCGAGCTGCGCGGCAAGAAGGCGAAGATCCGCGAGAAGCGCGAGAACTGAGCTCTCAGCGCCCCGGTGCGCCTCTGATACCGGCCGTCGTCCTTCGTCGTGGAGGACGGCGGCCGGTGTCGTACCCGGCCCGGTTCGTGAGGATGTCCGGCAGGCTCGATGTTCGTCCCGCCGACCATTTCGCCGGGGGCGGTCCGAGGTGACAGAGTTAGGCACGTGACGAGTTTCGACCGGGTGGCACCGCCCACCCCTATCGATGGGACGCCGTTGAGCGCAGAGGATCCGTGGGGAAACAGCGGGGCGCATCGTCAGGGTGGCGCGGCCCACGGTCGTGAGCCGCGCCGACAGCAGTCCGGCGTGCTCGCGATGCTCCGAGAGGTCGGGATCATCGTCGTCAGCGCGCTCGTGCTGTCGTGGCTGATCAAGACGCTGCTGGTGCAGCCGTTCTACATCCCGAGCGCGTCCATGGAGGACACGCTGACCGAGGGCGACCGCGTCATGGCGTCGCGGCTGACGCCCGGGCCGTTCGACCTGGAGCGCGGGGACATCGTCGTCTTCGTGGACCCGGGCGACTGGCTGCCCCCGTACCCCGTCCCGGACCGGGGGGTGGTGGGCAACGCCGCCGTCTCGTTCCTGACGACCGTGGGCCTGCTGCCGCAGGACACCGGCGACCACCTCATCAAGCGCCTGATCGGCCTGCCCGGCGACACGGTCGTCTGCTGCGACGCCGAGGGCCGGGTCTCCGTGAACGGCACGCCGATCGACGAGACGTACATCAAGCCCGGATCGGTCCCCAGCCAGGACCCGTTCGAGGTCACGGTGCCCGCCGACATGCTCTGGGTGATGGGCGACAACCGCCAGAACTCCCAGGACTCGCGGTACAACCGCGGCAAGCCGGGCGGCGGGTTCGTGCCGGTCGACAACGTCGTCGGTACGGCGTTCGCGACCGTGTGGCCGCTGGACCGGCTGAACTGGCACAGCAACCCGGGCGACGTCTTCAGCGGCGTCCCGGACGCGCCTCCCGCGGAGAAGTAGGCGGTGCGCAAGGTGCCCACGCTGCGGCAGGAGAGGGCGCTCCTCGCCTCGGGCGCCCGCCTCGTGGCGGGCATGGACGAGGTGGGGCGCGGTGCCCTGGCCGGGCCCGTCAGCGTAGGCGTCGTGGTGGTCGACGCCACGACGCGCACCGGGCCCAAGGGCGTCGCCGACTCGAAGCTGCTCACGCCCGGCGCGCGCGAGGCGATCGCGCCCGCCGTGCGGCGCTGGGCGGTCGCGTGGGGAGTGGGGCACGCGGGTCCCGCCGAGATCGACGAGCTCGGCATCATCGCCGCGCTCCGGACGGCCGGGCGCCGGGCGCTCGCCCAGGTGCGGCAGGTGTGCGGCGACGTCGACGTCGTCGTGCTGGACGGCAAGCACAACTGGCTCTCCACGCCCGCGCTGGACCTGTTCGCCGCGGCGGACGCTCCTGAGGACGACGTGCCGGAGCCCGCCGTGCGGACGCTGATCAAGGCCGACATGACCTGCACGTCCGTGGCGGCCGCCAGCGTGCTGGCCAAGGTGGAGCGGGACGCGATCCTCGTCGAGCTCGCGCAGCGGCACCCCCAGTACGCCTGGGACCAGAACAAGGGCTACAGCGCGAAGGCGCACATGGACGCCCTCGGCCTGCACGGGCCGACACCACAGCACCGCCGGTCCTGGAACCTGCCCGGAACTGCGGCGTCGGTGGGATGATGTCGCTGTGAGCGCTGAAGACCTCGAGAACTACGAGACGGAGATGGAGCTAGCGCTCTATCGCGAGTACCGCGACGTCGTGGGCCTGTTCGCCTATGTGGTCGAGACCGAACGCCGGTTCTACCTGGCCAACCAGGTCGACCTGCAGGTCCGGTCCGCGGCGGGTGAGGTGTACTTCGAGCTGCGGCTCGCCGATGCCTGGGTGTGGGACGTCTACCGCTCCGCGCGGTTCGTGAAGTCGGTGCGCGTGGTGACGTTCAAGGACGTGAACGTCGAGGAGCTGGCCAAGGCCGAGCTCGCTCTCTGAGCGTTCGCTGCTCTGTTCGCTCCTCTCGCTGAGATTGCCCGTACTCCCGGACAGACCCTCCTGACGAGACCCCAGGGTTCGAGCGCGACGCCGACCCTGTGGATCATCGATCCGTGCACAGGTGACCCCGCCGGCGCCGTCGGACGACCCCTTCGTGACCAAGGCTGGTCACGGAGGTGGACGCGATGGCGAAGAAGGACGGTGTGGGCCGGTACGGCGAGCGGGTCGCCCTGCGGCACGTGGAGGCACGTGGCTGGCAGGTGCTCGACACCAACTGGCGTGGCACGGAGGGCGAGCTCGACATCGTCGCGCTCGACGGCGACGTGCTCGTGGTGGTCGAGGTCAAGACCCGGTCGGGCCTGGGGTACGGGCATCCGGCGGAGGCGGTGACGCCGCGCAAGCTGACGCGGATCAAACGGCTGACGGGGCAGTGGCTCACGGTCTTCCGGGAACGGCTTGCCGCCGACCGCCTCGCGGCGGCCGGGCTGCCTGAGGCCGGGTGGTTGCCGGAGGCGGCCCGGCTGCCGGGGGAGGCAGGGCCGGCGAGCGCGGTGCCGGTGCTGCCGGACGTGCGCACCTGGTTCGGCGCCATCCGCGTCGACGTGGTGGCGGTGACCCTGCAGCGGCAGGGGCCCGCCGTCGTCGAGCACCTCGAGTCGGTGTCCTGATGGGGATCGCGACGACCCGGGCGATGTCGCTCGTCGGCATGCAGGGGCACGTGGTGGAGGTCCAGGCGCACCTCGCGGCGTCGGTCCCGGGGTTCACGCTCGTGGGGCTGCCCGACGCGGCGCTGAGCGAGTCCCGTGACCGGGTGCGCGCCGCGGTCTCCTCGACGGGCCTGCCGTGGCCGGTCAAGAAGATCACCGTGAACCTGTCGCCTGCCTCCTTGCGCAAGCAGGGCAGCGCCTACGACCTGGCGATCGCGGTGGCGATCCTCGCCGGCACCGACGGGCCGACGTCCCCGGGGATGCGCACCACGGGCCTGGACCAGGTGGTGCACCTGGGCGAGCTCGGTCTCGACGGGCGCATCCAGCCGGTCCGTGGCGTGCTGCCCATCGTCGCGGCGGCCGTGGACGCGGGGTTCCCGGACGTCGTGGTGGCGGCGGGCGACGCCGACGAGGCACGTCTGGTGCCGGGCGCCCGGGTCGTGGGCGCCGCGAGCCTGGCCGAGGTGGTCGCGCTGCACGGCGGCCCGCCCGACCTGGTCCGGGAGGTGGTGGCGGTGCGGCCCGCCCGCTCCGCCCTGGCCGCGCGGCTGCCGGGCGACCTGGCCGACGTCGTCGGGCAGGAGCGGCCGCGCGCGGCCCTGGAGGTCGCGGCCGCCGGGGGACACCACCTGCTGCTCGTCGGGCCGCCGGGTGCGGGCAAGACGATGCTGGCCTCCCGGCTGCCCGGCATCCTGCCCGACCTCACCGACCGCGAGGCCGTCGAGGTCACGGCCGTGCACTCCGTGGCCGGCACGTTCGACCCGGGCGGGGGACTGATCCGCCGTCCGCCGTACGAGGACCCGCACCACACGGCGACCCAGGCCGCCGTGGTGGGCGGCGGCTCCGGCATCCCGCGCCCGGGCGCGGTGTCGCGGGCGCACCGCGGTATTCTCTTCCTGGACGAGGCCCCGGAGTTCGGCGCCCGGGTGCTGGAGACGCTGCGGCAGCCGCTGGAGCAGGGCGAGCTGGTGATCCACCGGTCGGGCGGCGCGGCGCGCTACCCGGCCAGGTTCCAGCTCGTCATGGCGGCCAACCCGTGCCCCTGCGGGCTCGCGATCGGCAAGGGGCTGGAGTGCTCGTGCTCGCCCACGCTGCGGCGCCGGTACTTCGCGCGGCTCTCCGGGCCTCTGCTGGACCGGGTGGACGTGCAGGTGGAGGTCCAGCCGGTCGGCCGGGTCGAGCGCATGGAGGGCACGTCGGAGCCGACGTCGGCCGTGGCGGCGCGCGTCCTCGCCGCCCGGCAGGCCGCTCGCGCGCGGCTCGTGGACACGCCCTGGTCCACCAACGCGGAGATGCCGGGGCGGTTCCTGCGGGACCTGCTGCGGCCGCATCCTGGCCTGCTCGCGCCGATCGAGCGGGCGATGACCGACGGGAAGCTCAGCCTGCGAGGCGTGGACCGGGTGCTGCGGATCGCCTGGACCATCGCGGACCTCGCCGGACGCGCCGCGCCCACGGTGACCGACGTCGGGAACGCGCTGCTGCTGCGCACGGGAGGCGACCATGGCTGAGCCGCTCTTCGAGCTGCCCCGTGCGCGGCTCCGGTTCGACCGGGAAGACCCCGTGCTGGCACGGGCCGCGTGGAGCCGGATCGCCGAGCCCGGGGACCCGGTGGCCGGAGCGCTGGTCGAGCACCTCGGTCCTGTCGACGCGCTCGACTGGCTGCTCGACGCCGCCCGCGCGCCCGACCGGGCCGGTGCCGTGCTGCAGCGCATCGGCGGGCTGCCGGCGCTCGTCCAGAGTGCGGCCGGTCACGCCGAGGCCCCGGGGCGTGTGCGCGGGGCGGCCGCCGAGGGGCCGTCGGCGTCCGGTTCGCGGGCCGCGGAGCTGGTCGTCGCCGCGGTGGGGCGCTGGGCGCCCCGGCTCGAAAGGCTGGACCCCGAGGGCGAGCTCGCCGTGCTCGGCCGGTACGGCGGCACCTTCCTGACCCCCGACCACCCCGGCTGGCCGACGACGTTCGCCGGGCTCGGCGCCACCGCACCCCTGTCGCTGTGGGTGCGGGGCGACCCGGACCTGGCCCGGCTGGCGGCCCGCTCCGTCTCGCTGGTGGGCTCGCGCGCCTGCACCGGCTACGGCGTCCGCGTGACGCGGGACCTGGCGTGCGGCCTGGCCGACCGGGGGTTCACGGTGGTCTCCGGCGGCGCGGCCGGGATCGACGCGGAGGCGCACCGGGGAGCACTCGTCTCCGGGGTGTCGACCGTGGCCTTCCTGGCCGGTGGCGTCGACCGGCTCTATCCCGCGAGCAGCACCGAGCTGCTGCTGCGCACTGTCTCGCAGGGCGCCGTGGTCAGCGAGGTACCACCGGGTTCGGTGCCCGGCAAGCAGCGGTTCCTCAAGCGCAACCGGCTGATCGCCGCGTTCACGGCGGGCACCGTGGTGGTCGAGGCGGCGCTCCGCTCCGGGGCGCTGTCCACGGCCAACCACGCGACCTCTCTGCTGCGTCCGCTGGGGGCGGTGCCGGGTCCGGTCACGTCGATGGCGTCCAGCGGCTGCCACGAGCTCCTGCGGCGAGGCGCCGCGGTCTGCGTCACGGACGCCGCCGAGGCCGCCGAGCTGGTCGGCGACCTCGGCGAGACAGCGCCCGCGCGGCAGGGCGAGACGCGGCCCGGCGACGACCTCGACCCGACCGGGAAGGCGGTGCTCGACGCCCTGCCCGTGCGCAAGCCGGCACACGAACGCTCGGTCGCGCGCACCGCCGGGCTGGCGCTCGCCGACACGACGGGTGCGCTCGGGCTGCTGGAGCTCATGGGGCTGGCCGAGCAGAAGGACGGGGGCTGGCGGAGGCGGTGAGGGGAGATCGGGGCCGACTGCCGGGCCCTGCTCGGTCGTCCGGACCACCGGGCTGGAGCGGGACTGTCGGCCCGGTCCGGTCCGGTAGCCGCCGGGGCCGGGGCCGGGGCCGGGCCTGGGCACCGTCGCGCCCGGCCCGGCTCCCGGTCGCCCGTCAGGCGGTCGGGTCGAGCAGGAGCTTGCCGACCGTGCCGCGCGAGCGCAGGGCCTCGTGCGCCCCGCGAGCATCGGACAGCGGGTACTCGCCACCGGCGACGACGCGGATCGCGCCGCTCCGGGCGAGGTCGAACAGGTCGGTCAGCGCCCTGGCGTAGAGGTTGCCGGGCAGCCGGAACACGTGCGGCAGCCACATGCCGGCGACCGTGCTGCTGTGGCCGAGCAGGTTGCGCAGCTCGACCGGCTTGGGCTGTTCCCGCCCCGCCATGCCGTAGAAGACGAGCCGGCCGAAGGGCGCGAGCGCGGCGACGCTCTGGTCGGTCGTGGTGCCGCCGACCATGTCGAGCACGATGTCGACGCGGCCGCCGTTGGCCTCGATCAGGGTCGCCGTCATGTCGTCCGCGCGAGAGTCCACGGCGACGTCCGCGCCGAGGTCGAGGGCCAGCTCGCGCTTCTCGGGGGTGCTCGCCGTCGCGACGACCCGGCCGGCGCCCCAGGCCTTGGCGAGCTGCACCGCGATGGTGCCGACGCCGCCCGCGGCCGCGTGCACGACCACGGACTCACCCGGTTCGAGGTGCGCGTTCTTGCGCAGCAGCACCCACGCCGTCGTGCCCTGCACCAGCATCGACAGCGCGGTGAGGTCGTCGATGTCGTCGGGGACGGGGAAGGTCATCGCGGCGTCTGCGACCGCGCGCTCGGCGTACCCGCCCCCGCCGGTCAGCGCGGCGACCCGGCGTCCGTCCGGCGTGCGCCCGACCACCTCGCTGCCCGGGACGAACGGCAGCGTGGTCGGCGTCTGGTAGGAGTTCTCGATCTGGTGCGTGTCGGCGTAGTTCACGCCGATGCGCGACACATCGATCAGCACCTGCCCCGGTCCCGGCGTCGGCTCCGGCACCTCGACGGGCCTGAGCATCTCCGGTCCACCGAACTCGGTCACCTGTACGGCACGCATCATCGCGGTCCTCCTGCACTCGTCCGACTGCACTGTCCGACCGGCCAGTCTGGCAGAGCCGGCCACGGGGCGGCGGGGCACCGGGCGCCGGAGGGAGGGCAGCGAGCCGCGCAACGGCGGCGCGCCTTCTTCACCCCGTGCCGGTCCGACGGCACACTGGCAAACGTGGACCTTACCGACCTGTCCGGCTTGCCTCGGCTGCCCGAGCAGTTGTCCGACGCCGTGTCCCGCTTCGCCAGCTATCTCCACGCGCAGCGCGGGCACTCCGCCCACACGCGGCGTGCCTACGTGGCGGACGTGACCGACCTGCTGCGGTACGCGATGCGGCACGGGAGCACGAGCCTCGACGAGATCGACCTGACGCTGCTGCGCGGGTGGCTCGCGTCCCAGTCCGACCGCGGGCTCGCGCGCTCCACGCTCGCCCGCCGCGGCGCCTCGGCCCGGGCCTTCCTGCGCTGGGCGCACCGCACCGGTCTGGTCCCCGTGGACCCCTCGGCACGCCTCGCGAGCCCGAAGGTGCCGCGCACCCTGCCCACGGTGCTCGACGTCGACGCCGCCAGCCGGCTGCTCGACGGCGCCCGGGCCGCCGCGGACGAGGTGGACGAGGCCGCCCGTCCGGCGGCCCTGCGGTCCTGGGTCGCCGCGGAGCTGCTGTACGGCGCGGGCATCCGCGTGGGCGAGCTGGTGTCGGTCGACGTGGGGCACGTGGACGCGCGGGACCGGCTCGTCCGGGTGCTCGGCAAGGGCGGCAAGGAGCGGGTCGTCCCGTTCGGCATCCCGGCCGCACGGGCGGTCGACGCCTGGCTGGCCGACGGCCGCCCCGCGTTCATGACCGCCGCCACCGGCGACGCCTTCCTCGTGGGGGAGCGCGGCGGCCGCTGGGGCCAGCGCCAGGTGCGCGAGGCCGTGCACCGGCTCGCCGCCCAGGCCGGCGTCGACGACGTCGCACCCCACGCGCTGCGCCACTCGGCCGCGACGCACCTGCTCCAGGGCGGCTCCGACCTGCGCGCCGTGCAGGAGGTGCTCGGCCACGCCAACCTCGCGACCACCCAGCGCTACACCCACGTGGACGCCGAGCGGCTGCGCAGCGTCTACGCCCAGGCCTTCCCGCGCGCCTGACCGCGGGCGGCCGGCGGCACACTGAGTGGAGCCGTCACCGGTCCGGCAGCAGGACGATCGGCGGCCGGTCGAGCAGCGACAGCGGGTCGATGTAGCGCTCGCCGCGCCGCACGCCCCAGTGCACGCAGGACCGTGGCGCGCAGTGGCCCGGCGCCGCGCCGTCGCCCGGAGGGCTTTCCACGACGCCGACCGGGGTTCCCGCGGCGACGGCGGCCCCGACCGGCACGGACGCGGCGACCGGCTCCAGGCTGGAGCGCAGACCGCCCGGGTGGGTGACCACCAGGACGCCGCGCCGCGCGACCTGCCCGGCGAAGGTCACCACGCCGGGACCGGGGGACACCACGGAGGCCCCCGCGGCGGCAGCCAGGTCGACGCCCCGGTGCCCCGCGCCCCACAGCTCCTCGGGCGGGTCGAACACGTGCTCCACGCCGGCCGGCGGGTCCACACCCGCGACCGGCGGCACGTAGCCGGTCCCGGGCGGGGCGTCCACATCGGCCCGGACCCCGACGTCGGGCCCGGTGCGCAGCGCGCCCGCGGGCGGCGCGGTCCCGAGCAGCACCAGGGCGGCCGCGAGCAGCGCCGTCAGGACGAGGGCCGGGACCCGGTGGACCGCGGAGCGGGCACGAGCGCCCGGTCCGTCGAGCCCCGGGCGGCGGCGAGCACGGTGGCGAAGGAAGGTGCGGCCCAGGAAGGTGCGGCGAGGAGGAGTCGTCATGCCGTGAGCATCACCCGGCGTGACCGCCGTCGTCCGGAGGGAAAAGCCCGCCTGTGCACAACAGGCCCCGGAGCGCCCCTGTGGTCGCGCTCGTTCCCAGCCGGCGCCGTCGGGAGGGTCTCCCGGAGGTCGCCCCGACCTACCGCGACAACCCCCGGCGCGGCGGCCCGGACGGCGCGGGCGACGTCACAGCGGAGACCTGCCGCGCGGGTCCTCGCCGCGGGACCCGGTCGGGTAGACTTCAACCCGCGACCGGCATGTGCTGCCCGTCCGGCAGGCGTCCAGCTCCGCTGACTGCCTGCCTGACAGGAAGAACACCTGGTCGACATCGCGCGTCACACCGAGTCGCGTCCGGCAGTGGTCCGGCCCCCAGGGTCGGCGTCGGGCACGACGTGGCGCCAGGGGCACCTTCACGAGAAGGCGCCGCCAACCGAACCGTGGCCCAGGCCTTACGTCCTGTGCCGCCTGAAATGCGTGCGGAGCCCCGGGTCGATCCCGGACCGCACCGAAAGGACGTGTCATGGCCGTCGTGTCCATGCGCCAGCTCCTCGAGAGCGGTGTCCACTTCGGACACCAGACCCGCCGTTGGAACCCGAAGATGAAGCGCTTCATCTTCACGGAGCGCAACGGCATCTACATCGTCGACCTGCAGCAGTCGCTGCACTTCATCGACAGCGCCTACGACTTCGTCAAGGAGACGGTCGCCCACGGCGGCTCGATCCTGTTCGTCGGCACCAAGAAGCAGGCCCAGGAGCCGGTGGCCGAGCAGGCCGCGCGCGTCGGCATGCCCTACGTGAACCACCGCTGGCTCGGTGGCATGCTCACCAACTTCACCACGGTGCACAAGCGTCTCCAGCGCCTCAAGGAGCTCGAGGAGATCGACTTCGACGACGTGGCCGCCTCGGGCCTCACGAAGAAGGAGCTCCTGGTGCTGCGCCGCGAGAAGGACAAGCTCGCGCGCACCCTCGGCGGTATCCGTGACATGGCCAAGGTTCCCTCGGCCGTCTGGATCGTCGACACCAACAAGGAGCACCTCGCGGTGGACGAGGCCCGCAAGCTGGGCATCCCCGTCGTGGCGATCCTCGACACCAACTGCGACCCCGACATGGTCGACTACGCGATCCCGGGCAACGACGACGCGATCCGTTCCGTCACGCTGCTCACCCGCGTGATCGCGGACGCCGCCGCCGAGGGCCTCATGCAGCGCCACTCGGGTGGCAGCAAGACCGGTGCCGAGGCCGAGGCCGCCGCCGAGCCGCTGGCCGAGTGGGAGCGCGAGCTCCTGGCCGGTGACACCACCGAGGGCACGGTCGAGACCCCGGCCGCGACCGCCGAGGGCACCGTCGACGAGGCGGCCGCCGAGGCCGCTGCCGCCGCCACCCCGGCCGCTCCGGCCGAGGTCGTGGAGGCCGTCGAGGCCGCCGAGGCCGCTCCGGCCGCCGCCCCCGAGGAGGCCGCCGTCGAGGCTGCCCCCGAGGCCGACACCGAGAAGTGACGTGCTGCGCTGACCGGGCCGACCTCGGGTCGGCCCGGTCGGCGCACCGTTCCTCGGGTCGTACGACCTCCCACGAACAACACGACTGCACGGAGGACCAGAACAATGGCGAACTACACCGCCGCTGACATCAAGGCGCTGCGTGAGCGGACCGGCGCCGGCATGCTCGACGTCAAGAAGGCCCTGGACGCGGCCGACGGTGACGCCGAGAAGGCCATCGAGATCATCCGGACCAAGGGCCTGGCCCGCGCCGCCAAGCGCGAGGGCAACGCCACGTCCGAGGGTCTCGTCGCCGTCAAGGTCGAGGACACCGCGGCCGGCCAGGTCGCCACCATGATCGAGCTGAACGCCGAGACCGACTTCGTCGTCAAGAACGAGAAGTTCATCTCGCTGGCCGACGCCGTCCTGGAGGCCACCGCCGCCGCGGGTGCCGCCGACGAGGTCGCGGCCGCCGCCGCTCCCGCCGGTGAGGGCACCGTCGCCGAGCTCATCGCCGCACAGGGCGCCACGCTGGGCGAGAAGCTCGTCCTGCGCCGCGTCGCGCGCGTCGAGGGCCCGAAGGTCACGACCTACCTGCACAAGACGGCCAAGGACCTGCCGCCGTCGATCGGCGTCCTCGTCGTCACCGACGAGGCCGGCGAGGCCGTCGCCAAGGACATCGCGCAGCACGTCGCCGCGATGGCCCCGAAGTACCTCACGCGTGAGGACGTCCCGGCGGACGTCGTCGAGAAGGAGCGCGAGATCGCTCTGGAGACCTCGAAGAACGAGGGCAAGCCGGAGGCGGCGCTGCCCAAGATCGTCGAGGGTCGCCTGAACGGCTTCTTCAAGGAGGTCGTCCTGATCGACCAGCCGCTGGCGAAGGACCCGAAGACCACGGTGGGCAAGCACGTCGCCTCCGTGAACGGTTCCCTCACCGCGTTCGTGCGTTTCCGCGTCGGTTCCTGACGCAGCTCGTTCGGCCCGGTCCGCGCCTCGGCGCGGGCCGGGCCGACGCATACGCGGCCGGCTCCATGCAATGGGGTCGGACCGCACGCCACGCTCCGTCGGGGCGTGGCACGGCTTCGATACTTTCGGTGTGGCGTAGAGCGGGGCGGGCTCCTCGTCGCACCAGGGGTCTCGAGGTCGGCCCGGAGGCCTCTGCCTGACGCAGAGGTGCGTCGCCCGCGAGTCGGGCGCAGTATTCCGGGAGGGCCGGTGTCCCGGCAGTGACGATCGAAGGGTGACGGACCAGTGAGTGACGAGGCGACCCAGAACTTCGCGGTGGACGAGGAGGGCAAGCCGGCCCGGCGAGTGCTCCTGAAGCTGTCGGGCGAGGCGTTCGGCGGTGGGAGCGTGGGGCTGGACGCCGACGTGGTCCGACGGATCGCCAAGGAGATCGGCGTGGCGGTGCGCGACGGCGTGCAGGTCGCCATCGTCGTCGGCGGCGGGAACTTCTTCCGCGGCGCCGAGCTGAGCGTGGCCGGCATGGACCGCGCCCGCGCCGACTACATGGGCATGCTCGGCACGGTCATGAACTGCCTCGCCCTGCAGGACTTCCTGGAGCAGGCCGGCGTCAAGACGCGCGTCCAGACCGCCATCACGATGGGCCAGGTCGCCGAGCCGTACATCCCGCTGCGCGCCATCCGGCACCTGGAGAAGGGCCGCGTGGTCATCTTCGGCGCGGGCGCCGGCATGCCCTACTTCTCCACCGACACCGTGGCGGTGCAGCGCGCCCTGGAGACGGGCTGCGAGCAGGTCGTCATGGGCAAGAACGGGGTCGACGGCGTGTACGACTCCGACCCGCGCCGCAACCCGGACGCGAAGAAGCTGGACCACCTGACCTACACCGACGCCCTCGTGAACCGCCTCGGCGTCATGGACGACACCGCGCTGGCCATGTGCCGCGACAACGACGTCCAGATGCGTGTCTTCGGCATGGAGGGTGAGGGCAACGTGACCCGTGCGCTCGCCGGCGAGCCGATCGGCACGCTGATCACGACGCGCTGACCCGTGCGGCCCGGCCGGGCCGGGTAACGCGCGAACCTTTCGGTAGCCGGGCAAAGTGTCCGTAGAGTGGCCCCGGCACCACCCGTAGACCAACGACAGGAGCAGTGGTGATCGACGAGACCCTCCTCGAAGCCGAGGAAAAGATGGAGAAGGCGATCGAGGTCGCCAAGGAGGACTTCGCGGGCATCCGCACCGGCCGCGCCAACGCCGGCATGTTCAGCAAGATCACCGTCGACTACTACGGCGCGCCCACGCCGCTGCAGCAGCTCGCGTCCTTCAACATCCCGGACGCGCGGACCGTGCTGGTCGCGCCGTTCGACAAGAGCTCGGTCCCCGCCGTCGAGAAGGCGCTGCGCGACTCGGACCTGGGTGTGAACCCGGCGACGGACGGCAACGCCATCCGCATCGTGCTGCCCTCCCTGACGGAGGAGCGTCGCCGCGACTACGTGAAGCTCGCCAAGTCGAAGGCCGAGGACTCGCGCGTCTCGGTGCGCAACATCCGCCGCAAGGCCAAGGAGACGCTGGACCGCATCGTCAAGGACGGCGAGGCCGGCGAGGACGAGGTCGTGCGCGCGGAGAAGGAGCTGGACAAGATCACCAAGAGCCACGTCGAGATGATCGACCAGCTGCTCGCCGGCAAGGAGAGCGAGCTGCTCGAGGTCTGATGCCCGCACCGCCTCGAGACAGAACAGAGCGAGACAATGCGCACCCCGCCGTGAGCCTCGACCCCGTACCTGCCGCGAAGACGTCGCGCGCGGGCCGTAACCTGCCCGCCGCGATCCTGGTGGGCGTCGGCCTGCTCGGCGTCGTCGGCGCGTCGCTGTACTGGCGACCCGAGCCGTTCGTGCTGCTCGTGATCGTGCTGCTGTGCGCGGGGCTCTGGGAGCTGCGGCAGGCGTTCGCGCGCCGTGACCTGCGGCTGCCCATGGTCCCGCTGTTCGTGGGTGCCGCCGGCATGATCGTGTCCGCGTACCGGGGCGGTCCGGAGGCGCTGTTCGTCGCCTTCGTGCTCACCGTGGCCGCGGCCGTGGTGTGGCGGGCGCTCGACGGCTCCGGCCTCAGCGCGGTGCGGGACTCGGCGGCGGCGGTCTTCGCGGCGTCGTACCTGCCGTTCCTGGCCGGCTTCGTGGTGCTCATGCTCGCCCAGCCCGACGGCGAGATCCGCGTGGCGCTGTTCATCCTCCTGGCGGTCGCCAACGACACCGGCGGCTACATCGCCGGCGTGCTGCTCGGCCGGCACCCGCTGGCGCCGACCGTCAGCCCCAAGAAGTCCTGGGAGGGCCTGGCCGGCTCGATCGTGCTGGCCACGGTGGTGGGCGTGCTCGGCGCGGTCTACGGGCTGGGCGAGAGCCCGATCCTCGGCGTCGCGCTCGGCGTCATGACCGCCGTCACTGCCACGGTCGGCGATCTCGCCGAGTCGCTCCTCAAGCGTGACCTAGAATTGAAGGACATGGGCTCATTGCTCCCGGGGCACGGGGGCGTGCTGGACCGCCTCGACTCGCTGGTCATCACAGCGCCCTTCGTCTATCTCGTGCTCTCGGTGGTTGCCTGATGAAAACTCCCCTTGCCCAGCCTGTCGTGCGTCCTTCGGACGAGACCCCGGCGATCCCGCTCCAGATGGCGCCGAAGCGCCGCGGCAAGCCGCCGAGGCACTTCGCCGACCTCACGCCCGAGGAGCGCGTGGCGTCGGTGGTCGAGGCAGGGGAGCCGGCCTTCCGGGCCAAGCAGCTCGCCACGCACTACTTCACGCACTACACGAGCGACGCCGCGCAGATGACGGACCTCCCGGCGAAGACCCGGGACTCCCTCGCTGAGACGATGTTCCCGCAGCTCATCCGCCCCACGCGCAAGCTCGAGGCCGACGGCGGCACCACGGTCAAGACGCTGTGGCACCTGTTCGACGACGCCAAGGTCGAGTCGGTGCTCATGCGCTACCCGAACCGCACCACGCTCTGCGTGTCCAGCCAGGCCGGCTGCGGCATGGCCTGCCCGTTCTGCGCGACGGGCCAGCTCGGCCTGACCCGCAACCTGTCGACGGCGGAGATCCTGGAGCAGGTCCGCGCCGCGTTCCGCTCGCTGGCCGACGGCGAGATCCCCGGCGGCGTGACCCGGCTGAACAACCTGGTGTTCATGGGCATGGGCGAGCCGCTGGCCAACTACAAGGCGGTCATCGAGACGGTGCGCACGCTCGTGGCGCCGCAGCCCGACGGCCTCGGCATGTCGGCCCGCAACATCACGGTGTCCACGGTGGGCCTGGTCCCGGCCATGCAGAAGCTCACCAAGGAGGGCATCCCGGTGACGCTCGCGCTGTCGCTGCACGCGCCCGACGACGACCTGCGCTCCGAGCTCGTGCCGATCAACACGCGCTGGAACGTCGACGAGACGCTGGACGCCGCGCGGAACTACTTCGAGGTGACCGGGCGCCGCGTGTCCATCGAGTACGCCCTCATCAAGGACATGAACGACCACGGCTGGCGGGCCGACCTGCTGGGCGAGAAGCTCAACTCGCGGGGCAAGGGCTGGGTGCACGTGAACCCCATCCCGCTCAACCCGACGCCGGGCTCCATCTGGACCGCGAGCGACCGGGATGTCGAGGACGAGTTTGTGGCACGATTGCGCGGTCACGGGATCCCGACCACTATCCGTGACACCCGCGGCAGCGACATCGACGGTGCCTGCGGGCAGCTGGCGGCTGAGGAGGACGACGAGTGAGTGGGATGTTCAACAGCGTGCCCGCGATGCGCACCGGGTACGACAAGGACGAGGTCGACGAGTTCTTCGAGCATGCCCGGCAGGCGTACGAGGGACGCACGGCGGACCGGCTGACGAGTGCCGACATCCAGGCCTCGACCTTCGACCTGACCCGCGGTGGGTACAACACCCACGAGGTCGACGCGGCGCTCGACCGTCTCGAGGCGGCGTTCATCGCGCGGCAGCGTGCGGAGTACGCGGCGGCGCACGGTCAGCAGGCCTGGATGAACGCGCTCGCCGAGCGTGCGCGTTCGCTGTACGGGCGGCTGGGCCGGCCGGACGGCGAGAAGTTCGCGCCCGCCGACCGGGGCTCGCAGGGGTACGACAAGGACGACGTCGACGACCTGTGCGACCGCCTGATCGGCTACTTCGACCGGCAGGAGCCGCTGACGGCCGGAGACATCCGGTCGGCGACGTTCGGCCGGGCCCGTGGGCCGGAGGCCTACGACGAGGCCTCGGTCGACGCGTTCCTGAGCCGTGCGGTGGAGGTACTGCTCGGGGTCGAGTGACTCTTCGCCCCGAGCTGCGGCACAGAGCCCGCGTCCCTCGTCCTCCGACCTGTTCGCAGGTCAGACGGCGACGGCCGCGGGCTCCTGCGCTTCCCGGAGCAGTACCTCGTGCTGGGTCGCCGTCAGGAACCTGCGGATCGAGTCGCGGCTCCGGGTGAGGCAGTCGATGCGTGCCTGGACGCCGACGAGCTCCGTGGCGAGCTGCTCGGCGACCTCGCGCGGGCAGGTCGGGTCCTCGCGGTCCGCGGCGTCCTCGGCGTCGAGGAGGACCTTGACCAGCCGGGTCGGGATGCCGGCCTGGACCAGGCCGGCCACCCGCTCGACCCGCTCGACGTCGGCCTCCGTGTAGGTGCGGTAGCCGTTGTCGGCCCGGTCCGCCGTGAGCAGGTCCTGCTGCTCGTAGTACCTGATCAGACGGGTCGTCACACCCGTCCGCGTCGCCAGCTCACCGATGCGCACGATCCACCTCCGGGCAGGGCCTTGACATTGACACCAGTGTCAAACTTTAGCGTGGTCGGCATGGACACGACAGGCGCTTCCTCGGCCGCCCCGACCAGCACGGACACCTCTCCGGAGGGTCCCGTCCGCCCCGCAGCAGGGTCCGGGCCACACCCCGCGGCACGGCCCGACGGCGTCCTGCCGTGGCCCTCCCTCCTGGTGCTGGGCGCCGGGACGCTCTTCATGGTCACCGCCGAGATGCTGCCCACGGCGGTGCTCCAGCAGATGAGCACCGGCCTCGGCGTCGCGGAGTCGAGCACCGGCCTGCTGGTCTCGGCATGGGCCGCCGTCGTCGTGGTGCTGAGCTTCCCGCTGGTGCGGCTGACGCGCCGGTGGGACCGTCGCGCGGTGATCGCCGGGGGCCTCGCCGTCCTCGCGCTGTCGTCCGCGCTCACGGCCGTCGCCCCGACGTTCCAGGTGGCGGTCGGCGCCCGGGTGCTCGGGGCGGCCGCCGTCGGCCTGCTGTGGGCCACGACCAACGCGCACGTCGCCGACCTGGTGCCCGACCGGCTGCTGGGCCGCGCGATCGCCGTCGTGCTCGGCGGGGCGACCCTCGGCATGGTGGTGGGCACGCCCCTGGCCCGCCTCGTGGCCGACGCCGCCGGCTGGCGGGCCGCGTTCTGGGCCCTCGCGGCCCTCAGCCTGCTGGCCGCCGGCGCGGTCCGGCTGGTCGTGGCCCGGGCGGCGGTGGCTGACGGCGACGCTTCCGTCGGGGCTGGGAACGCCGGCGAGGTCGCGGCGCGGCGGGGGACCGGTCGCCTCCTGACCGTGACGGGCCTGGTCGCGCTGGTGCTGGTGGGTCACTACGGCGCCTACACGTACATCACCCGGCTCGCGGAGGCGCCCGCCGAGGCGCTGCCGGGCGGGATGAGCAGCCTGCTCCTCGCGTTCGGGCTCGCGTCGGCGGTCGGCGTCGTGCTGGCGGGCCGGCTCGGCGACCGCAGCGGCCCGGCGCTCGTGGTGAGCGTGGCCGCGACCGCGCTCGCCGTGCTCGGGCTCACCGTGGTCGACGCCGGCCCGGTGGTCGGTCTCGCCGTCGTCGTGGTGTGGGGCATCGTGTCGGGCGGCATGCCGCCCTTCGCGCAGACACTGATCCTGCGCCTGGCCGGGCCCGAGCGCCGCTCGTTCGCCGGCGCGCTGATCCCGGTGCTGTTCAACGGCGGGATCGCCGTCGGGGCCGCGCTCGCGTCGCTCGTGGTCGCGGGGCCGGGTGTGGCGGCCCTGCCCCTGCTGGCCGGGCCGGTGGTCGGCGTCGCCGCGGTGGGCCTGGCCGTGGCGGTCCGCCGAGCCTGAGCTACCGCCGTGTCAGACCTACAGGTCCCTCGGGTGACCTGTACGTCTGACACGTGCGGGCGGGTCAGCAGGTGGGGGCGACCGGGCCGCTCGACCCGGTGTTCACGTAGGCGTCCGAGATCCAGTTGCCCGGCCCGATCCGGTTCCACACGTTCGTGGTGCCGTAGTACCCGTCCACGGTGGTGCCGGTCGTGGTGCACTCGATCAGGACGTTCGCGTACCGCCCGGCCTGCCCGACGGCGGCGCTGCTGGTGCTCGGCCCCGACCGGACCGTCAGCGGCCCTCCGCTGGTGCGCACGACGCCCTTCGGGCCGGACCCGGTCCACAGGTAGGTCACGGTGGTCCAGGCGTTGTCCCTCAGCCCGAGGGCGTCCCAGAACGTGCCGTCGCCCAGGTCGATCCCCGCCGGGTTGGCGACCTTGCGCCCGAAGCCGTCCCGCCCGCCGTTGTAACCGTCCTGGTAGGCGGCCTGGGCCTGGGGCTTGCCCTGCGGCAGGTCGGCCCACGACTGCCGGGTGCCGGACGGGCTCCAGTGGTCGTCCGTGGTGTTCCACGGGCCCACGTCCCACACCGGGGCGTACGCGCAGCGGTCGGTGCTCGCGGCGCAGACCCGCACCGAGTAGCTGCCCGAGCCCTTCGACGACAGTCCGCGCCGCGACGGCAGGGCGACGAAGTGGTCGCGCTCCGTGATGACGTGCCCGTTCGCGGTGGTACCGCCCACCAGCCCCTCGCGGGTCGCGAAGAGACGGTACGACTGCCCGTCGGACTTCGCCCGGGTCTCGACCTCCTGCAGCGACCGCGACCGCGCGGCCTCGGGCGTGAGCGTCACCTCTCGCACGGTCGGGGTGACGTCGTCCGTGCCGACGAGCGTGACGCGCGCCTGGACGGTCGCGGACGCCACCGGCAGCGGCGAGCCGGCCGGGACCCACTCGGTCCACGTGTCGGGGCCCTCCTCGGCGAGCCGGCCCCGCACGTCGACCAGGACGGAGGTGCCCTCCGGCGTCGCCGCGTCGACGACGGCGGCGACGGTGCGCACGGGGGAGACGAGGTCCACGGGCTCGTCGACGAGCTGGCCGGAGGCCTCGCGGTCGGCGGTCGAGCCGGGAGACGCGTCGGCCGCGTCTCCGGCTTCCTGCGCGGGTCCGGCCGGGTCGTCGGCGTCCGCCACGTCGAGGCGCAGCCCCTCGTCCGAGGCGCGGACCCCGGCGTCGTCGGACCCGGGCGAGTCGATGCCGACCGACCAGGTCTGCGCGGCGTCGCCGGGCCCCGACCCGGTGGCCGGGACCACGGCCGCTGCGGCCGCGCCCGAGACCGTGCCGGAGAGGGCTGTGCCCGAGGCGGCCGTGGCCGAGACGATCAGGAGGGTGCAGGTGGTCGCCGCCAGGAGCGCGGCACGGGGTCGGGAACTGCGTACCTGGATCAGCATGTGCTGAATGTAGGCGACGGACTATTTCACCCGCGAGGGGAAGCGGGTGAAATTTCGGGCGGCTCGCCCCGGGACCCAGGAGGCGCCTCGGGTGGGGCATGATCGGAGGAGTACCCAGTGGCGACACCGGAACGGCGGTGGCCCCAGACCAGCAAGGAGAACGACGTGTCCGAGTTCCTGGCCGACAAGCCCGGCAAGTACGACCTCGACGGTGACGGCATCCCGGACGTCGAGGTCGCCGACACCGACGGCGACGGCGTGGTGGACGCCCAGTTCGAGGACTACGACGGCGACGGCGTGCCCGACGTCGAGCTGTACGACACCGACGGTGACGGCGTGCCCGACGTCGTCGTGGAGACCGTCGCCGGCACGTCGACGATCTCCGTGGACACCGACGGCGACGGCGTGGACGAGCCAGTGGACTCGTTCCCGGCCTGACCTCCGCCGCCGTCGGCGCGCGGCGCGCTGCGCCGATGTCAGAGGTGCGCTTCTACCCCGTCATTGCGCCCGGAACCGAGCTGATTCCGGGCGTAATAGCTGGGTAGAAGCGCACTTTCGCCGCACCCCCGCCGGCGCCCCCGCCGTCAGGGGGTCGCGGGCTTCCGGGCCGGGCGGCCGTAGACCAGCCGGCGCAGCGCCACCTCGGCGGGGCCGCGGCGGCCGGTGCGTTCCTGCCAGACGGCGAACGCGACGGTGAGCCCCCAGACCAGCGCGGCGTAGAGCAGCATGCTCCACGAGCTGAGGTACTGGCCGAGCCCGAGCCCCCACGCGGCGAGGACCGGCGCGCACAGCACGGACTGCAGCAGGTAGGACGTCAGCGACCGCTTGCCGACCGCCTGGACGGCACCCGTGAACGGCCCGTCCGTGAGGAACAGGTTGCCCGACGGCGGCCCGCTGCGCCGCTGGGCGACGCGGTGACCGATCAGGCCGAACAGCGCCACGTACCCCAGGCCGCCGAAGAACCCGGTGAGGAACTGCACGGGGTAGAAGACGAAGGCGGCGTGGTCGGGCACGTCGATGACGCCCACGTGGTCGAGCGCGGAGGGCAGCGGGCCCAGCCAGCCGATCGTGATGCCCACGACCGCGACCCGCCGCAGCAGGGTCAGGTGCTCGCCCGGGTGCTCCAGGATGCGGCGGCGGCCGGCCCAGAAGGCGAGCAGGAGCATCATCGGGACCACCAGGACGAGCAGGCCCTGCAGGAACGTGCCGAGCGTCCAGTAGCCCAGGCGCTCGGCGATCGAGACGAGGTACGACGTCGTGGCCATCGAGTCGCTCGACGGAGCCAGGTCGGAGGCGATGCTGCGCGCCGTGGGGTCGTCCGCGGGGAGCTGTGCCACGAACCAGGCGCCGATCACGGAGAAGACCGTGCCGATGGTCAGCAGCCCGCCGAACACCGACGTCCAGACGATCAGGGTGCGGTCCTTGACCTGGAAGAACAGCCACACCATGAGCAGTCCGGCGAGGCCGTACGCGCCCAGCACGTCGCCCATCCAGAGCAGCGCGGCGTGCACGAACCCGAACGCCAGCAGCAGCCAGTTGCGCTTCTGCAGCAGTCGTCGGGCCGCCTTCTCCGGGGTGCCCGAGGACACCTGCCGGTTGTAGAGCTGCATCATCCCGTAGCCGAACAGGAACGCGAACATCGGGTACGTCCGCAGGTCCACGGTGGTGATGATGAGGAAGTCGACCACCTTGTCCAGCGCGGAGCCGTCGACCGGGTGCGACGCACCGCCGCTCATCTCGCTGGCCCACAGGTAGTAGGGCGTATTCGCTACCGCGATCAGCAGGAGCATGAACCCGCGTGCCAGATCGGGTGCGGGTGAACGTTCGGCGGCCTGGACGGGTCCTCGGGTGAGGGCGGTGGTCGTCATGGGTACATCTCAGCAGGCCACGGGCTGGTCCGCGAGGAAAGCCGTCCGCGAGGAAAGCGTCAGGCCGCGGTCTCGCCCAGCCGCTCCCGCTCCTCGTCGACGATCCGCCGCGACAGCTCCTTCTCGGAGACGTCGGTGACGTCGGTGGCCGACGGCGTCCCGGCGACGCTCGCCCGGCCGGCGTACTCCGCGAACAGCTCGGCCTTGGTGCCGAGGATCTCCAGGAGCCGCTCGTCCACGCTGTCCTCGATGAGCAGGCGGTGCACCTGCACGGTGCGGACCTGGCCCATCCGGTGCGCGCGGGCGATGGCCTGCGCCTCGACCGTCGGCTTGACCTGCGGCTCGCACAGGATCACCACGGAGGCGGCCTGGATGTTGAGCCCCACGCCGCCGGCCTCGATCTGGCTCACCAGCACCTTGGGCTCGGCCGCCTGCGTGAACTCGTCGACCAGCTCCTGGCGGCGGGCCGACGGCACGGAGCCGGTGATGGGCCCGACGGCGAGGTCGCCGAGCTCGGCGAGCACCCGCTCGATCACGTCGCGGAAGTAGGAGAAGACCACGACCTTGCGCTTGTTCTCCACCGCCTCGTCGACGATCTCGCGCAGCCGCACCAGCTTCGCCGTCGGCTCGGGGGCCTCGACGAACGCGGCCCGGCGCATGTCCGCGAACGAGCGCTTGAGCACCGCGTGGCGGTAGGCGGCGCCGTCGTGCTTGCCGAACTGCTCCCAGTCGTCCACCTGGACCAGCTCGGGCAGCTCGGTGAGCACGTCCTCCTGGTTGCGCCGCAGGTAGACGGTCGAGACCGACTGGCGGAAGGCCGCGGCGCCCGCGAGGCCCGCGGCTGGGTCGATGCCCTCGGCGACGTCGGGCTTGAGATAGCCCACCAGGCTGCGGAACTCGTCCACGGTGTTCTCCATCGGCGTGCCCGACATGAACAGCACGCGCTCGGCGGAGCGGGCCCAGTCTGCCGTCCGCTCGGAGCGCTGCGCCTCCGGGTTCTTCACGTAGTGCGCCTCGTCCACGACCAGCAGGCCGGGGCGCGGCATGTCGCCGGCCCGCAGGTGCCCGAGCTGGGGGAACGTGGCGACGCCGACGCCGCCGTCGGCCACCCAGTCCCGGATGCCGCTCTCGCGGTCGTCGCCGTGCAGCACGCGGACCGTGAGCTCGGAGTGCGCGGCGACCTCGCGGGCCCAGTTGGCCGCGACGCTCGCGGGGCACACCACGAGGAAGTGCGTGCCGCCCTTGGCGGCGAGGTGGGCCATCACCGCGATGGCCTGGACGGTCTTGCCCAGGCCCATCTCGTCGCCGAGGATCGTGCGCCGCTGCGCGAGCGCGTAGCGGGCGCCGAACGCCTGGTAGCTGCGCAGCGAGACCTTCAGCAGGGAGGTATCCAGGTCCTGTGCGGCGACCTCGCCGACGACGTCCTCGGGCAGGAAGCCCTCGGCGGCCGCGACGTCGATGCCGAGGTCGACCAGGTCGCCCAGCGCGGTGATGTAGGCGGCGGCCCGCGCCTCGTAGTCGCTCCAGACGTCGGCGTCGGACGCGCCGGTCAGCACCTCGTCGAGCCGCCGCAGGTCGTCCGTGATCCCGACGGCGTCGAGGTCGTCGGACAGCGTCCTCAGGTCGGTCAGCGCGGTGTCGGCGCGCTCGGTGCGCGAGCGGCCGGCGAAGAACCGTCGCACGAACGTGGCGCGCACCGCGCCGGTCTCGGCCAGGCGCGCGAGCTCGCGGACGTCGACGTCGAGCCGGTCGTTCCAGGTCTCGAAGAAGCGCTTGACGTGCAGGTGGTCGTGCAGCGCGCGGACCAGCCGCGTGGCGAGCGGGTCGGCGGGGGAGTGGTCCAGCCGGAAGGCGAGCCCGGCGTCCACGGCGCTGAAGATCTGCTGCGCCGCCTCGCGCAGCGCCTCCGCGGTGCGGGCGCCGACGCCCGCGATGGCCGTGAGCTCCTCCGGGGCGGCCGCCCGCACCTGGCCGACGGTGCGGTATCCCGCCTGCTCCAGCGGGCCGAGCCGCAGGCGGCCGGTGCCCACCTCGCGGACCCGGTCGAGGGGTACCTCGGACAGCTCGTCCAGCACGCGCGCGTCGCGCGCCGCCCGGTAGGCCGCGCGGACGCGTGCGGGGGCGCCGCGGCGCTGGGTGAGGGTACGTGAGCCCAGGTCGTGCCGGGTTCCGGCGTGCTGGAGCAGGTCGCGGGCCTCGCCGCGGGACCAGGTCTTCATGGCCGACGACGGTACTGCGTGCGGGCCGTCCGGAGGGCCTCGACGCGCGTCGTGGACCGACGTTTCTTACATACCGGACTGAAGTTCCATTCTGGTACTTTCGTTGCACCAAAAACAGGAGGAACAGTGAGCACGGACGCACTGCCGGAGCAGGCACAGGCGGCGCAGGCCACCTCTGCAGGGGAGCCGGCACAGGGGACGACGCCGCAGGCGGCGCCGGAGGTCACCGAGGTCGCGACGAGCCCGGACCCGGTCGCCTCGACGCCGGCGCCGGCCGTCGAGACGACGCCGGTCGTAGCGCCGGCACCGGTCGCCGCATCGACGCCCGCCGTAGCGCCGGAGCCGGTCGTCGCGCCGGCCGAGAACCCGGCCGTGGCCGCCGCGCCGGAGGCGACCCCGGCGGCCGCCGCGCCGACGTCGGCCCCGGTCACGCCAGCACCCGCCGCCGCGCCGTCGACGGGCGACGCACCCGCCGCGCCGGTCGCGAGCGAGACGCCGGCGCCCGCCGCCGCGCCGGAGGCCGACGAGGCCCCGGAGCGCGTGGAGAACATCGAGACGCGCACCGCCGCCCGGCTGCACGAGCTGGTGGCCTCCGGCGCGGAGAAGCTGCCCGGCGAGACCGGCAGCACGGTGTCGCGGCTCGCCGTGGCGCTGCTGTCGTTCGGCAGCCAGGCGGCGGCGAAGGACCAGGACAAGTCCACGTCGGCGCTCGTCGGCGAGGCCGTGGGGCTCTTCAAGAGCCTGGACGACGACGACCCGAGCAAGCAGCGCAACGCCCTGGAGCACGCGCTGGAGACGTTCACGACGTCGACGCTCGGCGGCAAGGAGCGCTCGCAGGTGCTCGAGGTCGCCGAGGAGGCGATGGGCCTGTGGTCGAAGCTGCGGGGCACGTCGTCCGACCTGGCCAAGTCCGACGCCGCGACCTCGATGCGCTCGCTGACCAGCGTGCTGCGCAAGGAGGGCCGCGACGAGGAGGCCGACGAGGCCGAGACCGAGGCCAAGCGCCTGGAGTCCTGACCCAGCCTCGTTGAGTGCTGGATATTCGCCCTTTCTCGTGCGCGAGAAGGGCGAATATCCAGCACTCAACGAGTTCGGCTGGGCGGGAAGTGTCAGTCCGTGCAGGCCGGGGTGTCCGAGAGGGTGACGCCGTCCGGCATGTCCTGCGCGGTCGGGGTGCGGCCCGCCATGGCGCACGCCCGGGCGATCATCTGGTCGTCCGAGAAGGTCCAGCCCGTCGTGACGCCGTGGTCCTGGACCACCAGGAGCTGCCCGTCTCCGGCATACACGTCGTTCGCCCGGACCCGGCCGTCGGGCGCGTAGAGCCGGGTCGCGAGCGCGCCGACCTTCTGGCCGGTCTCGATGTCGAAGAACGCCAGAGCCTCGCCCTGGTTCCGCGCCACGAGGTCCGGCCCGGGCAGCACCGCCATGACGTCGCCGTAGGTGCCGGTCAGGTCGAGGCCCTCGGGGTCGCCCGGTCCGGTCACGGCGCGCAGCCGCACCTTCGAGTCCAGGCCCAGCGTGACGAGCCGCTCGGGCTGCGCCGTCTCCTCGGCGCTGCTGCGGGCGCCGATCAACCGCACCTGGTCGACGCTGCTGCCGCGTACCGTCCACACGTCCGTCTCGCCGCGGGCGGCGGCGTCCAGGTCGGCGACCCGCAGGGAGAAGTCCCGGGGCGCGACGGCGACCTCGCTCCCGTCATCGGCCACCGCCACCCGGCCCGGTTCCGCCCACTCCGGCGCGAGCCGCGGCGTGGTGCCGAGCGGCCCGGGCACGTACAGCGCCTGCTCCTGGAGCCCGGCGTCGAGCACGTGCAGGCCGGAGCAGGCGTCCACGAGCAGGACGTCGTCCCGGGTGCGCTGGGCGCTCACGATCGTCGCGCAGCCCGGATCGCCCTGGTCCAGGCCGCGCGCGACGAGGTCGCGGAACCCGGCCTCGTAACCCGCGGCCGTGCCGCCCTGGGTCCGGTAGGCGTCGCCGTCGGGCGTGACGAGCAGCAGCCGGTCGGCGTCGAGCCAGACCGGCAGCAGCGGCCGCCCGGCGTCCGGGCTGCCCGCGGGCAGCTCCACCGTGCCGAGGCCGTGGATCATGACGGTCCCGTCGGACCACGACACGGCCGTTCCGGCCGGCAGCGTGGGCTCGGCGCGGAACGTCGCCAGGACCGCCGTCGGCCCGCCGGGCGAACCGGCGCCCGAGCCCGAGCCCGCGCCTCGGCCGGTCGCCGCCGCCCCCGCCGCGCCCGGCAGCGGCACGTCCCCGTGCGTGTCGGCGGTGCTCCACAGCGCGATGCGCCCGTCCGACGCCGCCGCGACCCGGTCGACCCCGACCAGCACGGGCGACCCCGGCCGCCGGATGCCGGACAGGTGCCAGGTGCGGTGCACGTCGGTGTCCGCGCCGATCTCGCACGCGACCAGCCCGTTGTCGGTGGCGACCAGGGCCCGGGTGGTCGCGTCGTCGACCGCCACCACCTCGGGTTCCGCCCAGGCGCGCGGGACCGGGCATTCCGCCGTGCGCACCGAGCCGTCGGCCCAGTGGTGCAGCGTCACCGTGGTGGTGTCGCCGTCGGAGGCCAGCGTCGCCCAGTCGCGCAGGGACGGCGACGGTATCGCGCCCTCGGGCAGGTCCACGGGGCCGGTCCCGGTCGGCTCCAGCGAGTCGAGGCTGCGGATCTCCAGGGTCCCGGCCGCGGTGTCGGCCACCGCGACGGTGCGGCTGGAGCCGACGGCGAGCGACGTGACCTCCAGGTCGGTCTCCGCCTTGCTGCGGAACGCCAGCCGCTGCTCCGGGGCGCGCTGCGCGCCGTCGTCGGACTCCAGGACGGCCAGGTCGCGGCCGGCGAGGTTGATGCTGCCGATCCGGTTCCGCCCGCTCTCGGGGTCCCGCCAGGCGATGAGCAGGGTGTCGCCGTCGGGCGTGACCGCGACCGCCGTCGTGCCCGGCAGGTCGAGGTGCGTCTGGCGGCTGGTGCCGCCCTCGGGCAGCGGCCCGAACCGGCCCACGGTCACGCCGAGGTCGTCCACGGCGGCGACCACCGCGCCGTCGGCGCTGCCGGACACCACGGGACCCGTGCGCCCCGCCCCGCTCCCGGGCCCGCCCACCGAGCCGAACGGGGTGCGGTCGCCGCGCAGCACGGTCGGGGCGCCGTCGTCGGGGTTCCAGCGCACCAGGTCGCCGGTCTCCGTGCGGCCGACGACGCCGGTGGCGGTCGGCGCGACGTCGGCCAGCCCCGTCTCCTCGGGGACGTCGACGGTGCGCAGCAGGTACGGGTCCGCGGGCTCGTTGGCCGTCACCGCGTTGAACAGCGCGGTCCGGGTCTGCCCGTCCCGCAGCCGCTCGACGGCCTCGACCGCCAGGAGCTGCGCCGTGGCCGGATCGTCCTGCTGCACCACGTGCGACGTCGCGCCCAGGAGGTGCGCGGCGTTCGCGTTCACGGCCTCGTTGGCCCGGTCCGCCTCGCGCTCCGCGAACGCGAACGCGCCGATCGACAGCGCCAGCATGACGCCCAGCGCCATGTTCACCAGGCGGTTGCGCAGCCCCGCCGAGCTCTGCCGGGCGATGTGGGCGCTGAGGATCTCCTCGGTGCTGATGTCCGGGCCGCGCAGCGGGGCGACCAGCTCGGCGAGCACGCCCGGCCGGTACGGGTGGTGCCGCCAGAACCGGCGCTGGCGCAGCGGCGTCAGGTCGGTCCACTTGGGCTCGTGGTCGATCCGCTCGACCAGCGGGGCCGGCAGCGCGGTGGTGCTGATCGCGTCGATCTCGTTCGAGGTCTGGTCCCAGACGATCTTGCCGCTGGTCAGCGCCACGAGCAGGGTCTCGGTCCCGCGGTGGTCGAGCCACCAGGCGACCTCCTTGGCCACGTACTTCGAGCTCGCGGCGCCCTCGGAGGCGAACAGGATCAGGTAGTCGGACCGTTCGAGCTTGCGCTCGATGGCGTCCCAGAGGCTCGGGTTGTTCGCCAGGCCGGTCCGGTCCAGGAAGACGTTCAGGTCCGGGACGTCCTCGCGCTTGTCGAAGTCGAGGAGCTGCGCGTGGAACGCGGGCGCGAACTCGCCGTCCGAGTCGCGGCTGTAGGACAGGAACGCGTCGTACCCGTCGGTACGCGGCGGCGCGGACGCACGGTTCGTCGGGAGCAGGGAGCGGACAGTGCGGTCGGTCATCCTGCTCCCGCGGCCTTTCGTCGGCGAATGTGTGCGGACCGGGAGAAACATATCCCGGGTGTGTACTGTCGCCGCAGGTCATGACGCTAGTCACCTTCGTGGTGAAATGCACGGTTAGACGCGGCGTCCGATCCTTCGAGGAAGGCACAAGATGGCACCAGAGCTGGTCGTACCGCACGACGGACCCCGCCGGCTGCGCGTCCGCCGCTCCTGGGTGCGAGCCGGCTTCACGGCCCTGTTCGGCGCGGCGTTCGGCCTGGGGCTGTGGGGCTTCTCGATCTACCGCACCTCGCCCGAGTTCGAGTGGGGCACCAGCGGGTGGGACCTCGTCTACTACTCCGTACAGCTCTTCGTGCTCGGCGCCGAGGCCACCAACCAGGGCGGCGACCTGCCCTGGCAGCTCCAGACGGCGCGCTTCCTCGCCCCCGTCGCCACCGGCTACGCCGTCTTCGAGGCCGTGCGCTCCCTGTTCGCCGACCAGTTCGTGCTCATGCGCACCCGCCGGATGCGCGGGCACGCCGTCGTCGTCGGCCGCACCCCCGCGGCCGACCTCATCGCCGAGGCGCTCGCGGGCCGGGGCGGCGTCGTCGCCCGCACCGCGACCGGTGACGCCGCCTCGCTGCGCAACGCCGGGGTCGCGGGCGCCGCCGTCCTCTACGCCTGCGAGGCCGAGGACGACGAACCCGGCGTCAACGTGCTCACCGTGGCCGTGGCCAACCGCACGGACCGGGTCGCCGACCTGCCCGGCCTGCGCCTGAACGCCCACGTCAGCGACCCGGAGCTCGCCCTCGCCCTCCAGGCCCGGCACCTGAGCCACCCGCAGTCGGGGGTCGACTTCTTCACGCTGGGCGAGCTCGTCGCCCGGTCCCTGGTGCGGCGCGACCGGGTCGCCGCGCGCGGCACCGCGCCGCACATCTCCGTCGTCGGGCACGGGACGTTCGGCCGGGCGCTGGTCGTGGCGTTCGCGCGGCTGCGCAGCGTAGAGATCGCGTCCGGCGGCGAGCCGCTGACCGTGACCCTGGTCGGCCCCGGCGCGTGGGAGGCCGCCGAGTCGCTGCGCGCCCGCTGGCCCAGCGTCCGCGCGGCGTGCCGGCTCGTCCCCGTCGACACGTTCGCCCAGGTCAGGGAGGTCGGCAGCCCCCAGCGGGTCTACGTCTGCCACGACGACGACGGCGACGCCCTGCGCGAGGCGCTGCGGGACAGCGACCTCTGGCGGGCCAGCGAGGGCGCCGTCGTGCTGCGCCTCAACCGCCTCGCGGGCCTCGGCGGGCTCTTCGGCGCCCGCGAGGGCGCCATCCTCGACGACCTCGACGGACGCCTCGACGTCGTCGAGCCCGGCACTCTGCTGCGCCGCGCGACCGCCCCCGGCGCGCTGGTGCACGACGACGTCTACGACCTGATGGCCGTCTCCGCCCACCTGACCTACCTGCGCAACCAGCGCGAACGGGGCGTCGCCTGGCAGAGCACGCCCGCGATGGTCTCGTGGGCCGAGCTGTCCGACGACCTGCGGGCCGCCAACCGCGCGCAGGTCCGGGCCATCCCGGACCGGCTGCGGCAGATGGGCTGCACCGTCGTCCCCGCGCGCGGGGCCGAGCACGGCCGCATCCCCGAACCGGTGGTCGACGCGCGCGCCGTCGACGAGCACGACCGCTGGATGGCCGAGAAGGTCGCCGCGGGCTGGTCCTACGGGCCCGAGCGCGACGACGCCCGCCGCCTGCACCCCGACCTTCGCCCCTGGGCCGACCTCTCGGAGCCCGACCGGGAGAAGGACCGCGCCGTCATCCGCGCCATCCCCGTGATCCTGGCCGACTTCGGCCTGCACGTCGTCCCGCTCGACGACGACGCCGGCTGGGAGGCCGCCGACCAGCCCGCGCCCGACCCGCGCGGCGTGGTCCGCGGCTGGCGGATGTTCGGCCGCGGCCGTGCGGAGCAGCCGGGCGAGGGCTGACGTCGGTCCGGGCCTGCCGGGCTGACAGGATGGGCCCATGCGAAGCGTCACCCTTCTCGGCTCCACCGGTTCCATCGGCACGCAGGCCGTCGACGTCATCGGGCGCAACCCCGACCGGTTCCGCGTGGACGCCCTGTCCGCGGGCGGCTCCGACCTCCCGCTCCTCGCCCGGCAGGCCGCCACGCTCGGCGTCCGCGCCGTCGCGGTCGCCGACGCCGCCGCGCGCCCCGCCCTGACCGCCCTGCTCAGCGAGGCCGGCGCCGACGGCGTCGAGGTGCTCGCCGGGCCCGACGCCGCCACCGACCTGGCCGGCCGGGGGAGCAACGTGGTGCTCAACGGCATCACCGGCTCCGTCGGCCTGCGCCCCACCCTCGCCGCGCTCGACGCCGGCTCGACGCTGGCGCTCGCGAACAAGGAGTCGCTCGTCGTGGGCGGCGCCCTGGTCAAGGCCGCCGTCCGGCACGAGGGCCAGATCGTGCCCGTGGACTCCGAGCACTCGGCCATCGCGCAGTCGCTGCGCTCGGGCGCGTCGTCCGAGGTGCGCAAGCTCGTGGTGACCGCCAGCGGCGGGCCGTTCCGCGGGCGCTCACGGGACGAGCTGCGCGACGTCACGCCCGCCCAGGCCCTGCGGCACCCCAACTTCGCGATGGGCCGCGTGGTCACCACCAACTCGGCGACCCTGGTCAACAAGGGCCTGGAGGTCATCGAGGCGCACCTGCTGTTCGACCTGCCGTTCAGCGCCATCGACGTGGTGGTGCACCCGCAGCAGATGATCCACTCCATGGTCGAGTTCGTCGACGGCTCCACGATCGCGCAGGCCGGGCCGCCGCGCATGCTGGTGCCGATCGCGTTCGGCCTGTCCTGGCCGGACCGGCTGCCCGACGTCGACGTCGGCATCGACTGGACGCAGGCCGCGAGCTGGGAGTTCCTGCCCCTGGACGACGACGCCTTCCCTGCCGTCCGCCTGGCCCGCCAGGTCGGCGAGGCCGGCGGGACCCACCCCGCGGTCTACAACGCCGCCAACGAGGTGTGTGTCGACGCGTTTCACGACGGGACGATCGGGTTCCTCGACATCGTCGACACCGTGGCCGCCGTCGTCGAGGCGCACGCGTCGGCCGGGGCGGGCGACGCGTCGTCGGTCGAGGGCGTCCTGGAGGCGGACGCGTGGGCCCGGGCGCGCGCGGCGGAGATCCTGAAGACGGCGTAGCTTGTTCGGTCGGATCTGGCTGATCCCGTTCTCCTTTGAGACCTAAGTTTCTTCGCTTTCGGACGGCTCAAAGCGAAGAAACTTAGGTCTCAAAGGAGACTGGCAGAGTTGGTTTGGTTGGGTTTGGGGCGGTCAGGTTCGGCGGGTTGCGTGGGCGTGGTCGACCGGGCCGTGGCCCTGCCACCGGCCCGACGTCGTCCCCGTGCCGCCGATCACCAGGGAGTCCGCGGCCTGTAGCGCCCCGGTCAGGTAGTCCTTGGCGGCCCGGACTGCGGGCTCCCAGCCGTCGTGCGCGGGGCGCAGGACGGCGCACGCCGAGCTCAGCGTGCAGCCCGTGCCGTGCGTGTTCCGGGTCGGCACCCGGGGTGCGGCCAGCGCGACGACGCCGTCCCCGCCCGGGCTGACCTCGCCGAGGTCGTCCCCGACGGCGCCGTTCCCGGTGGTGCCGACCCCGCCCACGCGATTCCCGCCGCCGCTGTCTCCGTTGTCCCGGCCGGCGCCTGTACCGCCGTTCCCGCCGCCGCATACCCCGCCGACGCCGGGCCCCGCGAGGTGGTCGACCGACTCCGCCGAGTCGAGGTGCCCGCCCTTGACCAGCGCATACCCGACCCCGAGCGCCCGCAGGGCCCGGGCCTGGTCCGCCGCCTCACGACCGTCGCGGGCCGGCTCGACGCCGAGCAGCACGGCGGCCTCGGGCAGGTTCGGCGTGACGAGGTCGGCCAGGGGGAGCAGCTCGTCGCGGAGCACCGCCTCGGCGTCGGGCGCCAGCAGCCGGTCGCCCGACGTCGCGACCATCACCGGGTCGAGCACCACGAACGGCGTACGTCCGGCGGCCCGCAGGTCGCGCAGCGCGGCGGCGACCGTCCGCGCGATGGCGGCGTCCGTCGTCATGCCGATCTTGATCGTGTCCACGGCGACGTCGGCGAACAGCGTGTCGAGCTGCGCGCTCACCATGTCGGCGGGCACCGGGTGCACCCGCGTCACGCCCGTCGTGGACTGCGCCGTCAGCCCCGTGAGCACCGCGCAGCCGTAGCCGCCGAGCGCCGCGAAGGTCTTCAGGTCGGCCTGGATGCCGGCCCCGCCGGACGGGTCCGAGCCTGCGATCGTCAGCGCCACCACGGGGTGGCCGGGCGGGCGGACGCGCGGGGCGACGTCGGCGAGGGGCGCGGCTTCGGCGCGAGTCGCGACGGCGGAACGGCCGACGTCGGGACTGCGGAGGCGGGGCGTCTGCTCGACATCCGCGAGCCCCACCGCATCCCGCCCGGACCCGCTCACGACGCGGCCGCCGTCCCGCCCGAACCCGTTCACGAGGCGCTCCCGTCCCGTCCGAACCCGCTCACGACGCCGCCCCCGTCGCCGCCCGCGACCGGGCCTCGGAACCACGCCCAGCCCGCGCCTCCGCCCACGCCCGCGCCAGCTCCCGCGCCGCGGCCGCCGGGTCGGGCCGTCCGCAGACGGCGGAGACGACGGCGCTCCCGGCCGCCCCCGCCTCGTGCAGCGCGCCGACGTCGTCGGCCCGCAGTCCGCCGATCGCCACGCAGGGCAGGCCCGTGGCGGCCGTGACGTCGCCGAGCCGCGCGAAGCCGATCGCTGGGCGGGCGTCGGACTTCGTCGCGGTGGGCCGCACCGGCCCGACTCCGAGCAGGTCGACGGTGCCCGGGGGCAGGCCGGCCGCGTCCTGCGCCTCCTCCGGCGTGCTGACGCTCAGCCCCAGGTGCCGGTCCGGGCCGAGCAGCCGCCGCGCCGAGACGGGGTCGAGGTCGCTCTGGCCCACGTGGGCGCCGTCGGCGTCGATCGCGAGCGCGACGTCCACCCGGTCGTCGACCACCAGCGGCACGCCGCGCGGCCGGAGCAGGGCGACCAGGGCGCGGCCGAGGTCGACGAGCTCGCGGGTCGTCGCGCCCGGGTCGCGGAGCTGGACGGCGGTCACTCCGCCGCCGACCGCCGCGCCCACGGTGGTGACGACCCCGGCGGGGCCGCCGCACTGCGTGGTGTCGGTGACGAGGTAGACGGTCGGGTCGAGGAGCCGGGCGCTCACGCCTTGGCCCGCGCGGGCTCGGCCCCGGCCTCGGCGGTCGACGCGGCCCCTGCCGACGCGGACCCGTTGGAGGCAGCCGGCTCGTTCACCAGCCCGGCGCCGAACCCGACGGCCTCGGGATCGACGTCGAACATCCGGTCGACCAGCTCGACGGCGAAGCTGCCGGGCGTCGTCGACGTGGTCCGGTCGGCGGCCACGCAGAGCCAGGCGGTCGCTGCCGTCGCGGCGAGCAGACGGTCCTCGGTGACGGCGGCGCACGCCGCGACCAGGGCGCCGAGCGAGCAGCCGACGCCGGTGACGCGCGTCATCAGGGGCGTGCCCGCCTGGATGCGCACCACGCGGTCGCCGTCGGTGAGCAGGTCGGACGCGCCGCTGACGGCGATCACGGCGCCGGAGGACCGGGCCAGGCCGAGCGCGACGTCCCGCACGCCGTCGGGCGTGTCCAGGGAGTCGACGCCGCGGCCGCCGGAGCCGCCCGCGAGCGCCTGGATCTCGGACGCGTTGCCGCGGACGACGGCGGGGCCGCGGGCGAACAGCTCGGCGGCGAGCCGGGTGCGCAGCGGCAGGGCGCCGATGGCGACGGGGTCGAGCACCCAGGGCACGCCGGCGGCGGTGGCGCCGTTGACGGCGGCCCGCATGCCGTCGGCCTGGCCGCCCTCGACGGTGCCGAGGTTGATCAGCAGGCCGCCGGCGGCGCCGGCCATGACGGGCGCCTCCTCGGGGTCGGCGACCATGGCGGGCGCGGCGCCCGCGGCGAGCAGGACGTTCGCGGTGAAGTTGGTGACCACGACGTTGGTCACGCAGTGCACCAGTGGGGCGGTGTCGTGCACCGCGGTGACGACCGACGCGACGGCGTCGGGCAGGACGGAGCCCATGAGGCGTTCCCTTCGCTAGCACTACCTAGATCAGGTTCCACGGGTGCATCTCAGCCGGGCGGATGCCCGGCGCCCCGCGCCAAGTGGGCCCACCCTAGTCGCGGACGGCGTTCGTCCGAAACCGTCTCCGGGGGGTGGGGTGCTAGTTGGGCTCCGGCGGCCCTCCACCACGAAACAGCAACGATGGTGCGCTTCTACCCAGCGATTACGCCCGGAAACAGGCCAGTTCCGGGCGCAATGACTGGGTAGAAGCGCACCATCGCCGACCGCTCGACCACCGCACGCTCAGAGCCGCGTCCACGCCTCGCTCAGCACACCCCGGAGGATCTGTTCGATCTCGTCGAACTCCGGCTGCCCGACCGTCAGCGGCGGGGCGAGCTGCACCACCGGGTCGCCTCGGTCGTCGGCGCGGCAGTACAGGCCGGCCTCGAAGAGCGCCGGGGTGAGGAACCCGCGCAGCAGCCGCTCGGCGTCGTCGCCCGAGAACGTCTCCCGGGTGACCTTGTCCCGGACGAGCTCGATCGCGTAGAAGTACCCGGCGCCGCGCACGTCGCCCACGATCGGCAGGTCGTGCAGCCGCTCCAGGGTGGACCGGAACGCGGGCGCGTTCTCCTTGACCCGCCCGGTCAGGTCCTCCTCCTCGAAGAGGTCGAGGTTCGCCATGGCGACCGCCGCGGACACCGGGTGCCCGCCGAACGTGTACCCGTGCGCGAACGTCGTCGACCCGTGGGCGAACGGCTCGTACACCCGGTCGGAGACCAGGCAGGCGCCGATCGGGGAGTAGCCCGACGCCATGCCCTTGGCGCACGTGATCATGTCGGGCACGTAGCCGAAGTCGTCGCACGCGAAGATCGACCCGATCCGGCCGAACGCGCAGATCACCTCGTCGGAGACCAGCAGCACGTCGTGCCGGTCGCAGATCTCGCGCACCCGCTCGAAGTAGCCGGGCGGAGGTGGGAAGCAGCCGCCGGCGTTCTGCACGGGCTCGAGGAACACGGCCGCGACCGAGTCCGGCCCCTCCGTCTCGATGAGCACCTCGATCTGGTCGGCCGCCCACCGGCCGAACGCCTTCGGGTCGTCGCGCAGGTCCTCGGACGCCCGGTAGATGTCGGTGTTCGGCACCTTGAACGCGCCCGGGACCAGCGGCTCGAACGGCGCCTTGAAGCCCGGCACGCCCGTCACGGACAGCGCTCCGTGCGTGGTGCCGTGGTACGCGATGTTCCGGGAGATCACCTTGTACTTGCCCGGCCGGCCCTGCAGCTTCCAGTACTGCTTGGCCAGCTTGAACGCCGTCTCCACGGCCTCGGAGCCGCCGGTCGTGAAGAACACGCGGTTCAAGTCGCCCGGCGCGAGGTCGGCCAGGCGTTCGGCCAGGTCGATCGCGGGCGGGTGCGCGAACGACCATAGCGGGAAGTAGGCGAGCTCGCCCGCCTGCCGCGCCGCGGCCTCCGCGAGCACCCTGCGGCCGTGCCCCGCCTGGACCACGAACAGCCCGGAGAGCCCGTCGATGTACCGGCGTCCGGCGGCGTCCCACACGTGGTGGCCCTCGCCGCGGACCAGCGTCGGCACCCCCGCGTCCCAGGCGGACTGCCGCGTGAAGTGCCCCCAGAGATGCCGCCGGGCGGCGTCGTCCCGCGCGGTGCCGCGCGGCGTGACGTTCGCCCCGCCGGGCACCGCCCCGGGCGCCTCACCAGGCGCGCCCCCGGGCGCCCCACCAGGCACGGACACAGAGCTTCCGGTCATCGTGATCCCCCGTCGTGGAGCGGCGTCGCGGCTGACCCGACCAGGCTATGGCGTGTCAGACGCACAGGTCACCCGAGGGACCTGTATGTCTGACACGGCGAGCGCCGCCGCGGCAACACTCACCGCCGGCTCGTCCAGTTGAAGACCGCCCACCCCGTCACCAGCGCGCCCACGGTGACCAGCGCCGTGGCCGTGACGGCCTGGATCGGGCCGATGAGCGACGCGTCCAGCGCCACCTGGACGGTACCGATCAGGGCGTACACCCCGGCGAAGACCGTGATCGCGGACAGCGTGCCGTCCATCAGCCGACGCCGGGACCGCTCCCGCCGGACCTCCGCCGCGCGCTCGCGGTCGCCGTGCAGCCGTTCGAGCGCCGCGAGCCGGGCCGCGATCGGCTCCTGGAGCAGCTCGCGCAGCCGTTCGGTGACGCCGGCGGCCTGCTGCTCGAACCGCGACGCGTGCAGGAGCTGGTTGAGCATCCGCGACTCCAGCGCGGAGGCGAGGAACGTCGGCGAGGTGATCGTCGTCAGGGTGGTGCGCACCTCCGAGGCGAACTCGTGCAGCCGTAGCTGCTCGCGCGTGAGCCGCTCCTTGCGGTCGGCGAGGTCGGCGCCGTTGTTCACGTCGTGGTCGGCGAGCATGGTCGCGACGATCCGCAGGTGGTCGGCCAGGGTGGCGTTCCAGGCGCTGAACAGCCCGTTGAGGCTGGCCACGAACTCGGCGAGCGAGCCGTACTGGGAGATCTTGAAGTGCGCCGTCCCGACCAGAGCCACGGTGGTGGAGTTCGTGGCCACCGCGACGACGTCGCCCAGGTGCCGCACGCCCTCCAGCAGCACGGGGTTGCGCTGCCGCAGGGTCCAGTCGCACAGCGTGGCGGTGCCGTAGGACACGGGCTGCAGCAGCACCTGCGAGCCGAACGCGGCCAGCATCTCGTCGCCCATGTTGACCGGCGTCCGGCGTTCCGGGGGAGCGGCAGGGCCCTGCCCCCGGCTCGCCTCGTAGACGGTGGTGACCACGTGGGCGCGCCCCTGGGCGATCTCGGTGCCCCGGCGGACCAGGTCCGCCGTCGCCCGCTGGAGCAGGTCGGCCAGGTCGAAGAGGCGTTCGGGCGGGAGCGCGCCGCCCGGGTCGACGTCGACGGGCGAGCCGTCCAGCGCGATCCACCGCACCCGGATGTCGGCGTGCAGGTTGGACAGCCGGAACCGGGCGTCGCGGACCTGCTGCGGCGACTGGTCGCGCGACGAGTACCGGAACCGCACGTAGTGGTTGCCGAACTCGGTGAACCGCACGTCGCAGGACAGCTCCGCGATGAACGTCCCGTCGGGCTGCTCCAGGCGCACGTTCGGCATCGACAGCGACGCGCCGCCGTACGGGCGGGCCGCCCGGTCGACGCTCGCCCAGACGTCGTCCATCTTGAGGCGGCCGCGCACGGCGAAGGCCTGGACGCCCAGCAGCTCCGGGCGCTCGTCCCGGTGCGCGAGCCGCCGGATGGCGGTCACCGCGGCGGCGGGCCGCACGTCGCGCAGCCCGAACGGGTAGATGTAGACCGTCCGCAGCCGGTCGAGCGTGAGCCAGGTCGCGTCGAGGTTGCGGTACAGCTCCGTCAGGTGCATCCGGTAGGAGCGCAGCTCGCTGGCGAGGATGTAGTTGAGGTGCCGGTCGGTCTCGGCGGCGCGCAGCCCGTCCAGCGCGGGGCCCAGCCGGGCGGGCTCGCCCGCCATCGCGTCCGACGCCGCCCCCGCGGCCTCGGCCAGCGCGCGGAAGTACCGGACGCGCGTGACGGCCTGGGGCACCAGGGCGCGGCGGAACGGCGACGTGGGGTCGGGGATCGCCCGGGCGGCCTGCAGCAGCTCGCCGCACCGGTCTCCGGCTCGCCCGGCGGCGTCGGCCACGCGGAGCAGGTCGCCCGCGCTGCGGGCGGCGGCCGTGTGCATCTGGGTGATCAGCGTGCGCAGCAGCACGGCGACGGCGTCGCCCTCGGCCCGGCAGACGTCGTCGGGCGCGCGGTCCCGGCAGGTCTCCCAGGTCTCGACGAAGGCCCGCAGCGGCACGATGATGCGGCCGTGCCGGAACGTGTACTGCAGCGCGTCGCTCGCCTGCGACCACAGGTACACCCCGAGCAGCGCGGCGGCCCGCGGCCGGTCGACGACGGCGGTCAGCGCCGCGGCGGTCTCCGGGCCACGCGGGTCGCCGGTCACGGGATGACGGCGGTTGGGTGCGTCGCCGTCGTCGCCCATGTTCCAGCGCGACGCCGCCCAGATGGCGCTGACGTCCACGCCGATCTCGCGCAGCTGCCGGGCGACCCGCGAGTCGCCGTCCGCGGCGGACCAGGCCTCGGTCTGGAACATCGAGGTCAGGCTCTCCGCGAGGGAGGACGGGCCGTGCGCGTGCAGCTCCCGGAACCCAGGGACGGACGAAACCGACATGCCACCAGGTTAATGATGAGTAACCGATGTTTCAACGAATCACCATGTAGGCGGCATGGGGTGAACGTCGGGTGGCCGTCCCGGGGGGAGCCGCGCGCGGCTTCCCTGGCTGTCAGACAGGTGTCGTAGTCTCGGTCCCGTGAGCATCGTTCCGCACATCGTTGGTGTGCTCGTCCTGCTGGTGGGCGTCCTGGTCTCGGTCGGTCTGCACGAGCTGGGGCACATGATCCCGGCCAAGAAGTTCGGCGTGCGCGTCAGCCAGTACATGGTGGGCTTCGGCCCCACCCTCTGGTCGCGGACCAAGGGCGAGACCGAGTACGGGATCAAGGCCATCCCGCTCGGCGGTTTCGTGCGCCTGGTCGGCATGATGCCGCCTGCCCCCGAGGGCACGAAGCGCAAGAAGGGCTTCTGGAACGAGCTCGTCGCGGACGCGCGCGACGCGTCGGTCGCCGAGGTGCGGCCCGGCGAGGAGCACCGCGCGTTCTACAACCTCTCGACGCCCAAGAAGCTCGTGGTCATGTTCGGCGGGCCGTTCATGAACCTCGTGATCGCCACGTTCCTGATGGCCATCATCCTGATCGGCTACGGCCTGCCCGCCGTCTCCACGACCGTGGCCCAGCTCTCCGACTGCGTCCCGGCGTCCGCGACGTCCAGCGCCACCGGCGACGACTGCGAGGGGCAGCCGGCCGCGCCCGCCGCGGCCGCGGGCCTCCAGCCGGGCGACGAGGTCGTCTCCTTCGGCGGTACCGAGGTCACCGGCTGGCAGCAGCTCGTCGGCCTGATCAACGCCTCCGCAGGCCGCGAGTCCGACGTCGTCGTGCTGCGCGACGGCGAGCGCGTCACGCTCGAGGTGACCCCCGCCGAGACCGAGCGCCCCGTCGTGGACGAGCAGGGCGCAGCCGTCCTGGCCGCCGACGGCACGCCGGTCACCGAGCCGGGCGGGTTCGTGGGCTTCTCCCCGCTCCAGGTCCGCGAGCCGCAGCCGCTGTCGCGTGTGCTGCCCGAGGTCGGCAACATGACCTGGCAGACGGCGACCATGGTCGCGACACTGCCGGTCCGCGTGGCCGAGGCCGCCACCCAGGCCTTCACGGCCGAGGAGCGCTCGCAGGACTCCGTGCAGTCGATGGTGGGCGTCGCGCGGATCAGCGGCGAGATCATGGCGCTGGACGAGGCCATCCTCGACCGCGTGATGATCTACCTCAGCCTGCTCGCGAGCCTGAACATCGCGCTGTTCGTGTTCAACCTCATCCCGCTCCTGCCGCTCGACGGCGGGCACCTGGTCAACGCCCTGTACGAGGGCGGCAAGCGGACCGTCGCGCGGGTACGCGGCGCCGCCGTCCTGCCCGGTCCCGCCGACGTCGCGCGCATGACCCCCGTGGCCTACGTGGTCTTCCTGATCCTGCTCGGCGTGGGCGGCGTGCTCATCGTGGCGGACCTGGTGGATCCCGTGCGGATCACGTGACGCCAGACACCATGTGCGTTTCGCACCTTCTGAAACGTGGATACTGATCCTGTGACCGCAATCAGCCTCGGCATGCCAGCAGCACCCCCGCCGGTCCTCGCCCCTCGCCGGAAGACCCGCAAGATCAAGGTCGGCAAGGTGGAGGTAGGCGGTGACGCTCCCATCAGCGTGCAGTCCATGACCACCACGCCGACGACCGACATCAACGCGACCCTCCAGCAGATCGCGGAGCTGACGACGGCAGGGTGCGACATCGTGCGCGTCGCCGTCCCGACCTCCGACGACGCCGAGGCGCTGCCGATCATCGCGAAGAAGTCCCAGATCCCCGTGATCGCGGACATCCACTTCCAGCCCAAGTACGTCTTCCAGGCGATCGACGCCGGCTGTGCCGCCGTCCGCGTCAACCCGGGCAACATCCGCAAGTTCGACGACCAGGTCAAGCAGATCGCGCAGGCCGCGAAGGACGCCGGCATCTCGATCCGCATCGGCGTCAACGCGGGCTCGCTCGACAAGCGCATCCTCGAGAAGTACGGCAAGGCCACCCCGGAGGCCCTCGTGGAGTCCGCGGTGTGGGAGGCCAGCCTCTTCGAGGAGCACGACTTCCACGACTTCAAGATCTCGGTCAAGCACAACGACCCTGTCGTCATGGTTCGCGCCTACGAGCTGCTCTCCGAGCGGGGCGACTGGCCGCTGCACCTCGGTGTCACCGAGGCCGGCCCGGCGTTCCAGGGCACCATCAAGTCGGCCACCGCGTTCGGCGCCCTGCTCAGCAAGGGCATCGGCGACACGATCCGCGTCTCCCTCTCGGCCCCGCCGGTCGAGGAGGTCAAGGTCGGCAACCAGATCCTGCAGGCCCTCAACCTGCGGCCTCGCAAGCTCGAGATCGTGTCCTGCCCGTCGTGCGGCCGCGCCCAGGTGGACGTGTACACGCTCGCCGAGAAGGTCACCGCGGGCCTGGAGGGCATGACCGTCCCGCTGCGCGTCGCCGTCATGGGCTGCGTCGTCAACGGCCCGGGCGAGGCCCGCGAGGCCGACCTCGGCGTCGCGTCGGGCAACGGCAAGGGCCAGATCTTCGTCAAGGGCGAGGTCATCAAGACCGTCCCCGAGGCGATGATCGTCGAGACCCTCATCGAAGAGGCGATGCGTCTCGCGGATGAGATGCCCACGCCGGAGAATGAGGCACAGGCCGGCTCGCCGGTCGTCTCCGTCGGCTGAGCCGCAGCAGGATCGCGGGCTCGGGCGATACTGAAGGTTCGGACTCGAACGGAGCAAGGCATGGCTCGTTGGCGCACCCCGGTTCCGGCCGGGGCGCGCCCCGACGGGCCGTTGGAACCGGGCGAACAGGACATGGGCTCGCAGCTCGGCCGCGGCGACATGCTCGCGCGGTCGCTCACCCGCGCCGACCTCGCGGCGGCGCTGGCCGTGTGCGCCGTCGACCCGGTCGCCTCCGTGCTCGCCACGGCCCGCCTGGAGATCGCGGCGCGCTCCGGGTTCGGCGCCGCCGCAGGTCAGGCGTGGGGTTTTCCCGCCGTCGGGCCGCTGGAGGCGGTGTGCTGGTCCGGCGCCAACCTGGTGCCCGTGGTCCCGATCACCGACCCGGCCCGCCGGGCCGAGGCGATCGCCGCGTTCACGACCGTCGCCCGGATCTACGGGCGGCGGTCGTCGTCGATCGTGGGGGAGCAGCGGGCCGCCCTCGCGCTCTGGGAGCGTCTGTCCCCCCACTGGCCCGCGGCCCGGGACGTGCGCGCCGACCAGCCGTCGATGGCCATCGGCAACGACCCCCTGGTCGCGCCCGACCCCACCGTCCGGCGCTCCGTGCCCTCCGAGCTGGAGCTCGTGCTGCCCGCCTGCGTGCGCATGTTCACCGAGGAGGTCGGCTACTCGCCGATCGCCGCCGGCGGGTCCGCCTACGCCGAGCGCGTGCGCTCGCTCATCACGGAGGGGCGCTCGTTCGTGCGCCTCGTGCCCGACGGCGACGGCCGGCCCGCCGTCGGCTTCAAGGCCGAGCTCGGCGCGGTGGCCGGCGGGGTCGCCCAGGTGCAGGGCGTCTGGGTGGAGCCCGCGTTCCGTGGACGCGGATGGTCGGAGTCCGGGATGGCGGCGGTGGTCGCCGCGACCCGCGCCACGATCGCGCCGGTCGTGTCGCTCTACGTCAACGCCTACAACGAGCGGGCCATGGCCGCGTACCGGCGGGTCGGCTTCGAGCAGGTCGGCACGTTCGCGACGGTCCTCTTCTGACGCCTCTGACGCCTCTGACGCCGCTCCGCGCTGTCGCTCTCTCCTTCGAGACCTAAGTTTCTTCGCTTTCGGCCGCCCCAAAGCGAAGAAACTTAGGTCTCGAAGGAGAGGGGGCCGAGCCGGTTCAAGGGCTCAGTGCGCCCCGTCCGGCGGGTTCAGCGCAGGAGCTTGGACATGCGGCGGTCCGCCAGCGGCTTGCCGCCCGTCTGACACGTCGGGCAGTACTGCATCGAGCGGTCGGCGAACGACACCTCGTGCACGAGGTCGCCGCACGGCACCCCGTTCCAGCCCGGGCACGGCTCGCCGGTGCGCCCGTGCACCCTCATGCCGGCGCGCTTGGCGTCCTTGAGCTCCTTGGCCGGCTTGCCCGACGCCGCCTCGATGGCCTCCGTGAGCACGTCGCCGATCGCCTGGTGCAGCCGGGCGGTCTCCTCGGGCGTGAACGTCCCGGTCAGCTTGTACGGGCTGAACCGGCTCACGAGCAGGATCTCGTCGCTGTAGGCGTTACCGATCCCCGCGATGGCCCGCTGGTCGCGCAGCAGGCCCTTGACCTGCTGGTTCTTCGCCTTGAGCAGGTCGGCGAGCACCTCGGTCGTGAACTCCGGGGCGAGCGGCTCCACGCCCAGGGAGGCGATCATCTCGACGTCGGCCGGGTCGCGGACCACGTGCACCGCCAGCCGCTTGCGGGTGCCCGCCTCGGTCAGGTCGAAGCCGGAGCCGTCGTCGAGCCGCACGCGCAGCGCGAGGACGGCACCCCGGCTGGAGCCGCCGAGCGAGGGGCGCACCGGCTTGGTGGACAGCGCGTCCGACCAGCGCACCCAGCCGCCCCGCGAGAGATGGAAGACCAGGTGCAGCGGGGCGCCGTCGGGCCCGGCCCCGGAGCCGGCGGGGGAGACCGCCAGGTCCAGCCACTTGCCGTGCCGGGCCACGTCCACGACCTGGCCCCCGGCGAGCGCGGCGGGCGGCGGGTCGAACGTCTTGAGCGCGGCGATCGAGCCCACCTCCACCGCGCTGACCGTGCGTCCCGCGGTCCGCGCGCGCAGGAAGTCGGCGAGCGCGGCGACCTCGGGCAGCTCCGGCATGGCCTCATCCTCCGCAACTTCCCGCAGCACGGCAAGACCTGCCCCGGGCCCCACCACTAATTCCGGGCGAGCCGCGGGGCCCCGCGCGGATAGGCTGTGCCCCATGTCTTCCGCACGCCTCACTCAGGGCGACGTGCTGCGCATGTCGTCCCTCTTCGTCCGTACCCTGCGCGAGGACCCGGCCGAGGCCGAGGTCGCCAGCCACAAGCTCCTCGTGCGGGCCGGGTACATCCGCCGGGCCGCCCCGGGCATCTACTCGTGGCTGCCGCTCGGCCTGCGGGTGCTGGCCAAGATCGAGGCGATCGTCCGCGAGGAGATGGTCGCGATCGGCGGCCAGGAGGTGCACTTCCCGGCGCTGCTGCCGCGGGAGCCCTACGAGGCGACGGGTCGCTGGGAGGAGTACGGCGCCGGCCTGTTCCGGCTCAAGGACCGCAAGGACGCCGACTACCTGCTCGCGCCCACGCACGAGGAGATGTTCGCGCTCCTGGTCAAGGACCTGTACTCGTCGTACAAGGACCTGCCGGTCACGCTCTTCCAGATCCAGACCAAGTACCGCGACGAGGCGCGCCCCCGCGCGGGCCTGATCCGCGGGCGCGAGTTCATCATGAAGGACTCGTACTCCTTCGACGTCAAGGACGAGGGCCTGGACGTCAGCTACCAGAAGCACCGCGAGGCCTACGAGAAGATCTTCACGCGCCTCGGCCTGGAGTACGTGATCGTCTCGGCGATGTCGGGCGCCATGGGTGGCTCGCGCTCCGAGGAGTTCCTGTCGCCCTCGCCCATCGGCGAGGACACGTTCGTGCGCTCGGCCGGCGGCTACGCGGCCAACGTGGAGGCCGTGGTCACCCCGGTCCCCGCGGCGGTCCCGTACGACGACGCCCCCGCGGCCCACGTCGAGGACACCCCCGACACCCCGACGATCGCCACGCTGGTCGACGTCGCCAACGCGAAGTTCCCCCGCCCCGACCGGGCCTGGACCGCCGCCGACACCCTGAAGAACGTGGTGCTCGCGCTGGTGCAGCCCGACGGGACCCGCGAGCTCGTCGTCGTCGGCCTGCCCGGCGACCGCGAGGTAGACCTCAAGCGCATCGAGGCCGCGCTGACGCCCGCCGAGCCCGAGGCCGCCACCGAGGAGGACTTCAAGAAGTTCCCGCAGCTGGTCAAGGGCTACATCGGGCCGCAGGCGCTCGGCCCCCAGGGCGAGCAGGTCGAGGGCGAGGACGGCGAGAAGGTCCCCGCTATCCGCTACCTGCTCGACCCCCGCGTCGTGCCCGGCACCCGTTGGATCACGGGCGCCAACGAGCCCGGCAAGCACGTGTTCGACCTGGTGGCCGGCCGTGACTTCACGGCCGACGGCACGGTCGAGGCCGCCGAGGTGCGCGCCGGCGACCTGGCGCCCGACGGCTCCGGCCCGCTGGAGCTCGCGCGCGGCATCGAGATGGGCCACATCTTCCAGCTCGGCCGCAAGTACGCCGAGGCCCTGGGCCTGGTCGTGCTCGACGAGAACGGCAAGCAGGCCGTGGTGACCATGGGCTCGTACGGCGTCGGCGTCACGCGCGCCCTGGCCGCGCTGGCCGAGGCCAACCACGACGAGCGCGGCCTGGCGTGGCCGGCGCACGTCGCCCCCGTGCACGTGCACCTGGTCGCGGCAGGCACGGACGCCGCGATCTTCGAGGCCGCCGAGAAGATCGCCGAGGAGCTCGCCGCCCGTGGCGTCGAGGTGCTCTACGACGACCGGGCCGGCAAGACGTCACCTGGCGTGAAGTTCAAGGACGCCGAGCTGCTCGGCGCCCCGCTCGTGGTCACCGTGGGCAAGAGCCTGGCCGACGGCGTCGTCGAGGTCCGGCCGCGCGCCGGCGAGGCGGAGCACTTCCCCGTCGACGGCATCGTGGACGCCGTGGCCGAGCGGGTCGAGGCCCTGCTCGCCTGAGGGTCGCGCGGGTCACCGCCGTCGGGCCGGGCTGGAAGCCTGGTCCGACGGCGCGTGAGCCGCACGGGGAGGGGCCGGGAGAGGGCCGTCAGGCCCGCTCGGGCAGACCCGGGAAAGCCACGACCGGGGCGCCCCACCGGGCGCCGGCCAGCGTGGAGTCGGTCAGCAGCGCGACGAGCACGGCGCGCGTGCCGGACTCGGCGACCCCGGTGAGCGAGGCGTAGTCCTGCGCCAGCCCGGCCTCGAGGTCGATCGCGAGCTGTGAGGTCGGCGTGTCCGAACCGGGCACCGTGTAGGCCACGCGGCGCGGGTCCTGGTCCGTCCCGTCGACGCCGGCCAGCAGCGCCCAGGCCTGGGCGCGTGCGCGGTGCGCGACGGCGCGCTCGTGCGCCCGGGTACGGACGTCGCCGTCGGACTGCGCCGCCCGGACCTCGTACGCGTAGCCCGCGGTGTCCTCGGCCAGGATCAGGGCGCTCAGGTCCTCGGCCGACAGCCCGCCGGGGGCCACCGGCGCCTCCTCGCTCGTGGCGGACGCCGGAGCCGCCGACCCCTCGTCGCCCTCGCTCGGCTCGGGCGCGGGGTCGGCGGGCTCGGCGATCTGGGTCGAGGGCAGGGCCGGACCCTTGACGCCGGTGAGCAGGGCGAGCTCCCTGGCGTGCTGCGTCTGCGACGTCGAGATCGAGGCGAGCAGCCGGCCCAGAGGCCCGGACTGCACCTGGTCGGAGGCGGCGCGCGTGCGCGTGGCGGCGTCGCGCAGGGACGCGACGACGGCGCGGGGCGTGTGCTCCTGGACGGTCGCGGACGGCGACGCGCCGCCGGTGCCCTCGGACACGATGTCGCCGAGGCCCGAGTCGTACTCGCCGCCGAGCTGGTCCGCCTGCGCGGTCGCGGACTCGGCGATCGTGGTGAGCTCGGCCTCGACGTCGGCATTGATCCGGTCGCTCGTCGCGGCGGTCGCGGCCTGGTCGGCCACGAGCAGCGCGTCGGCCACCGCGGTGCGCCGCAGGACCTCCGCGGCGTCCGGCACCGGCTCGGTCGGCGGCGGCGTCTCGAGCCGCAGCCCGCAACCTGAGAGAATGATCGCGCAGGTCAGGGCCAGCGCGGTCAGACCTGACCGGCGTCGGGTACGTGCCGTGCGGTTCGAGGCGTTCATCGTGGCCGATGATGTCACGTTCCGGAACCCTGTTCGTTGCCCGGCCGATTGCGGTCGGGTCACGGACATCACGTTCTTCGCGAAGTGCCGAGGTCGGAGGCTTCGTTAGGCTTGACGCAGACAACAACAGCACATCGGTCGAACCGTTCCGGCTCGAACCGTGCCCCCGCGCATGGGGGAGCCGACGGGAGGCAGTCGATGACACAGCAGGCGGATGCGGTCCGCGGGGTGGTGGGGCCGGTGGTCGAGGCCGCCGGGCTCTACCTCGAGGAGGTCAGCGCCACGCGGGCGGGCAGCAAGTCCGTGGTCCGCGTCACGGTCGACCTGCCGGACGACGCCGTCGGCAGCCTGGACTCGGACGTCCTGGGCGACGTGTCGCGCGCGATCTCCGCGGCGCTGGACACGGACGACGTCGTGGCCGGTGCCTACACGCTCGAGATCTCCACGCCGGGCACGTCCCGGCCGCTGACCGAGCTGCGCCACTTCAAGCGTGCCCGGTCCCGGATGGTCACGCTCAAGCTCACGGACGGCAGCCGGGCCGAGGGCCGGCTCACCGACGTGCTGACGGACACCGACGGCGACGTCCTGGTGCTCGACGACGACCGGCGGATCCCCGCCGGCGACGTCGCCCGGGGCAAGGTCGAGGTCGAGCTGCGACGGCTCGAGGACGCCCAGGATGCCGAGGATTCGGAACTGGGCGAGAGTGCAGGTGAAGACACCGACGAGGACTCGGACGGTGCCGCTACGGACAACACGACCGAGGGTCACCCCGGCCGCAACGAGGAAGGCTGACATGGACATCGACATGACCACGCTCCGGATGCTGGAGCGCGAGAGGGACCTCAGCCTGGACGTCCTCGTGGCGGCTATCGAGCAGGCGCTCCTCTCGGCCTACCACCGCACCCCCGACGCCTACAACCGGGCCCGGGTCGAGGTGGACCGTGCGTCCGGCCACGTGACGGTGTGGGCGCGCGAGGAGCTGCCCGTGGACGAGGACCCGGAGGACCCGGACGCGCGTCCCGCCGTGGAGCTCGGGCCCGAGTTCGACGACACGCCCCAGGACTTCGGCCGCATCGCCACCGCGACGGCCCGTCAGGTCATCGTGCAGCGGCTGCGCGACGCCGAGGACGACCAGGTGCTCGGCACCTTCCGCGGCAAGGAGGGCGAGGTCCTGGCCGGCGTCATCCAGCAGGGCCGCGACCCGCGCATGGTGCTCGTGGACGTGGGCGGCACCGAGGCGGTGCTGCCGCCGCACGAGCAGGTGCCCACCGAGGAGTACGTGCACGGCGAGCGGCTGCGCGCCTACGTGGTCGAGGTCAGCCGCGGAATGAAGGGCCCCCAGATCACGTTGAGCCGTACGCACCCGAACCTGGTGCGCAAGCTCTTCGAGCTGGAGGTCCCGGAGATCGCGGACGGCTCGGTGGAGATCACCGCCATCGCCCGTGAGGCGGGGCACCGCACCAAGATGGCCGTGCGGTCCCGGGTGTCCGGGCTCAACGCCAAGGGTGCGTGCATCGGCCCGATGGGCGCTCGTGTGCGCGCCGTGATGGCCGAGCTGCACGGCGAGAAGATCGACATCGTCGATCACAGCGACGACCCCGCGTCCTTCGTGGCCAGCGCGCTGTCCCCGGCCCGTGTGTCGTCTGTCACAGTGGTCGACGCCGACGCGCGTGCCGCACGGGCGATCGTCCCCGACTACCAGCTGTCCCTCGCGATCGGCAAGGAAGGCCAGAACGCCCGGCTCGCCGCGAAGCTGACGGGGTGGCGCATCGACATCCGCTCGGACGAGGCCGCGGACGCCGACGCTGGTGGCGCCGCCGCCGACGCACAGAGCGGTCGGTAACGCCCGGTGGGTCGGCGCGGTAGACTGTCCGAGTCTGGGCCGCGTGCTCGTCCTTCGACATACCCCGCTCCGCCTGTCATGGGCCCGGTGCGTACGTGTGTCGGATGCCGGGGGCGCGACCAGCGGTCTGCACTCCTGCGTCTGGTGCTGGACACCCCGATGCATGATGTCGACGTGGCAGAGCCACGGCGCATCGTCGTCGACGTCCGTGCCTGTCTGCCGGGTCGCGGCGCCTGGGTCCACCCGGTGCCGCAGTGCCTGGAGCTCGCCGAGCGCCGCAGGGCCGTCCCACGCGCACTGCGCGCCGACGGGCCCCTCGACCTCGGCGAGGTACGAGCACACCTCGGCCGGTGAGGGTGCCGACCGCAAGACCGTTCCGACCGAGCGCGACAGAGCGCCCGGCCGAATCATGAAGTTCGTCGACAAGGAAGCGGGTTTGAAGCCGATGGGCACCCGATGAGTCCCCAGCGATGAGTACGCAGTACTAACGGTGGTCCTCCCTGTCCCGGGACGGACCGAGACAGGAGAGATGTGGCGAAGATCCGCGTTCACGAGCTTGCGAAGCAGCTCGGAGTGGAGAGCAAGACCCTGATGGGCGAGCTGAAGGCCGCGGGCGAGTTCGTCCGCTCGGCCTCCTCGACCCTCGAGGCCCCGGTCGAGCGAGCGATGCGCGACAAGTTCCCGGTCGGTGGCGCCCCTGGCGCGTCCGACAAGGGCGCCGCGGCGAAGCCTGCCGCGAAGAGCGCGCCGAAGCCGGCCGCGAAGCCCGCGGCCCGGAAGCCTGCCGAGGCGGCACCCGCCCCGGCGCCGGCTCCCGCACCGGCCCCGGCACCCAAGTCCGAGGCGGCACCCGCACCTGCGCCCGCCGCGGCACCTGCCCCTGCGCCGGCGGCTCCCGCCCCGGCTCCTGCGGCCGAGACCCAGGCGGCGCCCGCGGCGTCCGCCAAGCCGGCCGGCACCGCGCCCAAGCCGGGTGCGCCCAAGCCCGCTGCCGCGGCTCCCAAGCCCGGTGCCCCCAAGCCCGCCGCCGCCCCCTCGGGCGCGCGTCCGGGTGGGCGTGACGGCGGTCGCGACGGCGGCCGTGGCGGCCGTCCGGGCGGCGGCAACCCGCGTCCGGGCAACAACCCCTTTGCCACCAGCCAGGGCATGCCCCGTCCCGGTGGCGGCCGTGGTGGCCGTCCCGCGGCCGGTGGCGGCGAGCGTCCCGGCGGCGGTAACCCGCGTCCGGGCAACAACCCGTTCGCGACCAGCCAGGGCATGCCGCGTCCGGGGCAGCGCCCCGAGCGCAGCGAGTCGGCCGGCGAGCGCCCGGGCGGTCCCCGTCCCGGTGGCCCGCGCCCCTCGGCGCCCCGTCCCGGTGGCACCGGTGGCGGCGGCCCGCGCCCGAACCCCGGCATGATGCCGGGCAAGACCAACATGCCGCGTCCGGGTGACCGCCCGGCGCCGGGTGGCGGCCGTGGTCGCCCCGGTGGCGGCGGCGGTGGCCGTCCGGGTGGTCCGGGTGGCGCCGGCGGTGCCGGTGCTCCGGGTCGTCCCGGTGGTGGCGGCGGCTTCGGCGGCCCGCGTCGTGGTGCCGGTGGTCGCGGTGCGACCCAGGGTGCCTTCGGTCGCGCCGGTGGCAAGCCGGTCCGCGGTCGTAAGTCGCGTCGGGCGAAGCGCCAGGAGTTCGAGGCCATGCAGGCCCCGTCGCTCGGTGGCGTGCAGGTCCCCCGCGGCAACGGCAGCACGGTCGTCCGGCTGCGCCACGGTGCGTCGCTGAACGACTTCGCCGACAAGATCGACGCGAACCCCGCGGCGCTCGTGACCGTCCTGTTCCACCTGGGCGAGATGGCCACGGCCACGCAGTCGCTCGACGAGGACACGTTCGGCACGCTGGCGACCGAGCTCGGCTACCAGATCGAGATGGTCTCGGCCGAGGAGGAGGACCGCGAGCTGCTCGGGGCCTTCGACATCGACCTGCAGGCCGAGGAGGCGGGCGAGTCGGACGACGACCTGGTCGCCCGTCCGCCGGTCGTGACCGTCATGGGTCACGTCGACCACGGTAAGACCAAGCTCCTCGACGCCATCCGCAAGTCGGACGTGGTGGCGGGCGAGCACGGTGGCATCACCCAGCACATCGGTGCCTACCAGATCACGCACGAGCACGAGGGCGTCGAGCGCGCCATCACGTTCATCGACACCCCGGGTCACGAGGCGTTCACCGCCATGCGTGCCCGTGGTGCCCAGGTCACGGACATCGCGATCCTCGTGGTCGCGGCCGACGACGGCGTGATGCCGCAGACGGTCGAGGCCGTGAACCACGCGCAGGCGGCCGGCGTGCCGATCGTCGTCGCGGTCAACAAGATCGACGTCGAGGGTGCCAACCCGGCGAAGGTGCGTCAGCAGCTCACCGAGTACAACCTGGTGGCCGAGGAGTACGGCGGCGACACGATGTTCGTCGACGTCGCGGCCAAGCCGGGGATCGGCATCGACGACCTCGTCGAGGCCGTCCTGCTGACCGCCGACGCCGCTCTCGACCTGCGCGCCAACCCGTCCAAGGACGCGCGCGGTGTCGCGATCGAGGCCAACCTCGACAAGGGCCGCGGCCCGGTCGCCACGGTGCTGGTCCAGTCGGGCACGCTGCACGTCGGTGACTCGATCGTCGCCGGTACGGCCCACGGCCGTGTGCGTGCGATGTTCGACGAGCACGGCAACGCGGTCGACGCCGCGACGCCGGCCCGTCCGGTGCAGGTGCTGGGTCTGACCAGCGTCCCGAGCGCCGGCGACACGTTCCTCGTGGCGCCGGACGACCGGACCGCCCGTCAGATCGCCGAGAAGCGTGAGGCCGCCGAGCGTGCCGCGACGCTGGCCAAGCGCCGCAAGCGGATCAGCCTCGAGGACTTCGACACCGAGCTCAAGAAGGGCAAGGTCGAGAGCCTCAACCTCATCCTCAAGGGCGACGTGTCCGGTGCCGTCGAGGCACTGGAGGACGCGCTGCTCAAGATCGACGTGGGCGAGGAGGTCGAGCTGCGCGTCATCCACCGTGGTGTGGGTGCGATCACGCAGAACGACGTCAACCTGGCCACGGTCGACAGCGCCGTGATCATCGGCTTCAACGTGAAGTACGGCGAGCGCGTCGAGGAGCTGGCGGAGCGCGAGGGCGTCGACGTCAAGTTCTACTCGGTCATCTACCAGGCGATCGAGGACGTCGAGGCGGCCCTCAAGGGCATGCTCAAGCCGGAGTACGAGGAGGTCCAGCTCGGGACCGCGGAGATCCGTCAGGTCTTCCGTTCCTCGAAGTTCGGCAACATCGCCGGTTCGGTCATCCGCTCGGGCACCATCCGACGCAACTCCAAGGCGCGGGTGCTCCGCAACGGCACCGTCGTGGGCGACAACCTCACGATCGAGTCGCTGCGCCGCGAGAAGGACGACGTCACCGAGGTCCGCGAGGGCTTCGAGTGCGGTATCGGTCTCGGGTCGTTCAACGACGTCACCGAGGGCGACACCATCGAGACCTTCGAGATGCGCGAGAAGCCGCGCGACTGACGCCTGTGATTCATTGAGTGCGGGGTATTCGCCCGGACGGCTTGTCCGGACGGGCGAATACCCCGCACTCACGCTGAAAGGACTAGATCATGGTCGACAACCCGCGGGCTCGTAAGCTCGCCGACCGCATCAAGGTGATCGTCGCGCAGATGATCGACTCGCGGATCAAGGACCCGCGGCTCGGTTTCGTGACCGTCACCGACGTCCGCGTGACCGGCGACCTGCAGAACGCCTCGGTGTTCTACACGGTCTACGGCTCGGACGAGGACCGGGAGGGCACGGCCGCGGCGCTGAAGAGCGCCACGGGCCTGATCCGCTCCGAGGTGGGCAAGCAGACCGGTGTGCGGCTGACGCCGACCATCGAGTTCCACCTCGACTCCGTCCCCGAGACGGCCGCGCACCTCGACGCCGCGCTGATCGAGGCGCGCAAGCGGGACGCCGAGCTCGAGGCGCTGCGCGCCGGGGCCCGGTACGCGGGCGACGAGGACCCGTACAAGAAGCCGCGCGAGGACGACGCCGAGGCCGAGTGACCTCCGCGTCCCGCGCGCACGCCTGACAGCGCCGCCCGCCCGCGGCCCGACCGGTACCTTCCGGCCGGGCTGCGGGCGGCGTCGTCGTGTCCGGGGCGTGTCCCGGCGGATGCCCGACGCCGCGCGGCACACCTGAGCCGGGCGATACTGGGACCCATGACTTCCCCCACCTCGCAGGCTCCCGCGCGCCGTCCCACGGCCGCCGACGGGTTCGTCGTGGTCGACAAGCCGCAGGGCTGGACCAGCCACGACGTCGTCGGCCGGATGCGGCGCCTCGCCGGGACCCGCAAGGTCGGTCACGCCGGCACACTCGACCCGATGGCGACCGGCGTGCTCGTGCTCGGCATCGGCCGGGCGACCAAGCTGCTGACCTACGTGGTGGGCGCCGACAAGGACTACGACGCCACGATCCGGCTCGGCGTCGCCACGACCACGGACGACGCCGAGGGCACGGTCGCGGCCGTGGCCGGCCCGGACGCCGTCGGGCACGTGGAGCGGGCGGCGCTGGACGCCGCGGTCGCCGACCTGACCGGCGACATCCTGCAGGTCCCCACGTCCGTGTCCGCGATCAAGGTGGACGGCAAGCGCGCCTACGCGCGCGTCCGGGCGGGCGAGGAGGTCGCGCTCAAGGCGCGGCCCGTCACCGTCTCCCGGTTCGAGGTCCTGGACGTCCGGGCGACGACGGCGGTCGTGCCCGACGGCGACCTGGGCGACACCTACGTCGAGGCCCCGGACGATGCTCTGGACGCCGCGGACGCCGCGGACGCCGCGGACGCCGCGGACGCCGCGGCCCCGCACGACGGCGACCGTGCCCGGCCGGGCGTCGCCCCGACCGCCGCGGACCCGGGCGACGGTCCCACCCGCGAGGTGCCCGTCGTCGACGTCGACGTGCGCGTCACCGTGTCGTCGGGCACCTACGTGCGCGCCCTGGCGCGCGACCTTGGCACCGCGCTGGGCACCGGCGGGCACCTGACCGCGCTGCGGCGCACCCGGGTGGGCGGCTACGCGCTGGCCGGCGCCCGCACGCTGGAGGAGCTGGAGGCGCAGGCGGACGCCGACGGCACCCTCGCCACGCTCCCGCTGGCCGACGCGGCCCGCGGCACGTTCCCGGTGCGCGAGCTCGACGAGGCCGAGGTGCGCGCGCTCGGCTACGGCCAGTGGGTCGAGCCGACGGGCCGCGCCGACGTCGTGGCGGCGCTCTCGCCGTCGGGCACGCTCGTGGCGCTGCTGGAGGACACGAAGCGCCGCGGTGAGGCCCTCGCCAAGCCCGTCCTGGTGCTCGCGCCCGCGCCCTGACCGGGCGGGCCTGCGCCAGGTGCGCGGGCGGGCCCGGTCAGGGCGCGGGTCAGGCCGGCGCGGTGAGCACCGGTGCGCGCCGGGCGCGGCCGGTGGTGCGGGCGTGGCCCACGACGGACAGCAGCACCCCGGCCCCCGCCCAGAGCCCGAGCGCCAGCCAGGCCGCCGACGCGTCGGCGTCGGGGAAGTACGAGACGTCGCGCAGCAGGGTCGCGCTGGCGCCCGGCGGCAGCCACTGACCGATCTCGCCCCAGTGCCAGGGCAGGAACTCGGCCGGCATCGCCGCGCCCGAGATCGGGTTGCCGACCAGCATCATGAGCACCGGGCCGAGCGCGATGCCCGGCCTGCCGAGCACCGCGACGAAGCCGGTGATGGGCGCGGCGATCGCGGCGATCGAGAGGGCGAGCGTGGCGCCGTCGAGCAGCCAGCCGCCCTGGACGGTGCCGAACCAGAACTGCAGGATGCCCACGAGGATCGCGCCGCCGACCACCGAGTACACGGTCACGGCGAGCACCCGCCGCAGGGCCCCGGTGACGGCGAGCGAGATGCCGATGCCGCCGATCATGCCGCCCAGGAGGATCGGGAACATCGCGGCGGTCAGGCCCGAGCCGCGCGGGTCGTCGTCGGACAGCGGGACCACGTCCGTGACGGTCACCTGGGGGACCTCGGGCAGTGCGGGGGCCTCTGCCAGGCCCTGCTCCGGCGCCTGCGGCTGCTCGCCGCGTGCGGCGGCCTCGAGTGCCTGCCGGACGGCGGCCTCCGCGGCCTGCGCCGCCTGCTCCTGGGCCGAGGCCAGGGCCGCCGCCGTCGCGGCATCGGCCTGCTCCTGGATGCCTCGCTGCAGCTGCGCGGCGATCTGCGTCATGAGCTGGTGCGTGGCCGAGCTCGCCGCGGACGCGGTGAGCACCTCGGGTGCTTCGCCCGCCGCCGGGTCACCCAGCACGAGGCCGCCGTAGACCTCGCGGTGCTCGACGGCCTCGACGGCGGCGGCCCGGTCGTCGGCCACGATCAGCTCGACCGCTCCGGGCTGGGCCTCGTCGAGGTTCTCGCGGACGGTGCGGACGGCGTCGTCGGACCCGACGACGGCGACGGGCAGGTCGCGTGGCTCGGCCGTGACCGAGGGCCACGAGAACGCGAGCACGAACACGGTGAGTACGAGGGTGAGTGCCAGCGCGACGCCGATGACCCGGCCTGCCGGGGTGTGGGGCGCTGGTGCGTCGTAGGACAAGGGATGCTCCGAATCTAAAAAAACGAACGCTCGTTCTTTATGGCTCACGATGCTCCGCGACCGTATGCTTGTCAATCTCCTGGGCGTCCCCCAGGTCCCGACGACGGAGGTGCCGGTGCCGAAGATCAGTGACGCGCGTCGGGACGCTCGCCGTGCCGAGATCCTGGAGGCGGCCCGGCGCGCGTTCGCCGCCAAGGGCTACCAGCACACGTCGATGGCCGAGGTGATCGCGGAGGCCGGGCTGTCGACGGGGGCCGTCTACGGATACTTCGAGGGCAAGCGCGAGCTGTTCGCGGCTGTGGCGAGGACCACCCTGAGCCGCCGGAGCGCGGATCTCGAGGAGGCCGCGGCGGACGGCGACCCGCCGGCCCCTGCCGAAGTGCTGGAGATCGTGCTCCGGGGTGTGCTGTCCGAGGGCTTCGAGCTCCCGCTCCTGCTCCAGCTCTGGGGCGAGGCGACCGTGGACCCCGAGATGCGCGGCGTGGTGAACATGGGTTTCAAGGAGCTCAGGAACGCCTTCCGCGCGGCTCTGACCCGCTGGTTCGAGGCCCGTCCGGAGCATGCACCCGACGGCGCCGAGGCGGCCGCGGAGGGCCTGCTCCCGGTCCTCATGGGGATCGGTCAGGGCTACATCTTCCAGTCGGCCATGTTCGACGAGTTCGACTCCCGGGCCTACCTGGACGCGGCGCGCCGGATCCTCCCGCGCTGAACGCGGATCGCCGCCGCCGTCGCGGGCCGGGCGCACGACCGCCGAAACACGCCGTAGGCTTTTGGCGACCGGTGCGGGGCGCGGCACGAGCGGCTCCCGCACCCGCGCCACCCGATTCATGAGGAGCAACCCGCGTGCAGCTGTGGACGGACCTGGAACAGGTTCCCCCGGGATTCGGGCCATCAGTGGTGACGATCGGCAACTTCGACGGCGTCCACCGCGGCCACCAGGCGGTGCTCGACCGCATCCTCCGGCTTGCCCGGGGCGATTCGGCCAGCGCCGTCGCCGTGACGTTCCACCCGCATCCCGCGGCGGTGCACCGGCCTGAGCTGGCGCCCGAGCTGATCACGGGCCTGGAAGACCGCCTCGCGCTCATGGAGCGCACCGGCCTCGACGCGACCCTGCTGGTCAACTACACGCTCGACTTCGCGGCGCAGACGCCCGAGGAGTTCGTGTCGCGCTACCTCGTCGACGGCCTGCGTGCGCGCACCGTGGTCGTGGGGCACGACGTGCGCTTCGGCAAGCAGAACGCCGGCACGCTCGCCACGATGGTCGAGCTCGGCGGGCAGCACGGCTTCGAGGTCGTCGCGATCGAGGACGTCGGCGACTCGGCGGGCGAGGGCGACGGGCACCAGCGCTGGTCCTCCACGGCGGTGCGAGCGCTGCTCGCGGAGGGCGACGTCGACCAGGCCGCCGACGTGCTCGGCCGCCCGCACCTCGTGCGCGGCACCGTGGTGCACGGCGACGCCCGGGGCCGCGAGATGGGCTTCCCGACCGCCAACCTCGGCGACATCACCGGCCTGGTCCCGGCCGACGGCGTCTACGCGGGCTGGCTGCGCCGCGGCACCGCCGCGACCTGCGCGAACCTCGCCGGGCCCGAGCGCGACCGGCTGGCCGCCTCCGGCGCCGGCCTGGGCCAGGAGGAGATCCTGCCCGCCGCGATCTCGGTGGGCACCAACCCGACGTTCGACGGCGTCGAGCGCCGCGTCGAGGCCTACGTGCTCGACCGCACCGACCTGGACCTGTACGACCAGACGGTCGCGCTGGAGTTCGTCGCGCACCTGCGCCCGACGCTCCGCTTCGACGGCATGGAGCCGCTCATCGCCCAGATGAACGACGACGTGGCGCGGGCCCGCAAGATCCTGCGGCCGTAGGGCGGGCGCACGGCTCGTAAACTAAGATTCAATCTTAGTAAGATTGGATCTTAGTTTACGGAGGCGGTCATGGAGTTTCGCGGACGCGACTCGGACCTGCGCCGGCTCGCCGGCCTGCTGGACGGTGTCGAGGCAGGAACGGGAACCACCCGAGGCAAGGCGCTGATCATGACCGGCCGACGGCGTGTCGGTAAGTCGCGTCTGGCGCAGGAGTTCTGCGATCGCAGCGGGCGTGACTACCTCGTGTTCCAGGCCACGCGCGGACGCAACGCGATGGCCGAGCGGCGAGATTTTCTCGCCACGCTCACCCAGTCGAGCCTGCGTGCGCCGGAGATCTTCGCGCACCTGAGCCCGCCGGACTGGAAGGGTACGCTCCGTGCGCTCGCCGAGTTCCTGCCGGTCGACCGGCCGACCGTCGTCGTCCTCGATGAGGTTTCCTGGCTGGTCGAGCAGGACCCGGAGTTCGAAGGGGCGCTCCAGACGGTCTGGGACCAGTACCTGTCGCAGAAGCCCGTGCTGCTGCTCCTCATCGGGAGTGACCTGTCGGTCATGGAGGCCTTGCAGACCTACGGGAGGCCGTTCTTCGGGCGCGCGACCAAGATCGACATCGCGCCGCTGAACGTGGCGGACGTCCAGGCCATGGCCGGTCTGAGCGCCGCAGACGCGATCGACGCGCACCTGATCACCGGCGGGTTCCCCGAGATCGTCCAGACCTGGGCACCGGGCCAGTCGCGGGTCGAGTTCCTCCGCGGTGCGCTGGGCGACCCGCTCTCGCCGCTTCTCGTCGCCGGTGAGCTCTCGCTGCTCGGCGAGTTCCCGGAGTCCTCGCGCAGCAGGGCGATCCTGGAGGCCGTGGGCGACGGCGAGCGGACGTTCTCGGCCATCGCCGCGGCAGCCGGAAACTCGGGCTCTCTGCCGGCGGGCACGTTGAACCCCCTCCTCAAGACGTTGGAGGCCAAGCGGATCGTCGAGACGGACCTCCCGCTCTCGACGTCGTCGGACACGAAGAACAAGCGGTACCGCCTCGGGGACCCCTACCTGCGGTTCTGGCTCGCCTTCTTGCGCCGCGCCATCCCGTTCGTCGAGCGCGGCCGCGGGGACGTGGCGCTCGACCGCATCGAGCGGTCGTGGAGCACCTGGCGTGGCAGGGCGGTGGAGCCGCTCGTCCGGGAGTCGCTGATGCGGGTCCTGCTCGGTTCCCGGTGGTCGGACGTCGAGGCGGTCGGCGGGTGGTGGAACCGGCAGAACAACCCAGAGGTGGACCTGGTCGGGGCCGACCGTGCCCCGACAGCCCGACGCGTCGCGTTCATCGGCTCCGTGAAGTGGTACGAGGCCGACACGTTCGGGCGGCACGAGCTCGACGACCTCGCTCGCGCACGTGGTGTCGTGCCCGGTACCGACGAGGACACGCCCCTGGTGGCCGTGGCCCGGAGCGGTTTCGACGCCGGTCTTCCGCTGGCGGAGCACTGGGGGCCGGAAGAGATCGTCGCGGCCTGGCGATGATGTCCGGCGGAGGGAGATCTTTCCGGGACTCGCGCGTTGAGACGGGCATGACGCACCTCGAGCTGTCCGACCTGGTGGTCGGGTACGGCGGCAACGCCGTCTGCGCACCCGTGAACCTCACGCTGGGGGCCGGCGACATCGTCGCCGTGATCGGCGCCAACGGCACCGGCAAGTCCACCTTGCTGCGCACCGTGCTCGGGCTGCAGGAGCCGCTGTCCGGCAGGGCGAGCGCCTTCGGCTGGCCCGTGGACGAGCGGGAGCGGCGCTTCCGCGCCCGCGTCGCGGGCGTGCTGGACGACGACGCGTTCTTCCCCGGCGTGACCGTTCGCGAGCACCTGGTGCTCACCGCGCGCGGCCACGGCGTGCCGGACGCCGGCGCCGTCACCGACCGGGTGCTCGACCACGTCGGCATCACGGGGCACGGCGGCGCCATGCCGCACACCCTGTCGTCGGGGCAGCGCCGCCGGTTCCTGCTGGCGAGCGCCCTGGTGCGGCCGCGCGACCTGCTCGTGCTCGACGAGCCGGAGCAGCGCCTCGACACCGCGATGCGCGCCCGCCTCGGGGAGACGCTGCGCGCCGAGGCGGACGTCGGCACGGCCGTCCTGTTCGCCACGCACGACGACCGGCTCCTGGCCGCGAGCGGCGCGAGCGCGGTGCTCCTGTCCGACGAGGACGCCGTCCTGCTGGAGCCGGCCGAGGCACCGGGCGTCCTGGCGGGCTTCCGGTGACGGGCGAGGTGCCCACGACGGCGCCGCTCCCACGCCTGGCCGGCGTCGACGAGGAGCGGCTCACCGGCGCCGAGCTGCGCCGGCTGACCGCCCGGGTGCGGGCGCACAACCTGCCGCCCCAGCCCGGCCGGGTGGCGCTGGACGTCGCCGAGGTCGTGATCTCGCTCGCCCTGGTCGTGCTGTACCTGTGGGGCTTCGGCGGGCCCGTCCGGGAGCTGCTCGGGTCCGACGCGACCGCGGCGGGACTCGGCCCCGGCCTGATCCAGGCCCTGGTGCTCGCGCTCGGGGTCGTCGCGGGCGCGTCGGTCGCCCTGCGGCTCGGGCCCGCCGGCCTGCCCGCGGCGGGCGTGCGCTGGTGGGTCCCCACCCCGGCCGACCGGGCGGGGCTCGCCTCGCCGTCGGTGGTCCGTGCGCTGCTCGCCGGGGTCGGCGCGGGCCTGGTCGTCGGCGGGGCGCCCGCTGCCCTGACCGGCGTCGGCCTCGCGGGGATCGCCGCGGACGCGGCGCTCGGCGGCGCGCTGGGCCTCGCCGTCGTCGCGGTCTCGGGTGCGCTGCAGGTCTCCGGCGCGGCGTCGGGCCGCGCTCCGGGGCGGGTGCTCGACGGACTCCTCGCTGCCGTGCCGGTGACCGGGCTCGGCCTGGCGCTGTGGGGTCCGGCGTGGGGCGCGTGGGCGGCGCCGTGGGCCGTGTCCGGCGTGCTGGCCATCGTCGGCGCCGTCGCGCTCGTGGCCTGGGTACGCGGCCTGGACCGGCTCCGGGCCGGCGACCTGCGCGCCCGCGCGTCGGCGGCCCTGCAGGCCTCCGCCGCGCTCCTGTCGCTCGACGGCGGCGGCGTGAGCCGTGCCCTGGGCACCGGCCCGACGGCGTCGCGCGCCTTCAAGTGGGTGCCACGGGCCGCGCGCGGGCCGGTGGGCGCGCTGCTCGCGGCGGACGCCGTCCTGCTGCTGCGCTCGCCGACCGCGCTGGCGGCCCTGCTCGCGCTGGCGTCCGCGGGGGCCGTGGCCGTGCAGGTGCCCGCGCTCGCCGACGGGATCGGGCTCTGGGCTGTCCTCGCCGTCGTGGGGTACGCGGCCGCGCTCGCCGGGGCGGGCGGGGCGCGGGCGGCGGGGGAGAACCCGCGCCTGGACTCCCTGCTGCCGCTGGGCGCGCGGACCACCCGCGGCGTCCGTGCGGCCTGGCCGGTGCTCTCCGCGGGCGTCGTGCTGCTGCTCGTCGCCATGGTGAGCGGGGGCGGGGCGTGGCTCGCGGTGGGCGCGCCCGCCGCCGTCGTGCTCGGGGCCGCCGCCGTCCGCGCCGCCTACCGCGGCCCGGTGCGCTGGGACGTGCCCATGATCGCCACCCCGGCGGGAGCGTTTCCCACGGGGCTCGTACTGCACCACCTCAAGGGGCCGGACCTGGCGCTGCTCGGCACCGTCCCGCTCGCGTGGGCGGTGGTCGCGGGCGTGACGCCGGCGCTCGTCGTCGCGCAGGTGGTGGCCGCGGTCGTGGCGGTGTACCGGGCCGCGCGCTGACGGTTCACCCCGTGGCGTGTACGTGGTTGTGAACCGCGTCACTCCGTCTCTGGTGGAGGACCTTCCCCCCAGCGAAGGAGAGACCGATGGTCCAGACCACCCAGGCGCCCCTGCAGGGCGACCCGAACCACTCCCCGCACGAGGCCGTCGACCTGGCGCAGACGCCGGCCGGCCGCACGGTCCGGCGGATCGGGCACGGGGGCGTGTTCGTCCCCGCCGACCCGGACGCGCCGCAGGCCCCGCAGGACAGCACGGCCACGCTCATGCCCCGCACGGAGGCGGCGGTCCGGCGCGACCTGCGCGAGCACCGGTTCGACGCGACGACGTCGTTCGACTACCTGATGCGCGACCTTGCCCGCGAGTTCCCGGACGCCCACCTGCCCGTGGGCGACCAGGTGGAGGCGATCAAGGACGCCCTCCTGCGGCTGGGCGCCGGCATGATCGAGGCGCCCGCCGGTGCGCCCGCGACGCCGCCCGAACCGCCGCGCGACTCGACGATCCCCAGCATCTACACCTACTGGGGCCAGTTCATCGACCACGACATCACGCTCAACACCAACGGCCCGGACGACGACAGCGGGCCCCGCGGCGACCAGGCGCTCGGCGACATCGTGAACGACCCGTTCCGGGCGTTCGAGCCGGACGTGGTGCGGCGCGGCCTGCACAACGGGCGCAACCCGCTGCTCGACCTGGACAGCCTGTACGGGTCGGGGCCGCGGTTCCCGGGCGAGAAGGACCGCGGGACCACCCGCAGCGAGGCGGCGTACGTGCCGGACTCGGCCAAGCTGCGGCTCGGCCGGATCAGCACCGAGCCGTTCGGGCCGTTCTCGCTCGTGGCGCCCGGCGACGACCCGCAGCGCGACCTGCCGCGCAGCACCGAGCCGGGCAGCGAGCGCATGCCACTCATCCCGGACAGCCGCAACGACGAGAACCTGATCGTCGCCCAGTTCCACGTGGCGATGATCAGGTTCCACAACGCCGTCGTGGACTGGGTGGCGCGGCACGAGCCGTGGTTCGCGGTGACGCAGCGCGAGCTGTTCGACCGGGCGCAGGAGCTGGTGCGGTTCCACTACCAGTGGCTGGTCGTCAACGACTACCTGCGCACCCTGACCAAGGCCGGGGTGCTGGACTCGGTGCTGGCCACCGGACCCACGCTGTTCCGGCCCGCGCGCCGGGTGTCGATGCCGCTGGAGTTCGCGGTGGCGGCGTTCCGGTTCGGGCACTCGATGGTGCGCGGCGCCTACGACTTCAACGTCAACTTCACCGGGAACGGCCCGGGCGGCGTCGCGTCGCTCGACCTGCTGTTCCGGTTCACGGGCAATGGCGGGCTGTCGCCCAACCCGGCGAACCCCTCGCCGGTGCTCCCGTCGAACTGGCCGGTCGAGTGGCCCCGGCTGACCGACAAGGGCGACCCGCTGGCGTTCCGCATGGCCCGCAAGATCGACCCGTTCCTGGCCGACGGCCTGGGGCACCTGCTGAACGAGGGCAACTCGGCCACCGACCCGATCAGGGCGCTGCTCAAGCAGCTCGCGCAGCGCAACCTGCTGCGCGGGTACATGCTGGCGCTTCCCACGGGCGAGGCGGTGGCCGCCGACCTGCGGGCCCACCCGCTCACGCCCGCCCAGCTCCGGCAGAACGCGTCGCCCGAGGTCGTGGCGGCGCTCGACGCCCTCGACGGCACGCCGCTCTGGTACTACGTGCTCAAGGAGGCCGAGGTCCAGGGCAACGGCAACTTCCTGGGCGAGGTGGGCAGCCGCATCCTCGCGGAGACGTTCGTCTACCTGCTGCGGCTCGACCCCGAGTCCTTCATGCGGCGGCCCGGCGGCGACTGGACGCCGGCGTACGGGGTCCGGTTCGACGACGGCCGGCTGATCACCACGATCTCGGACCTGCTGGCGTTCGGGGGAGTGTTCCCGATCGGCCAGGACGAGGCGGGCCAGCCGCTCTTCCGCCGCAACGGCGACGCCTACGCGGGCCACGACGGCGCGTGACCGTGCTGCCGCGCTGACGGCTCCGTTTGAGTGGTCGGTAGTTTGTCAGGTGGTCGGCACCCCGGGGTGCCGACCACCTGACAAACTACCGACCACTCACATTTCCAGGCAGCCAGGGAGACGACGGCGGGACATGACCGAGTGGCATCCGAAGATGACCCGCGAGCTCTTGCCCGGCCGTTCCGTCCACGACCGGTACGGCACTCTCCGGAAGCTGGATCGCATCGGAGTCCCCGGGCTGCTGGTGTGCATCGGCCTGTGCTGCGGCGGTATGGCTCTCTCGCAGCTCGACGGCGTCACGTACGGCCCGTGGGTCTGGTGGGTCGCTGGGATCGTCGGGTTCCCGGCGTGGCTCGCGGCAGGGGTCTGGATCGTCGGAGGGCGCCTGGTCGTCGGCTCCATGGGAGAACGACGCGAGGCCGAACGCGCTGCCGGTTACACGACATCCCTCTACGCACCCAACTTCATGATCAGACCGCCAGAGATCGACCACGTCGACGGTGAGTCGGGCCGGATCGTCCGCCTCGCCACGGAGCCGTGGCTCACAGAGCCGGAGTACGAGGCCCGCATCCGGGCGATCCGCGAAGCCGCGGGCCACGACGGCGCGTGACACCGCACGTGTCAGACGTACAGGTCACCCCGGTGACCTGTACGTCTGACACGTGGTGGAGGTCTCCGGGTCCCAGTCGGGCAGGGGCGTCAAGCACTGGTAATGTGGTACCGCCGTCAGAACGGCCGCGGATCCAGAGCGCCCCGGTGAATGAGTCCCGGAGCACCGCGCAACAACACCGAAGGAGAGCCATGCCGCTCGACACTGCCACCAAGCAGCAGATCATTTCCGAGTACGGAACCAAGCCGGGCGACTCGGGTTCGCCGGAGGTGCAGATCGCGCTCCTCACGCAGCGCATCAAGGACCTCACCGAGCACCTGAAGGAGCACAAGCACGACCACCACAGCCGTCGTGGTCTGCTGCTCCTCGTGGGTCAGCGCCGTCGTCTCCAGGGTTACCTCAAGGGGATCGACATCGAGCGCTACCGCGCCCTGGTCGACAAGCTCGGCCTGCGTCGCTGATCATGCTTCCCACCAGCCCGGCCCCCGTCGCGGGGGCCGGGCTGGTCTGGTGAGATGCTGTAGTACGACAAGTGAACAGCGCCGCCCGTGACCTCGTCCGGTCCTCGGTAGTGGCTTCCCGAGTCTCTTCCGCTCCACGCGAGCGGCGGCTCGGTGGGCCTCGATCGATGACCGTCGGGCACGGGGGCGTTCCAGAGAGAACACCGAAGAGAAGGAGGGCACCCGTGGAGGGTCCCGAGATCCAGTTCGCCGAGGCCGTGATCGACAACGGTCGCTTCGGCACCCGTACCGTCCGGTTCGAGACCGGACGCCTCGCCAAGCAGGCCGCCGGCGCAGTCGCCGCGTACCTCGACGGCGAGACCATGCTGCTGTCGACCACCGCGGCCGGCAAGCACCCCAAGGACCAGTTCGACTTCTTCCCGCTGACGGTGGACGTCGAGGAGCGGATGTACGCCGCAGGGCGCATCCCCGGCTCGTTCTTCCGTCGCGAGGGTCGCCCGTCGACCGACGCGATCCTGACCTGCCGCCTGACGGACCGCCCGCTGCGCCCCCTGTTCGTCAAGGGCCTGCGCAACGAGGTCCAGATCGTCCTGACGGTCATGGCGCTGCACCCCGACGACGCGTACGACACGCTGGCGATCAACGCCGCCTCGGCGTCGACGCAGATCTCCGGCCTGCCGTTCGACGGCCCGGTCGGCGCCGTCCGCATCGCGCTGGTCGACGGCCAGTGGGTCGCGTTCCCCAAGTACTCCGACAAGGAGCGCGCCGTCTTCGACATGGTCGTCGCCGGCCGTGTCGTGGGTGACGACGTCGCGATCGCCATGATCGAGGCCGAGGCCACCGACAACGCGTGGACCCTCATCAAGAACGAGGGCGTCGCCGCTCCGAACGAGACGGTCGTCGCCGAGGGCATCGAGGCGGCCAAGCCGTTCATCAAGGCCCTGTGCGACGCGCAGGCCCAGCTCGCCGCGCAGTCCGCCAAGGAGACGCAGGAGTTCAAGCTCTTCCCGGACTACCAGGACGACGCCTACGCCGCCGTCGAGGCCGCCGTCTCGGGCTCGACCCGCGACGCGCTGACCATCGCCGACAAGCAGCAGCGCGAGAACACGCTGGACGACATCAAGGCCGGCGTGCACGAGCAGCTCGACGCCCAGTTCGAGGGTCGCGAGAAGGAGCTGTCGGCGGCGTTCCGCTCGCTGCAGAAGCACCTCGTGCGCCAGCGCGTGCTCACCGAGGGCGTCCGCATCGACGGCCGTGGCCTCGCGGACATCCGCACCCTCTCGGCCGAGGTCGAGGTGCTGCCCCGCGTGCACGGTTCCGCGATCTTCGAGCGCGGCGAGACCCAGATCCTGGGTGTCACCACACTGAACATGCTCCGCATGGAGCAGCAGATCGACTCGCTCGGTCCGGAGACGCGCAAGCGCTACATGCACAACTACAACTTCCCGCCGTACTCGACCGGTGAGACGGGCCGCGTGGGCAGCCCGAAGCGCCGCGAGATCGGTCACGGTGCGCTCGCCGAGCGTGCCCTGGTCCCGGTCCTGCCGAGCCGCGAGGAGTTCCCCTACGCGATCCGCCAGGTGTCCGAGGCTCTCGGCTCCAACGGCTCGACCTCCATGGGCTCCGTGTGCGCGAGCACGCTGTCCCTGCTGAACGCCGGTGTGCCGCTGCGCGCGCCGGTCGCCGGCATCGCGATGGGCCTCGTGTCCGACACCGTGGACGGCGAGACCCGCTACGCCGCGATGACGGACATCCTGGGCGCCGAGGACGCGTTCGGCGACATGGACTTCAAGGTCGCCGGTACCAAGGAGTTCGTCACGGCCATCCAGCTCGACACCAAGCTCGACGGCATCCCCGCCTCGGTGCTCGGTGCGGCGCTGGGCCAGGCCCGCGACGCCCGCCTGACCATCCTCGAGGTGCTCGACGAGGCGATCGACACGCCCGACGAGATGTCCCCGAACGCCCCGCGCGTCATCACGGTGAAGGTCCCCGTCGACAAGATCGGCGAGGTCATCGGCCCGAAGGGCAAGATGATCAACCAGATCCAGGAGGAGACGGGCGCGGACATCTCCATCGAGGACGACGGCACCGTCTACATCGGTGCCACCGACGGCCCCTCGGCCGAGGCCGCCCGCGCGGCGATCAACGCGATCGCCAACCCGCACGTCCCCGAGGTGGGCGAGCGGTTCGTCGGAACCGTCGTCAAGACGACGTCGTTCGGCGCCTTCATCTCGCTCTCCCCGGGCAAGGACGGTCTGCTGCACATCAGCCAGATCCGCAAGCTCGTGGGCGGCAAGCGCGTCGAGAACGTCGACGACGTGCTGTCGATCGGCCAGAAGGTCCAGGTCGAGATCGGCGAGATCGACCCGCGCGGCAAGCTCTCGCTGGTCGCCGTCACCGACGAGGAGGAGTCGGCCACGTCCGACGCCGCCGAGCCGGCCGCCGAGGCCCCCGCATCCGCGGACGCCTGACATGACGTGGCACCTGCCGCTCGTCCCCTCGGGCGAGCCCGGTGCCGAGCTGACCGCCGGGCAGGACGGTGCGACGATCCGTCGCTCCGTCCTGCCCGGCGGTGTCCGTGTGCTCACCGAGAACATGCCGGGCCAGCTCTCGGCCACGGTGGGCGCATGGATCGGCGTCGGCTCGCGGGACGAGACCGACGGCCACTTCGGCTCGACGCACTTCCTGGAGCACCTGCTCTTCAAGGGCACCGCACGGCGCTCCGCGATGGACATCGCCGAGGCGTTCGACGCCGTCGGCGGTGAGGCCAACGCGGCCACCGGCAAGGAGCACACCTGCTACTACGCGCGCGTGCTCGACACCGACCTGCCCATGGCGGTCGACGTCATCGCCGACATGGTCACGTCCGCGCGGCTGGACGCCGACGAGCTCGAGACCGAGCGCGGCGTCATCCTCGAAGAGCTCGCGATGAACGACGACGACCCGACCGACGTCGTGCACGAGCAGTTCTCCGCCGTCGTCCTGGGCGACCACGCGCTGGGCCGCCCCATCGGCGGCACGCCGGAGACCATCAACGCCGTCCCGCGCGACGCCGTCTGGGACCACTACCGCTGGAACTACCGGCCGGAGACTCTGGTCGTGACCGCGGCCGGCGGCATCGACCACGACAAGCTCGTGCAGCAGGTGACCCAGGCGCTGACCGACGGCGGCTGGGACCTCGACGCCGCGACCGCGCCGCGGGACCGCCGGCCCTCCACCGAGGACCGGGCCGGCGTGCCGGAGGCCGGGGCCGAACTGACCGTGAAGCGGCCCGTCGAGCAGGCCAACATCATCGTGGGCTCCACGGGCATCTCGGCCACGGACGACCGGCGCTTCGCGCTGTCCGTGCTGAACGCCGTGCTCGGCGGCGGCATGTCGTCGCGCCTGTTCCAGGAGATCCGCGAGAAGCGGGGCCTGGCGTACTCGACGTACTCGTTCGCGTCCGCCCACGGCGGCCTCGGCACGTTCGGGCTGTACGCGGGCTGTGCCTCCGCCAAGGCGGACCAGGTGACCGAGCTGCTCGTCGAGGAGCTCGAGAAGCTCGCGCACGACGGCATCACGGAGGCCGAGCTGAAGCGGTCCGTGGGGCAGCTCTCCGGCGGCACCGTGCTCGGGCTGGAGGACTCCGGCTCGCGAATGAGCCGCCTCGGCAGGGCCGAGCTCGTGTACGGCGACCTGCTGTCGCTGGCCGAGTCGCTGGAGCGTATCCAGGCGGTCACGGCCGCCGACGTGCAGGAGCTGGCGCAGGACCTGGCGGCGCGTCCGCGCTCGGTGGTCCGCGTGGGCCCGTTCGACAACTGAACCGCAGCGCTGAGTGCGGGATATTCGTCCTTCCGGAGGCCCCGGAAGGGCGAATATCCCGCACTCAACGAGGAACTAGGGTGTAGATCGTGAGTGACATCAAGGTGGCCGTGCTCGGGGCGACCGGGCGCATGGGCACACAGGCCTGCGCGGCGGTCGAGGCGGCCGAGGGCCTGACACTGGTCGCCCGTCTCGGGCGCGGCGACACCGTCTCCGCCGACACCCTCGCGGGGGCCGACGTCGTCGTGGACTTCACCGTCCCGGCCGTCACCGAGGCCAACGTGCACGCGGTGCTCGACGCCGGGGCCCACGCCGTGGTCGGCACCACCGGCTGGGACGACGCCTCCCGCGCGCGGGTCTCGGCGCACCTCGCCGAGCTGTCGCCCGGGGGCCTGAGCACGAGCGCGCTCGGCGTGCTCATCGCGCCGAACTTCGGCCTCTCGGCCGTGCTCGCCATGACGTTCGCCGCGAAGGCGGCGCGCTACTTCGAGTCCGCCGAGGTCGTCGAGCTGCACCACCCGAACAAGGTGGACGCGCCGTCGGGCACCGCCCGGCACACCGCCGCCGCCATCGCGCGGGCGCGCGCCGAGGCCGGCCGCGGGCCGTCGCCCGACGCCACCGAGACGGGCTGGGAGGCCCGCGGCGCCGACGTCGACGGCGTGCGAGTGCACGCCGTGCGGCTGCGGGGGCTCGTGGCGCACGAGGAGATCCTCTTCGGCAACGAGGGGGAGCAGCTCGTCATCCGGCAGGACTCGTTCGACCGGGCCTCGTTCATGCCGGGCGTGCTGCTCGCGATCCGCTCCGTGGTCTCGCGCCCCGGGCTGACCGTGGGCCTCGAGAACGTGCTGGACCTGTCGTGAGCGGGTCCGGTACGGAGCAGGAGTCCGGGCCGGAGCGCTCGGGCGAGCCGACGCCGAGCCCGTCGTCCACCCCGGCGCCGCCGCGTCGTAAGTTCCCCCGGGGACTGGCCGGGGCCGTCGCGGTGACCGTGCTGCTGGTGCTGTACGTGGTGCAGATCGCGGGACGCGGTGCCTCGATGATCGGCACCGGCGAGCCGGTCCTGATCGCCATCGGCCTGGGCGTGCTGATCATCCCGCTGCTGGTCATCGGCCTGATCGCCCGCGAGTACTGGCTGGCGGCCACCGTGCAGCGCATGGCGGACACGCTGTTCGCCGAGGGCAACCTCCCCGTGGACGACCTGCCGCGCTCGCCCGGCGGGCGCATCGACCGCGCGGCCGCCGACGAGGCGTTCGAGCCGCACCGGGCCGCCGTCGAGGCCGCGCCCGAGGACTGGCGGGCCTGGTACCACCTAGCCTTCGCCTACGACGCGTCGGGCGACCGGCGCCGCGCCCGGGAGGCGCTGCGACGCGCTGCCAAGTTCTTCCGCCCGGCGCGGCTCACCCGGTCCTCCTGAGCACGCGCCCCTGCTGAGGGGCGCGCCCGGCCTCAGGAACGGGCGCGCCCGACCTCAGGCCGGCTCGGCCGCCCCGACGGTCTCCGCGTCCGGGTGCGTCGGCACCCACCGCACCGTGACCAGCACGAACCCGATCACGAGCAGCACCGACGTGAGCATGAACGGGTAGGTGCGGTCCATCCCGGACAGCCAGCCGGAGATCCAGCCGAACGGCGCCGCAGCGAGCATGATGCAGGTGCGCTGGATCGCCATCACGCGCGAGCGCTCCGCCTGGTCCACGTGCAGCGCCACCAGGGATTCCGCCAGCATGAACAGCATCCCGGCGCCGAAGCTGTCCAGCAGCAGGCACACGCCGAGGAACGCGTACGTCGACCACGTCGCGGCGCCGTCGGGCGCGGGGATCGCGACCAGGGTGACCTGCCCGGCGAGGTAGACCCCGAAGCCCCACAGGGTGGGTCGCCGCAGGTCGACGGCGGTGGTCAGCAGCGGGATCAGCGTGAAGAAGAAGATCGCCGAGAGCACCGACCGGATCATCGGGAAGAAGGGCAGCAGCGCGTCCGGCACGTTCAGGTGCTGGCTGATGACAACCTGCCAGAACGTGCCGTTGACGAGTGTGACCGCCGCCGTCAGCGCGGCCACCGCAAGCGCCAGGAGCGACCCGCGCGAGCGCAGCAGCAGCCCGAGCACCCCGCGGTACCCGGCCAGGAGCCGCCACACGCTCTGCCCGCGGGTGGCGGCCATCCGGACGTGGCCCTGGCGCGTCTCCCGCGACCACAGGTAGAGCCAGATGATCTTCGCGACCATCACGACGGCGGCGTTGATGTAGAGGATGCGGACCGCGGGCTCCAGCCCGAGCTGCGCGACCAGCAGGGCGGCAAGCGGCGCGAACAGCGCCGAGCAGTCGGCCGCGACCTTGACCAGGGAGTAGATCCGCGTGATCTGGCCGCGCTCGGCGTCCTCGACCATGAGGCAGTCCCACGAGTTCTGCGTCACCTGCATGGCGCCGTTGACCAGCGACGCCGCGAGGAAGAACCAGAAGTTCTCCGCGAACGCCCACAGCAGGCACGGGATCACCCAGGCGATCACGTCGAACCACGCCGTCGTGGCCCGCCGGCCGAGCCGGTCGGTGATGATGCCGCCGGCCAGCCCGAAGCCGACCTGGGAGATCATGGCGATCGTCGCCAGCAGCCCGATCTGCTCGTCGTGCAGGCCCAGGGCCAGCATGAACACCGACGCGTAGGGCAGCACGAGGGCCATGGACAGCCCCCACAGGGGCTCGGTCCACACGCATGCGCGAGGGTTGCCGCGGAGCTCGACGAAGGTCCGCCAGAGCGGGTTGGTGGTGCGGGTCACGGCGCTAGTGAAGCACCTCCGCGACCCTGGTCGTGCCACGGTCTCGTGCTAGACGGCGCGTTCCATGCAGACCAGTCCGTCGCGTTCGTCCCACGGGTCGACGACGGCGAAGCCCAGCCGCCCGTACAGCGCCAGCGCCCCGGTGCGCCACTCCCAGACGGAGAGCGCGACGGTGCGGGCACCGGCTTCGACCGCGTGCTCCAGGGCCGCGCCGACCAGGCGCGAGGCCACGCCGTGGCCGCGCAGCTCGGGGACGGTCCAGAGCCGCTTGAGCTCGGCGCGCCCGTCGGCCGGGGCGGTCACCACGAGGCAGCCGACGGCGGCGTCACCATGCCGGGCGACCAGCACGACGTCGTCGGCGAACGCGGCTCGGGGGTCCTCGATCTCCGCCCTGTAGCGGGCGGGCAGGGCCGCCGGGTCGCTGACGGGTACGCCCTTCTCCGCCTCCGTCCGCAGGTGGTACGCGGTCAGCAGGGCGACCAGGCCGGCGCCGGGGGAGTCTGGCTCGAACCGATGGACGGCGACGGCGTTCAATCAGTGAGACTCGTCCAGCAGTACATCCCGTGTCGCTCGTCCGCCGCCCGGACGGCGAGCGCACCGAGCGACAGCAGCGCCGTGACGAGGGCCTGCGGGGGGACGGCGGGCGTCGTCGTGCCCGACCACTCGCGGGCGGCCTGGGCCAGGCGGGTGGGGCCGGCGGAGGCGAGCTCGTCCACGAGGGTCTGGGCGACCGTCACGATCCAGGGCCCCTCGTCGCCGCCGCTCCCGACGAGCGCACCGTGCCGCGGGTGCGCCGTCACCTCGGCGTACGGGCGGCCGGAGAGCACACCGGCCAGCCCGCCGAGCATCACGAACGGGTCCACGGCCGGTACCGCGACCGAGTCGAACCGTGGCTGGTCGGTGCGCAGGTCGGGCTCGGACGGCCCGCCGGGCGCGTGGAGCGCCGTAGCGGCCACCTCGTCGGTGGCGGCTACGAAGTACTCCGTGCGAATGCCCATGCCGCCGATGGTCGCAAGGTCGTGTCACGGGACTGTCACACGGGCGTGAAACCTGGGGTTCGCCTGCCGAACACCGGGGCTGCCGAGACGGCGCCGAGGCGCCGGGCCGACGTCAGATCTGCGCGGACCAGCGGTGCTCGACGACCTCGCGCACGCCTGTCGCGAGGGTGCGGCTGCGGCCGTCCTCGCCGAGGCCGCTGGCGGCGAGGAACTGCGCGCGCGCCGTGTCGTCCACCAGGGCCCAGGTCGTCACGGTCTCCGCGCCGTCGGAGCGCAGGCGGTCGACGGCGGCGGCGAGCAGGCGCGAGCCGTGACCGCCGCGCTGGGACCCGGGCAGCACCTCGAGCGACAACACCTGGCCGGGCGAGACGGCGGCGAAGCCGACGACCTTCGGCCCGTCGAGGGCCACCAGCACGCCGAATCCGGGACCGGGCGGAGACGTGATCGCCGAGGCCCAGCGCTCGCGCATCGCGGGCACGTCGAGCGCCTCGATGACCCCCTCGCCCAGCACCCCGGTCGCCTGCCAGGACGCGACCTGCACGTCGGTCACCGCCGCCTCGTCGCCGGCGACGGCGGGGCGGACGGACACGTCGGCGGTCTCGCGAAACAGGGCCATCACAGCACCCTAGCGCCACGCGGCGTCCCGCCGTCGTCCGCCCGTGATCCCCAGGTCGAGCCGGGGCGTCAGCCCCAGCCCAGGGCGCGGAGGCCCGCGGCCGTGGCCGCCGCCAGGACGACGACCAGGATGAACGGGGCGCGCAGGGCCAGCGCCAGGGCCGCGACCGCCAGGGCCGGAACCCGGGCGTCGACGACGAGCGCGCGGCCGTCGGCGAAGCCCTGGACCACGACGAGCGAGACGAGCAGCGCCACCGTGACGAGCGTCGTGACGCGGGAGACGCGCTCGGACGCGAGCCACGAGCGCGGGACGAGGTGCCCGCCGAGCTTGAGCGCGAAGCAGGCCAGCGAGGCGACCAGCACGGTGGTCCAGAGGGCGGCGGTGGTCATCGGGCGGGCTCCCGGTCGGACTCGTTCTCAGGACTGTCGGCGGACGCCTCGTCGATCGGCACGTCCTCGGCGAAGGGGTCGCCGGGAGTCGTCGGCGCGACCAGCCCGACGACGATCGCGACGGCCGCCGCCGCGAGCACCGGGATGCCCGGCGGCACGAACGGGATCAGCACCGCGGTGGCGACGACGGCGAGCGCCGCCACGACCTGCGCGCGGCGCGGCGCGAGCCGGGGCCAGACCAGGGCGAGGAACGCGGCGGCGGCCGCGGCGTCGAGGCCCCAGGCGCGCGGGTCGCCGAGCGCGTCGCCGGCGAGCGCCCCGAGCAGCACGAACGCGTTCCAGAGCACGTACACGCCGATGCCCGTGACCCAGAACCCGATCCGGGACGTGGCGTGGTCGGGCTGGGCGACGGCGACCGCCGTCGACTCGTCGATGGTGACCTGCGCCGCCGCGACCCGGCGCCAGCCGCGCACCTGGAGCAGCGGCGAGACCACCGCGCCGTACAGGGTGTTGCGCAGGCCGAGCAGGGTGGCGGTGGCGACCGCGGCGACGGGCGTGCCCGCGGCGCCGATGACGCCGATGAGCGCGAACTGCGAGCCGCCGGAGAACATGAGCAGGCTCAGGGCCATGGTCGGGCCGAGGCCGACGCCGGCCGCGACCGACAGGGCGCCGAACGAGATGCCGTACAGACCGGTCGCCACGGAGACGCTCACGCCCTGGCGGACGGCGGCCCGGGCCGCCGGTTCGGTGGGGAGGACCTTCACGCTGTGAGGCTACGTGGTCGCCCGACCTGTCCGGTCCGGCGCCCGCGGGCCGGACGCCGGCTACATCGCCACGTACACCGTCTCCTGGTACTCCTCCATGCCCGCCTCGGCGCCCTCGCGGCCCAGGCCGGAGGCCTTGACACCGCCGAAGGGCGCGCTCGCGTCGGACACCAGGCCGCGGTTGATGCCGATCATCCCGGCCTCGATCTCGTCCATCGCGCGCTGGGCCCGCGCGAGCGACGTCGTGTACGCGTACGAGGCCAGGCCGAAGGGGGTGCCGTTGGCGAGCTCGATCGCCTCGTCGTCGGACCCGAAGGCCACGATCGGGGCGACCGGGCCGAAGATCTCCTCGGTGACGACGCGCGCGTCGGCGCTCACGCCGGTGAGCACCGTCGGCTCGAAGAAGTGTCCCGGGCCGTCGAGGCGCGAGCCGCCGGTGAGCACCTGGGCGCCGTGCGCGGCGGCGTCGTCCACCAGGTCCGTGACCTTCTCGACGGCGGCCTCGTTGATGAGCGGGCCCACCTGGGCGCCGGGCTGCGTGCCCGGGGCGGTGACCATGGCGCCCACCGCGGCGGAGAACTTCTCGGCGAAGGGGCGCGCGACGGCGTCGTGCACCAGGAAGCGGTTGGCCGCGACGCAGGACTGGCCGGAGTTGCGCAGCTTCGCGACCAGGGCGCCCTGCACGGCGGCGTCCAGGTCGGCGTCCTCGAACACGATGAACGGCGCGTTGCCGCCCAGCTCCATCGAGCTGCGCAGCACGTTCTTCGAGGCCTGCGTCAGCAGGATCTGGCCCACGCGGGTCGACCCGGTGAACGAGACCTTGCGCAGCCGCGGGTCGTCGAACAGCGGCTCGGTGACCGGGCCCGCCTGCGTGCTCGGGACCACGTTGACGATGCCCGTGGGCAGGCCCCGGCCCGCGGCCTCGGAGCGGATGATCTCCGCGACCAGGAGCGTGGTCATCGGGGTGAGCTCGGAGGGCTTGACCACCACGGTGCAGCCGGCCGCGAGCGCGGGGGCGATCTTGCGGGTCGCCATGGCGATGGGGAAGTTCCAGGGCGTGATCAGCAGGGAGGGCCCCACGGGGCGGCGGCTCACGTACTGCTTGTTCCCGCCCGACGGCGCCGTGCGCACCAGGCCGTCGGCGCGCACGGCCTGCTCGGCGAACCAGCGCAGGAACTCGGCGCCGTAGACCACCTCGGCGCGCGCCTCGGCCAGGGGCTTGCCGGCCTCGGCGGTGATGAGGGCGGCGATGTCGTCGGCGCGGGAGATGAGGCGGACGAACACGGCGCGCAGCAGCTCCGAGCGTTCGCGGGGCGGCACGGCGCGCCAGGCGGGGGCCGCCGCGTGGGCGGCGTCGAGGGCCCGGACGGCGTCGGCGGGCGTGGCGTCGGAGACGTCGAAGATGGGCTCGGCGGTGGCCGGGTCGGTGACCTCGAACGTCGCGCGGCCGGACGCGGGGCCCCAGTGGCCGTCGATGAGCAGGCCGGTGGGCAGGTGCGCCACGAGGGTGGGGGAGAGCGTCGTCGCCGTCATATTCCGAGTATCCACGTCGGCGCAAGCGCGTCGGAAGCCCGCCATGGGACCGGGTCTCGGACCGGGTAGGGTCTGGCGCACGCCAACGAGACGGGGGATCACCGATGACCGCGACGGCCGACCTGTACGACGAGCACGGCGAGGCGCTGGCCTCCCTGCCCCTGCAGCTGCGCGACTTCGGCGGCGTCCGGGCCTTCTCCGGCCCCGTGCGCACCATCCGGTGCCACGAGGACAACGGGCTGGTCAAGGCCGTGACGCAGACCCCGGGCGAGGGCGCGGTCCTGGTGGTCGACGGCGGCGGCTCGCTCCGCAGCGCCCTGATGGGCGACCTCATCGCGGCCGCGGCGGTCGAGAACGGCTGGGCGGGCGCGATCATCCACGGCGCGATCCGGGACTCGGTGGCGGTCGGCGGGCTGGCGCTCGGGGTCAAGGCACTGGGCACCAACCCGCGCAAGTCGTCCAAGACGGGCGCCGGTGTGGTGGACGAACCGGTCGAGATCGGTGGCGTCATCTTCCGACCGGGCGCCACGGTCTACGCGGACGAGGACGGCGTGCTGGTCGAGCGGTGAACCGGCGGGGCGGGAGCCCGGTCACGGGGCGGAAAACGGTACGGTAGGGCCATGGTTCTTCCCACTGATCCCGCGCGCCCGTTCGGCGCGGTCCTGACTGCCATGGTCACCCCGATGACGCCCGACGGCGCCGTGGACCTGAAGGCAGCGGTAAAGCTGGCGAAGAAGCTCGTGGACGACGGCAACGACGGCATCGTCCTGTCCGGCACGACCGGCGAGTCGCCGGTCACGCACACCCCCGAGAAGGAAGAGCTCGTCGCCGCCGTCGTGGAGGCCGTGGGCGACCGCGCCGCCGTCGTGGCGGGCGCCGGCTCGAACGACACCGTGCACGCGATCCGCATGGCCGAGCAGGCCGCGGAGTCCGGCGCGGACGGCCTGCTCGTCGTCTCCCCGTACTACTCCCGGCCCAGCCAGGAAGGGCTGTTCCAGCACTTCGTGGCCGTCGCCGACGCGACCGACCTGCCCGTGATGCTGTACGACGTGCCCGGCCGCACCGTGGTGCGCATCGCCCCGGACACCTTCCGGCGTCTGGCCCAGCACCCCCGCATCGTCGCGAACAAGGACGCCACCGGCGACGTCTACGCGGCGAGCAAGCTGATCGGCGAGACCGGCCTGGCCTGGTACTCCGGCGACGACGGGCTGCTGCTCCCGTTCCTCAGCGTCGGCGGTGCGGGTATCGTGTCCGTGTCGGCCCACGTGGTCGGCGCACACTTCGCGGAGACGGTCCGCCGGTTCGACGCCGGCGACCTCGCCGGTGCGATCGAGGTCTTCCGCACGACGACCGGCGTCATCGACGCGCTGAACGGCGCGGGCGCGCAGGCCGTGATGGCCAAGGCCGCGGTCGAGCTGCTCGGCGTCACGGACAACCGCTTCCTGCGTCTGCCCAACGTCGCCGCGACGGACGACGAGGTCGCCGCCCTGCGCGCGGTGCTGGCCCAGGCCGGCCTGCTGCGCGACGGCGACGCACACCAGCCCGAGGTGAACGAGCTCGCTCAGGCGAGCTCCGCCGGGCACTAATACTTTCTGTTGGAACGAGGCCTTGGAGGCCACGTGAGTCATCCTCACCCCGAACTGTCCCTGCCCCCCGCACTGCCCGACGGCGGACTGCGTGTGGTCGCCCTCGGCGGCCTGGGCGAGGTGGGACGCAACATGGCGGTCCTGGAGCATGCCGGACGGCTGCTGATCATCGACTGCGGCGTGTTGTTCCCCGAGGACAACCAGCCCGGCGTGGACCTGATCCTGCCGGACTTCGACTACATCAAGGACCGTCTCGACGACATCGAGGCGATCGTGCTGACGCACGGGCACGAGGACCACATCGGTGCCGTCCCGTACCTGCTGCGCCTGCGCAAGGACATCCCGCTGGTGGGATCGCGCCTGACGCTCGCCTTCATCGAGGCGAAGCTCAAGGAGCACCGCATCAAGCCCTACACCCTCGAGGTGAAGGAAGGGCAGCAGGAGAAGCTCGGCGTCTTCGACTGCGAGTTCGTCGCGGTCAACCACTCCATCCCGGACGCGCTCGCCGTGGCGGTCACCACCGCCGCCGGCACCGTGCTGCACACCGGTGACTTCAAGATGGACCAGCTGCCGCTCGACGGCCGCATCACCGACCTGCGCGCCTTCGCCCGACTCGGCGAGAAGGGTGTCGACCTGTTCATGGTCGACTCCACCAACGCCGAGGTGCCGGGCTTCGTGACGCCCGAGGCCGAGATCGGCCCCGTGCTGGACAACGTGTTCGCCCACGCGGATAAGCGCATCATCGTCGCGTCGTTCTCCTCCCACGTGCACCGCGTGCAGCAGGTGCTGCGCGCCGCGCACGCCCACGGCCGCCGCGTCGCCCTCGTGGGGCGCTCCATGGTGCGCAACATGGGCATCGCCGCCGACCTCGGCTACCTCGACGTGCCCCCGGGCGTGCTCATCGACCTGAAGAAGGCCGACTCGCTGCCGGACGACCAGATCGTCTACATGTCCACCGGCTCCCAGGGCGAGCCGATGGCGGCCCTGTCGCGCATGGCCAACGGCGACCACAAGGTGCAGGTCGAGTACGGCGACACCGTGATCCTCGCGTCGTCGCTCATCCCGGGCAACGAGAACGCCGTCTTCCGCATCATCAACGGGCTCACCCGCCTCGGCGCGCGCGTCGTGCACGGCGGCAACGCCAAGGTGCACGTCTCCGGGCACGCCTCGGCCGGCGAGCTCATGTACTGCTACAACATCCTCAAGCCCAAGAACGTCATGCCGGTGCACGGCGAGGTCCGGCACCTCGTCGCCAACGGGGCGCTCGCGGTCCGGACCGGCGTGCCGGCCGACCGCGTCGTGCTCGCCGAGGACGGCGTCGTCGTCGACCTGGTGGACGGCAAGGCTTCCGTCGTCGGCGCCGTGCCCTGCGGGTACGTGTACGTCGACGGCTCGTCCGTCGGTGAGATCACCGAGGCCGAGCTGAAGGACCGCGTCATCCTCGGCGAGGAGGGCTTCGTGTCCGTCTTCGCCGTGATCGACACCGCGACGGGTAAGGTGCTCGCACCCCCGCAGGTGCTGGCGCGGGGTATGGCCGAGGATGCCTCGGTGTTCGACAAGGTGATGCCGGAGGTCACCGCGGCGCTGGAGAACGCGATCGCGGGCGGGGCCACGGACACTCACCAGCTGCAGCAGATCATGCGTCGCACGATCGGGCGTTACGTCGCGACGCGGTTGCGCCGCAAGCCGATGATCGTCCCGGTCGTCGTCGAGGCGTGATCGCGGCCCGGCCGGCCCTCTGGCCGGCCGGGTAGGCAGCACTCCCCGGGCGGGGTGACGCTGAGGTAGCACTGCTACCTCAGCGTCACCCCGCCCGGTTTCTTGTCTCCGGGCCCGCCGCGGGCGGCTGCTGCGCCGGGGTTGCGGAGTTCACCCGGTATTTCGCTCTTCGTCCTGGTGGTGCGCGGCTAGCGTTCGGGTGTTCTCCAGAAAGCGCGGAAAGGCACCTTCATGACGCAAGACCCGTTCGTCCCGCCCGCGGGCCCGACGTTCCCGGCCGCACCGCCGGTGCCTACCGGTCCGGTGGCGCCCGGCGACTCGTCGACGGCCGGCCCGACGGCGGGCCCGGTGACGGCGCCGTACTGGACGCCGCAGTCCGCGCGGCCTCCGGTACGCAGCGCGGCGGGGCTGGGCGTCGCCGTGATCGTGCTCGCCTCGGTGTGGACCGCTGTCCAGGTCCTGGTGTCCCTGCTGGCGCCCGAGGCCGTCAAGGCCCTCCGGCGGGCGGACCTCGCGGGCCTCGGCGCGCGCGACAGCAACTTCACGACCTACGACGCCGCCGGCCTGCTCTCGGTGCTGGTCCAGGTCGCGGCGTTCCTGGTCACCTGCTTCTGGCTCACCGCGAGCCGGAACATCGCGACGGCGGTCAACCCGACCTTCGCCCACAAGCGCGGGCCCGTCTGGGTCTGGCTCGGCTGGGTGGTACCCGTGGTCTCGCTGTGGTTCCCGTTCCAGGTGGTCCGCGACGTGGGGCGGTCGACGTCGCGCGCTTCCGTGCCGGCGATCGGTGGTTGGTGGGCCGCATGGCTCGTCTACCTCGGGACCTCCAACCTCGCGGGGCGCCTGACATCCAGTCCCACGGAGGGCTCGGCGGCCAACGCGGCCGATGTGCTCGTGGGGATGGAGGGCATCGCCACGGTGTCGATGATCGTCGCGCTCGTGCTGTGGGTCGGGATCGTCCGGGACATCACGCACGCGCAGCGTGCGCGCATCGCCGCACTGGGCTGAGCCCTCGCACCCGCCCGTCCGCCTGAACCCGACTCCTCGGGACCGATGAGTCCGGCGGGCGGGCGCCGTCCCTCTGGTAGTGCACCGGCAGCCGGCCGGTGCGACGGGTCCGGAGGGACGAGATGGATCAGGAGACGGAGTTCGACACGGCCGCCGCGGTGACGCGGTCGATGCTCGGCTGGGGAGTGGTTGCGGGGCCGTTCTACCTGGTGGTGGGGCTGGTCCTGGCGCTGACCCGGGACGGCTTCGACTTCTCGCGGCACCCGCTCAGCGTGCTCATGCTGGGCGATCTCGGCTGGATGCAGACCGCCAACCTGGCGCTGAGCGGGCTGATGGTGCTGGTCGCGGGGGTGGGCATGGCCCGGGCGCACGCGCGGGGCACGGGGATCGCCGTGGGGATCTACGGCGTCGCCATGATGGCGAGCGCGGTCTTCCCGCCCGACCCCATGCCCGGGTTCCCGCCCGGCCAGGACGGCGCCACGACGCCGGGGACGTCCGGCATCCTGCACCTCGCGTTCGGCGGCGTCGGGTTCGTGTCCCTGGCCGTGGCCGCTCTGCTCCTCGGCGGCTGGTTCGCCCGGCGCGGCGAGGGCCGGGCAGCCGTGTGGTCCCGGGTGGCGGGCGTCGTCGTCCTCGTGGGGTTCGTCGGGGGCGTCGCGCTGGGACCCTCGGGGATGGCCGGCCTGTGGCTCGCCGTCGTCGTCGGGTTCGCCTGGCTCCTGCTCGCCTCGCTGCGGCTGTACCGGACGGTGCCGCACCCGGAGGTGGCGCGCCGCTGACGACGGTCCCTGCGGCAGCCGCCTGCCGCAGGGACCGCCGGTCAGGTGGTGACCTGGTCCCGGATCCAGCCCGCGTGGCCGCCGAAGGCGCCGAGCTCCTCGTCGCCCTCGATCCGCGCCTCCACGGCCGCGACCAGCTCCAGGCCTGCCGCGACGCTGCCCGACTCGACCCCCAGCTCGGCGGCCAGCAGGGCCGCGCGGCACCAGCGGGCGACGTCGTCCGACTCCCGCAGGAGGGACTCGGCACGGCCCGCCAGCGCGTAGGCCTCCTCCAGGGCGCCGTCGTGCAGGCCGCGGAAGCGGCCCGTGTCCAGGTCCTCGTCGGCGATCACCCGGGCGTGCTGCTCCAGGGTCTCGGGGAGCTGGACACGCAGCTCCGCGAGCTCGTCGGGGTCGGTCGAGTCGGCCAGGGCCGCCTCGCACGCCCGCGTCGCGCCGGTCATGATCCGGCTCGCCTCGGCGACGTCGCGGTTGCGGACCGCCCACGCCCAGGCGCGGGTGGTGCGGACCTGGTGCAGCGCGTCGCCCACCTCGGCCCACAGGTCGGCGGCCCGCTCGTAGGCCAGCTCGGCCGACAGGCCCTCCCCGGCCCGCTCCAGGGCCTCCGCGGCCAGGGTGGCGAGCATCGCGTGGTCGTCCTGCTCCGGCCAGTGCTGCGCCACCTGCGCCGCGGCGAGCCAGTGCCGGGCCGCCTCCGCGGGCTCGTGGCGGTGGGCGGCGCACTCCCCGAGCCACCAGCGGACCTGCACGAGGTTGCCCTCCCCGTGCACCTCGGGGGAGGGGTCCAGGTCGGTCAGGGCCTGCTCCAGCACCGGCGCCGCCTCGTCGTGCCGACGGCCCGCCATGAGGAGGCCGCCGAGCCGGGTCCGGGCCGCGACCGCGAACCGCGGGTCGGTGAGATCGGCCCACGCCACCGCCTCGTACGCGTGGTGCACGGCGCCCGGCAGGTCCTCCTGGGCAGCCAGCACCTCGGAGAGCTGCAGGTGCGCGCCCGCGCGCCAACCGGGGGCCGCGGCGTCTCCGGCCTGGTCGATCGCCTCCGACATCCCCGCCGCCATGCCCGCCAGGTCGTCGTTCGCCTTGGCCTGTTCGTACCGGTCGAGCGCCGCGCGGACGGCGACGGGCATGTCGCCGTCGGCCCCGTCGTCAGCCCCGGGCCCGACGTCGGAGGCGACACCCGCGCCGGCGTCGTCGTCCCGGCCGGTGCCCGTGGCGCCGTCGGAACCGCCGGCGTCCCCGGCCGGCCCCGCGCCACCGGCAGCCACGGCACCACCGGAGACCACCGGCAGCACCGCGCGTAGGCCCAGCGGCAGCCGGTCCAGCAGCGGCTCGGCTCCCAGGCCGGCCCGCACCCGCTCGCTCACCGCCGTCGTGCCGTTGCGGGCGTCGAACCGGCCGGCCAGCGTCAGCGCCTCGGTCCGGGCGTGCTCGGCGAGGTCGGCCGCGGTCCAGGAGCGCCCGGCCGGGCCGGGCACCCGCAGGTCGCCGCGGCCCAGGGCGACCAGGCGGTCCATGAGCAGCGCGGTCACGGCGTAGAAGCCCATGCGGGGCTCGGGCTCGCCGTCGGCCTGGAAGTAGGCCGGGGTGTCGGCGAGCAGCTCGAGCCCGCGCGCCTCGTTGCCGGTGAGCGCGCAGAACTCGATGTGCTTGGCCACGGAGTGCATCAGGCTTTCCGAGCCCTTGACCATGGGGTAGCCGCGCAGGTGGTTGGTCCGGGCCTCCGTCAGCCGACCCAGCCGGACCAGGGGCAGCAGCGACCGCGCCAGCGCGCGGTGCGGCTCCTCGGCGCAGGTCTGCTGCCCGTCGAGCACGGGCTGCCAGTGCCGGACCGCCTTCGCGTCGTCGCCGCCGTCGGCGTAGAACTCGCCCTGCCGGGCGGTCTCGCAGGCGTGGCAGTCCGCCATCTCGCCGCGCTCGGCGGCCAGCCAGCCGTCGAACGCCCGCTGCGCGCGCCCCGTGTCGCCGACGTGGTCGGCGATGTAGAACTCGGACATCCGCACGGCCCGCTCGGTGTGCCCGGCCAGGCGGTAGCGGCGGTCCATCTCCGTCAGCCAGTTCTCGATGGCGGCCAGCGGCACGCGGGGCAGGTCGAGCATGCCCGTCGTGACCCACTTGAAGTCCCAGAACAGGGAGTGGGTGGTGGAGTGGTCGAAGACGGTCGGGTCCTGGTCCCACAGCCGCAGGACGCGCGCGAACGGGACCAGCATCTTGTGCCGGTCCGCGCTGAACTCGTAGGCGCTGATCAGGTGGAACAGTGCCTTGATCTCGGCCTCGGGGCCGAGCGCCTCGGCCTGGCCGACGATGTTCTCGGCGGCCGCGGCCTGCCCGGTGCCGTGGGGACGCTGGTTGTTCTCCCAGATCGCCTCCTGGAGCATCGCGAGGTCGGTGATCTGGGTCATCGGTCCTTCTCCTGGGTGTCGTCGGCCCGGTCACGGGGCTGGTCGTCGCGAGCCGGCGGGCGGGCCGGCGCCGCCCACTCCAGGAGCTCGCCGAACGCGCGGTTCACGAGCGCCTGGTCCACGGGACGCAGGGGCCGCCGGGCCTGGAGCAGCGACTGCCCGTACAGGGCCTCGACCGCCACGCCGGCCAGGTCGGGGTCGGGCAGCCCCGCGATGCGGCGCACCAGCGGGTTGAGGTGGTTCAGCACGAGCCTGGCGCGCGGCGCCTCCTCGCGCAGGGAGCCGAGGATGCCGGCCCACAGGTCGTCGGCCTGGCTCTCGGCCTCGGCGCGGGCGCGCTCGTGCCGGGCGGAGCGGTCGTCCAGGTGGATCGCCGCCAGCGACGCCGGGTGGAACGCCCGCGCGACGACGTCGCAGTCCAGCGGGTCGAGCCGGGTCCGGGCCGTAGCCAGCAGCGGTGCCAGTGCTAGCTCGGCCGACGGGTCCAGGTGGTCGAGGTGCGCCGTCACCACCGACGCGTCCAGCTCCTCGACGGCGACCTCGGGCCGGGCCAGGGGCAGGGCCTCGACCAGGGCGGCGTCGTAGGTGTACCCGCCGTTGACGACGGCCATGCCCTGCGCCGCGGCGATGGCGGAGACCTGCCGGAACTCGTCGACCGTGCGCGTGAAGTGCACCGTCCGGTGCCGCCGGGCCAGGTCGTCGAGCGTGAGCTCGCCCTCCGACGTCTCGAACGGCAGCCACGGGAGCATGGTCCGCAGCACGTCGTCGTCGTGCAGGGCGAGCGCCTTGACGCCCAGGTGGTGCACGGCGAGGAAGCGCCGCAGGCGCTCCGGGGAGGTGGCCGCGAGCTGCGCGAGCCAGTCGCGGACCCGGTCGCCCAGCGCCTCGCGGACGGCGGCCAGCGTCTCGTCCTCGTAGAGCTGCTCGCGGCTGGCCGTGGGCCGCAGGGCGTCCGTGTCCAGCACGCACCGCACGAAGAACGCCCAGTCCGGCAGCAGCGTCTCGGCGCGGTCCGTGAGCAGCATGCCCTTGAGGTGCACCCGGTGCCCGCCGCGCTGCGCGGGGCTGACGAGGCCGGGCAGCACGTAGGCCACGCCGCGGATGCCGACCAGCGGAAGGTCGAGCTCGATCGAGTCGAGCGGCGCGAAGCCGAACGTGTCCTGGCAGTACGCCGACAGCGCCGTCGTCCGCGCGGTCGGGCTGGTGTGCTCGACCTCCCACGGGGGCCGCTGCCCGGTGACCGGCTCGTCGCCCACGCGCACGTCGTAGGGCAGCAGCGCCCCGAAGTCGGCGGCCAGCCCGGCCACCGTGCCGGCGTCGAACCACTGCTCGCTGCCGTGGCGTGCCGTGAGGTGCACGGTCGTGCCCGGCTCCGGGTGCTCGTCGTCCGCCAGGGTGCGGACCGTGTACGAGCCGTCCCCGCGCGCGACCCACTCCACGGGCAGCGCGTCCGGCGTCCGGGCCGAGCGGCTCACCACCCGGATGGTCTCGGCCACGACGAAGCACGCCAGCAGGCCGATGCCGAACTGGCCCAGGAACTCCTTGCGGGCCTCCTGCAGGCCGTCCCGCTTGGAGCTGCGCCCGATCGTGGCCAGGAGCTGGTGCACCTCCGGCTCGGTGAGCCCGATTCCGGAGTCCGTGACCCGCAGCGCGGTGCCGGTGGCGTGGATGCGGACCGTGCCGGGGGCGCCGGGGTCCAGGGCGCGTCGCGCGGTGATCGCGTCGACGCCGTTCTGCAGCAGCTCGCGGACGTACACGCGGGGGCTGGCGTACAGGTGCTGGGACAACAGGTCCACCAACCCGCGAAGGTCGACCTGGAACGTGTGCGGTGATTCCGTCGGGGTCTCGTGCGTCGTCATGGTGGGCGCGATGCTAGTGGGGCCCACTGACACCCCCTCACGAATGTCCGCCACGTAACCTGCCTGCATGACCACGAGCGCACCGTCGTCCCGCCCGCCGCGGGCAGAGCTGCACGTGCACGTCGAGGGCACCCTGGAGCCCGGCCTGGCCTTCGAGCTGGCGGCCCGCAACGGCGTCGCCCTGCCCTATCCGGACCCGGCGAGCCTGCGCGCCGCCTACGACTTCGCCGACCTCGGCTCCTTCCTGGAGCTGTACACCGCGAACATGGCCGTGCTGCGCACCGCGGCCGACTTCGCCGACCTGACCCGCGCCTACCTGACGCGCGCGGCCCGCGCGGGGGTCCGGCACGCCGAGATCAGCTTCGACCCGCAGGCCCACCTGGCGCGCGGCGTCCCGCTGGAGGACGTCGTCGGCGGCATCGCGTCCGTCCTGGCGACCAGCGCCGCCGACCACGGCGTCTCGACCCTGCTCATCGCCTCGTTCCACCGCGACAAGCCCGTCGTCGACGCGCTCGACGTGCTCGACCGGCTCCTCGCGACGCGCGCGCCGATCGTCGGCATCGGCCTGGACAACGCCGAGATCGGCTACCCGCCCGGCCTGTTCACCGACCTCTACGCACGCGCCCGCGAGGCCGGGCTGCGCCGCACCGCGCACGCGGGAGAGGAGGGCCCCGCCGCGAACGTCCGCGACGCCCTCGACCTGCTGCACGCCGAGCGGATCGACCACGGCATCGCCGTCGTCCAGGACCCCGACCTGCTCACCCGCGTCGCCGCCGAGCAGGTCCCGTTCACGGTCTGCCCGGTCTCCAACGTGCGGCTGCGCGCCGTCCCGTCCCTGACCGAGCACCCCCTGCCCGCCATGATCGAGGCGGGCCTGCTGGTCAGCATCAACTCCGACGACCCGCCCTACTTCGGCGCCTACGTGGACGACGTCGACGACGCCGTCACCGCCGCCCTCGGCCTGACCCGCGACCAGCGCGCGGCGCTCGCGGCGGCGTCCTTCCAGGGTTCGTTCCTGCCCCGCGACCGGGTGGTGGCACACCTGGCGGACGTCGAGGCCTGGCGTGTCGCCGGCGCCTGAGCCCTCGCCGGCGGCCACGCCCGCCGCGGGCGGACGACGTCGTCAGCCCCGCAGCAGCGCCGACCCGACCGTCCCGGCCGCCTCGTCGAACGCGGCCGTCCGCGCGGCCTCGTCCCCGGGCAGCAGCCCGGCCAGCTCCAGCGACACGAGCCCGTGCACCAGCCCCCACAGCCCGACGGCCGCGCTCAGCACGTGCCCGGCCGGCGCGCCCGGCAGGGCCCGGGCGACGGCGTCGTGCAGCACGGTGAAGGTCGGGCTGTCGACGGCGCCCGCCGGGTCGCGGTCGGCCGGGGTCACGCCGCGGTAGAACATGACGCGGTAGAAGTGCGGGTCGGCCAGGGCGAACCTGCGGTAGGCGCGGCCGAGGTCGCGCAGGTCCGCCCCCGGGTCCTCGCCCTGCCCGACGGCGGCCAGGTGCTCGGCGAACCGCCGGAAACCCTCCTCGCTCACGGCCTCGACCAGCGCCTCGCGCGAGCCGAGCAGCGCGTAGACCGCCGACGCGCTGGTCCCGGCGTCGGCGGCGACCTTCCGCACGGTGACGGCGGTCTCGCCGTCGGCCGAGACGATCCGGGAGGTGACCTCCAGGAGCCGGGTGCGCAGGGCGTCGTCGTGCAGTCGCGGTCGGGCCATGCCGAGAGTCTAGAAGTCTTGACGCGAGTTTGCGAACGTTGTTTGATAACACTGTTACAAAACAACGGAACCCCCAGGAGGACGTCGTGCTCGAGCTCTCGGACCCCGCCCGCATCACCGCGGGCATCGTGCTGCTGACCGTCGTCGGGATCGAGTCCGGCGGCTTCTTCCTGCTCAAGGTCTTCGGCGGGCGCCTCGCCACGACCGACCTGCAGAAGAGCTTCTTCCGGGCCGGCCACGCGCACGCGGGCGTGCTGGTGATCCTCGGCCTGCTCTGCCTGCTGCTCACCGAGGCGACGGGCCTGACCGGGTTCCTGCGCTGGCTCGCCGCCACCGGGGTGCTGGTCGCCGCGATCCTCATGCCGGCGGGCTTCTTCCTCTCCGCGATCGGGACGGGGCGCACCGCGCCCAACCGCGCCGTCGTGCTGCTGCCGGCCGGTGCGGTGGTCCTGGGCGCGGGCGTCGTGACGCTCGCGGGCGGCCTGCTGCTGGGCTGAGCGGCCCGCGCTTATCCTGCCCCGGGCCCGCCCGGATCGCGCGGCCGGCCGGGCGCGTAGCGGGGCAAACCGGTCGACGGCCCGGTCCGGGACACACCGCGAGGGGTCCTGGGCCGGGCCGTCGTCGCCGGTTACGGTGGCGACATCATGGCGACCCGCACGTCGGCCCGGCGAGGTTCCGGGAAGAGTTCCGGGCAGGGCGCGAAGAGCGCCAGGCCCCGCGCCGCAGCGTCGAAGCGATCGACCCAGCGCCGGGGGGCTACCCGCCCGGCAGCCAAGGCTGCCTCCGCACCGTCCCGCCCGCCGTGGCCGGTGCGGGCGGTCCGCGGCCTCTGGATGGGCATGGCGCACGCGGTCGGCGGCGCCACCCGCGCCGCGGGGCCGCGACGGGCGCCGGACGCAGCGGACGAGGACGCACAGAACGCGGGAAAGAGCGGCGTGGCGAGGAACAGCACGAGCAAGAGCACAGGACAGCAGACGGAACCGGACCTGCCGGACCACCGGCGCGACGGCGTCGGCTTCGCGCTGCTCGCCGTGGCGGTCATCGTCGCGGCCCGGGAGTGGTGGGGGATCGACGGCCCCTTCGGCGACGGCGTGCACGCGGTGGTCGCGGGCACGCTCGGCGTCGCGGGCGTGGCCCTGCCCGTGCTGCTCATGTGGCTCGCCTTCCGCGTGATGCGCCACCCGGAGCGCACCCAGCAGAACGGCCGCGTGGCGATCGGGCTCGGCTTCCTGGTCGTCGCCACCTGCTCCCTGGTGCACATCAGCGCGGGCCTGCCCTCGCCCGCGGACGGCTTCGTCCCCGTGCAGGACGCCGGCGGCGTGATCGGGTTCCTCTTCGCCACGCCGGTGGTCACCGGGCTGACGCAGTGGTTCGCCATCCCGCTGTACGTGCTCGCCGGGTTCTTCGGCATCCTGATCGTCACGGCCACCCCGGTGCACCGCATCCCCGCGCGCCTGCGCGGCATGTACGACCGGCTCACCGGCAACCACCGCGAGGAGCACGCCGAGGACCCCGACGGGCTCTCCCTGGCCGACGGCGTCTCGGCGCACGACGGCAAGCCCGAGGCGAAGCGCCGCAAGCGCCGCACCAAGCAGGAGATCGCGGCCGAGAAGGAGCGCCTGGCCGGGTTCGTCGGCGACGAGGCGTTCGAGAAGGCCGCCGAGGTCGAGGAGCGGGCCGCGAAGGCCGGCAAGCTCATGACCCAGCGCATCCCCACCAGCCAGTCCGCCGGCAAGGTCACCGGCGCCCCCGCCATCGGCCCGGGCGTGCTCGGTCCGGACGGCGAGCCGACGTCGTCGGCGTCGGCGAAGAAGGACGGGCCCCGGCCGCCTGAGGCGGGCGAACCGATGCCGCGGGGCGTGCAGCCCATGCTGGAGGGCGACACGGTCTACCTGCTCCCGGACGAGGACGTGCTGGTCCAGGGGCCGCCGCACAAGGCGCGCTCGGCCGCGAACGACCGCGTGGTCGAGTCGCTGACCGGCGTGTTCGAGCAGTTCGGCGTGGACGCGAAGGTCACCGGCTTCAGCCGCGGACCGACGGTCACGCGGTACGAGGTCGAGGTGGGGCCGAAGACCAAGGTCGAGCGCATCACCTCGCTGTCCAACAACATCGCGTACGCCGTGGCGAGCGCGGACGTGCGCATCCTGTCGCCCATCCCGGGCAAGTCCGCGATCGGCATCGAGATCCCGAACTCCGACCGCGAGACGGTCGTGCTGGGTGACGTGCTGCGTTCCGGCGCCGCGCGCCGCACCGAGCACCCGATGGTGATGGGCGTGGGCAAGGACGTCGAGGGCGGCTACGTCGTTGCGAACCTCGCGAAGATGCCGCACATCCTCGTGGCCGGTGCCACGGGCGCCGGTAAGTCGAGCTTCATCAACTCGATGATCACCTCGATCCTCATGCGGTCCACCCCCGAGCAGGTGCGTCTGATCCTCGTGGACCCCAAGCGCGTCGAGCTGACGATCTACGAGGGCATCCCGCACCTGATCACGCCGATCATCACCAGCCCCAAGAAGGCCGCCGAGGCCCTCGACTGGGTGGTGCGCGAGATGGACGCCCGGTACGACGACCTGGCGACCTTCGGCTACAAGCACGTCGACGACTTCAACGTCGCTGTCCGCGCGGGCAAGGTCAAGCCGCTCCCGGGCTCGGAGCGCAAGATCGCGCCGTACCCGTACCTGCTCGTGGTGGTCGACGAGCTCGCGGACCTCATGATGGTCGCCCCGCGCGACGTCGAGGCCTCGATCCAGCGCATCACGCAGCTCGCGCGCGCCGCGGGCATCCACCTCGTGCTGGCCACGCAGCGCCCGTCCGTCGACGTCGTGACCGGCCTCATCAAGGCGAACGTGCCCTCACGGCTCGCCTTCGCGACCTCCTCGCTCGCCGACTCGCGCGTGGTCCTGGACCAGCCCGGCGCCGAGAAGCTCATCGGCCAGGGCGACGCCCTGTTCCTGCCCATGGGCGCGGCCAAGCCGATGCGCGTCCAGGGCGCGTGGGTCACCGAGTCCGAGGTGCACCAGGTCGTCGAGCACGTCAAGAGCCAGCTCAAGCCGATCTACCGCGAGGACGTCGCCGCGCCCGCCGCGGCCAAGAAGCAGGTCGACGAGGACATCGGCGACGACCTCGACCTGCTGCTGCAGGCGACCGAGCTCGTGGTCACCACCCAGTTCGGCTCCACGTCGATGCTGCAGCGCAAGCTCCGCGTGGGCTTCGCCAAGGCGGGGCGGCTCATGGACCTCCTGGAGTCGCGGGAGATCGTGGGGCCCTCCGAGGGCTCCAAGGCGCGCGACGTGCTCGTGGCCGCCGACGACCTGCCGTCCGCGCTCGCCCTCATCCGGGGCGAGGAGCCGGCCGGGGTCTTCGACCAGTCCGACGGCGGGTCCGACGACGGCGCGTCCGCCGGGCCGTCGTCGTCCGGCGGCGACCAGTACGCCGACGGCACGGACGGGCACATGCCGCCCGTGGCGCGCGACTACCACGACGACGCCGAGCCGGTGCGCTGACCCGTCAGACCACCCCGCACGTGTCAGACGCTCAGGTCCCTCGGGGGACCTGAGCGTCTGACACGTCCAGCAGCGTCTGACACGTGCGGGGCGGGCTAGCGCTGGACGACGACGGGCGGCTCGCCCGCCGGCCGCTTGGGCGGCATCCGCTGCTCGCGCGCGGTGTCTCCCGCCGCGGCCTGGGCGAGGCGGAGCCGGTCCTTCAGCTCGCCGACGCCGAGCTGCCCGCGCTCCGGGTGCGCCAGCGCCTCGCGCGTGACCCGCAGCCGGTGCCCGGCGGGGATGTCCACGGTGGTGGCCGCCCAGCGCGCGTCCGTGACCCGGGCGGGCGCGCCGGGCGGCTGCACGATGTCCGCGACCAGCAGCAGGCCGACGGCGGACGCCGCCACGCAGCACTCCGACCCCTGGTTGGAGATCATGTTGCCGAGGCCGTAGGCCACCCACATCCCGTCGCCGCCCGGCCCGCCGCGCAGGTGCGACACGGGCTGCGGCACGTGTGCGTGGTGCCCGATCACGAGGTCCACCTGCCGGGAGCGGGCCAGCGCCTTGACCGTCTCCTTCTGGTGGTCGGTGGGCGCGGTCACGTACTCGGTGCCGTCGTGCAGGCTGACCAGCACCACGTCCGCGCCCGCCTTCCGCGCCGCCCGGGCCTGCTGCACGATCCGCTCGGCGTCGATGAGCTCCACCGACCAGGCGCCGCGGGGCGGCTCCAGCCCGTTGAGCCCGTACGCCGCCGACAGGTGCGCGACCGTGACCGTCCGGCCCTCGCGGCGCAGCTCGTAGACCTGCGGGGCGAGGGACTCGCGCTTGTCGCGCGCCGTCCCGACGTGGCCCATCCCGGCGCGGTCGAGCGCCTTCAGGGTCGCGACGACGCCGTCGTACCCTGAGTCGGCCGCGTGGTTGGACGCCGTCGAGCAGCCGTCCCAGCCCTGCTCGCCCAGGTCGCGGACGATCTCCTTGGGCGCGCGGAAGACGGGGTAGCCCGCGGGCTGCGTGCCCGGCGGCGCCACGGGCACCTCCAGGTGGCACAGGGCCAGGTCGGCGCGCTCCACCCAGGTGTCCACGCCCGCCAGCAGCGGGGAGTAGTCGATGCCGTCCGCCGTGGTCGCCGACTCGTTCAGCGGCGCGTGGGTCAGCACGTCGCCCGCGGCGAGCAGCGTCAGCTCGACGTCCTTCGGCGGGGGCTCGGGCTCGGGGGACGGCGACGGCGCGGGCGGGGACGACGTCGTCCCGGGGTCGCCCGAGCCGGTGGAGGCGGGTGCGCCCGGAAGGGGCGTGCAGCCCACGACCGTGACGACGAGTGCGCAGGTGACTGCTGCGGACGTGAGGTGCCGCAGGACGCCGACGGTGGCCACCCCCGGATGTTATGGCAGGCCGCGTGCGGGAGCCAGCCGACGTGCCGTGGCGCCGGCCCGTCCGGGACGCGGGTGAACCGCGGCTAGGCTTGAGCAATGGTCAACGACGCTCCGTCGCCCTGGAACATTGCGAACATCGTCACGATGATTCGCATCGCCATGGTCCCGTTCTTCGCCTGGGCACTTCTCGTCGAAGGCGGGGACGACACGACGTGGCGGCTCGTGGCCACGGCGATCTTCGTGGTCGCGGCGGTGTCCGACAAGGTCGACGGCTATCTCGCCCGGTCGAGGGGCCTCATCACCGACCTCGGCAAGCTGCTCGACCCGATCGCGGACAAGCTGCTCGTGGGTGCCGCCCTCATCCTGCTCTGGATCCCGCTCGGCGAGCTGCCGTGGTGGATCCCGGTCGTGATCCTGGTGCGCGAGCTCGGCATCACGTTCATGCGCCTGGGCATGGTCAAGTACGAGGTGATGCCCGCGTCGCGTGGCGGCAAGCTCAAGACCGTGCTGCAGACCGTGGCGATCTCGCTGTTCCTGCTGCCGCGCGAGGGCCTCGACTGGCTCACCGTGATCGCCTGGGTCGTGCTGATGGCGGCGTTCGTCGTGACGGTCGTGACCGGCGTCGAGTACGTGTACCAGGGCTGGAAGATCCGGCGCGACGCCCGGGCGCAGGCGTCGCGCTCGTGACCGCGGCCGAGCTGCTGGACGCCGCCGCCGCGCGCGGCTGGACCATCGGCGTCGCCGAGTCGCTCACGGGCGGGCTCGTCACGGCGACGCTCGTGTCGGTGCCCGGCGCGTCCAAGGTGCTGCGGGGCGGCGTCGTCGCTTACGCCACCGACCTGAAGGCCGCGCTGCTCGGCGTGGACGCCGACCTGCTCGCCGAGCGGGGCGCCGTGGACGAGGCGGTCGCGGCCCAGATGGCGGACGGCGTCCGCCGGGCGACGGGTGCCGACGTCGGCCTCGCCACCACCGGGGTCGCGGGCCCGGACCCGCAGGACGGCAATGCGCCGGGTGTGGTCTTCGTCGCAGTAAGTACTCCTGTGGTCTCCGAGGTGCACCGCCTGGACCTCGCCGGCGAGCGGCCGCAGATCATCGGCGACGCCGCGCGCGGCGTGATCGAGCTCGCGTCCGTGCTCGTCAGCGAGGCGCCGGGTGAAAAAAGCGAGTCTGACCCGAATCCCCAGCCTGAAGTTACAGACAAGTGAAACTTCTTGGCCTAATCTTGCACAGGGCTTGACGCGGGCACACTTCGGGAACAAGGCTCATACCAACAGCGTTGGTCCCGGTGTGATCACGAACAGGCCGACCACTCGGGGCCGGCGCAAGAACCCCGCGGGTGCGGGGTACGGTAGAACGACCTCCGGACTCGGGGGCCGCACCACACGCAAGGCGCGTCCGGTCCAGGCAGGGCAGGGCGTGAGTTCAGGGACAGGCACTGAAAGGGGGCGCGAGATGGTCGTACTACGGCGAGAAATCGGAGACGTGCTGCGAGACACGCGGCAGCGTCAGGGGCGCACCCTCCGTGAGGTGTCGTCGGCGGCGCGGGTGTCGCTGGGTTACCTCAGTGAGGTGGAGCGTGGTCAGAAGGAGGCGTCGTCCGAACTTCTCGGTTCCATCTGCGAGGCGCTCGACGTGCCGCTGTCCTTGGTGCTGCGTGAGGTGAGCGACCGCGTGGCGGTGGCCGAAGGATTCCAGATTCCCGACACGATCCCGGCGGACTTCGTCGCCGGGCTGCTGGCCAGGGGAGGCGACCGGACCGCAGCGCGGCGCGAGGTCGACCCCTCGGACCTGGCACCGGTCGGCTGACACGCCGGCCGGGGCGAGAGCCGCGGCGAGGCAGACCAGGGCGGGGCACCACTCGGTGCCCCGCCCTGGTGCGTTCCCGGGCGGGCCTCGCCGCGCCCGGGTGCTGCCACGCCCGGCCGTTCTCGAAGCGGGCCGGGCGGGCGCGAACCTACACGGAGCGCTGCGCCTGGTCCTGCGTGCGGCCCTGCGCGGGGCCGGCCTGACAGGTCGGGCACCAGTAGACGGGGCGCTCGTAGGGCTTCTCGTTCGCCGTGCCCACGCTGATCGGGGTGCCGCACCTGTGGCACGGCCGGCCCGCGCGGCCGTGCACGTGCAGCTCGACGGCGCCCAGGCCGCGGGCGCGCCCGACGGCGACGCTGCGCTCCATGAGCCGGCGGGCCGTCCGCAGCAGGACGGCGCGCTCGCCGTCGGGCAGGGTGCCGGCCGCCTGCCACGGCCAGAGCCGCCGCGCGAACAGCGACTCGGCCATCCAGATGGTGCCGAGGCCCGCGACGGTGCGCTGGTCCAGCAGCGCGGCGCACAGGGGGCGGTCGGCCTCGCGGGCGAGCCGGACGACGCCGTCGGCCAGCCCGGTGGTGGGGAAGTCGTCGCCGAGCACGTCGGGGCCCAGGCCGTTCAGCACGCGCCCCTCGTCGTGCGTGCGCACCAGGTCGAGCATCCCGAGGTGCCAGCCGATGGCGGTCCAGGCGTCCGTCGCGAGGACCGCGCGGACGGCCGGGTGCCGGGCCGTGGCCTCCCGCGAGCCCGTGCGGTGCACCCGCCAGTAGCCGTCCATCCGCAGGTGGGTGTGCAGGGTGCGGCCGTCGTCGAGCCGGGTGAGCAGGTGCTTGCCGTACGCGCTGGTCTCCAGCGCGGTGGCCCCGGTCAGGTTCGCGGCGCCGGCGCTGGGCCAGCGCAGCTCGGCCCGGACCAGCGGCAGACCACGTAGCGCCGCGGTGAGGCGCTCGGCGGTGAGGCGCAGGACATCCCCCTCGGGCACGGGCGCTCCCCTCGTCGTGGGGCTTCAGCGTAGTGCGCGCCCGGCCCGGGAAGGCGGCACAACCGGCATATCACCCATGTGATCTGGTCTGGGCCGGAACCCAGGCCCCAGGCCGCCCACGGCCGGTCAGGGATGGCCCCCAGTGCGGGTCAGGGCGTGACCGGGGGTAAACCCGATGGCTTTCCGGCTCCCGCTCCAGCACCCTTGTGCCATGACCGTAGTAACCGCTGACCTGGGGCGACACCCAGACCAGTCGATTGCCTCCCCTGACCCCCGCAACACCCGGACCGTGAGCTGGTTCGGTGCGACCGCCCTGCTGCCGATGATCGGCGCGCACGTGCTCGGCGCGTCCGTCGTCGACCCGGTGCTCGACCCCATCAGCTGGTACGCCTTCGTGCCCGGCGGCGGCGAGATGATCCTCGCCGGCGGGGTGATCCTGGCCGTCCTCGGCCTGATCCTCACGGTACGGATGTACCGCACCGGGCTCGCCGCCGGCCTGGTGCCCGCGGGCGCCATGATCGTCTACGCCGTCTCGATGGTGCTGGTCGGCGCGTTCCCCACCGACCCGCCGGGGACGGACGCCTCGCTCTCCGCGATCATCCACCGGGTCAGCGCCGCCACGGCGTTCTGCGTGCTGCCGCTCGTCGGCCTGAGCCTGGAGCGGACCATCGTCCGGCCGCGTTCGGTCTTCCCGCGCGCCCTGCGGTCGGCGGCCGCCGCGCTCGGCGTGGCGGTCGGGCTGTTCCTGGTGATCCACCTGTCGCTGGTCTTCTTCGCGGACTCGGGCATCGCGGCCTTCGGCCTCATCGAGCGGGTCGGGTTCGTGATCATGATCGCGTACCTGTTCCTGCTGGCCGTGACCCTCGACCGTGAGAGCCCGGAACCGTTGCTGGGCGAGACCGGGCCGCTCGACGGGATCGGGCCGCTCGACGACGCGACCCCGGCCCTGGCGTTCAGCGGACCGAGATCCGCAGACCTCGTGGAGTGATCGCGAAGCCCGCCTCGACCAGCGCCCGCGCCGCCGGATGGTGCCGCGCGGCCTCCAGGGCGGGCACGCCGTCGACGCGCTGGACCACCAGCCGACCGAGCCTGCCCTCGCGCACCGTCCTGGCCAGCGCCGCCGCCGCCGTCGCGAGCCGGGCGGGGTGCTCGGTGAACGAGAGCACCGTGCGGCCGCCCCGTTCGACGAACAGGGTCAGGTCGCCGTGGGTGAGCACCACGACGGCGCCGGCCTTGCGGCCAGGCCGGTGGGCCGCCGTCGCCCGGGTGGGCGTGTCGTCCGGTGTGCCGTCGGCGGACGGGGTGGAGTCCGCCTCGGGTTCCTGGCCCGTTGGGATCGCCTGGACCGCCGGGCCCGTCAGGGCGGCGGGGCCTGCCGGGCCTGCCGGGCCGGAAGGCCAGGCGAGCGCCGCGCCGTAGGGGTTGGCGGGGTCCATTGCGGCGAGCACGACGGCGCCGGCCGTGGTGCCAGCGCGCGTGCCGCCGGCGCCCGCGCTGCCCGCGCCCGTGGGGGTCGCCGTCGTCCGCTCGGCGTCCTCCAGCTCCGCCTCGACGACCCGCGTGCGGTCGGTCGCGTCCACGCGCAGCCGGTCGACGGCGCCGGGGAGGGCGAACTGCGACCCGCCGAGGTGCTCCACGAAGTACCCGCGGCGCACCGCGCCGCGCTCCTCCAGGCCGGACAGCACGCGGTACACGTCGTGGTAGCCGGCCCCGACACCCTCGGCGGCCGCGGCCGACCGGGTGAGCACTCCGTGCCGTTCGAGCAGCACCTGGGTCAGGGCGTGGGCGCGCACCGTGGGGTCGGCCTCGCGCAGGGGCAGGGCCGCCCAGCGCCCGCTGCCGCCCACGGTCGAGGCGCCGGACCGCAGCGCGGAGGCGGGACGACCGGGGGACACCGCGAACCGGGACCGGCGCACCGGCCGCGCCCGGGCGGCGGTGCGGGGCGCGCGGTGGGCGCCGCCGCCGCTGACCCGCTCCCGGAGCGCGCCCAGCCCGTCGTTGGTCACCTGACCGGCCCAGACGAGGTCCCAGAGCGCCTCGAGCACGGCGTCCGGCTCGGCGGCGGTGAGCTCGGTGATGCGGGGCAGGAAGAACCCGCCGGACCCGGTCAGCAGGTCCAGCACCGCGCGGTGCAGGTCGGAGTCGAGCGGGCTCTCCTCCTCGATCGGTTCCAGCGGTGGCAGCGTCAGCCCGGCGCCGTCGGCCAGGTGCAGCGAGACCAGGCCGTCCCCGCCGCCCGACCCGGGCAGGCGGGAGTGCCCGGCCCACAGCACCTCGCCCGCCACGGTCAGCTCGTCGAGCAGGGCGGGGGAGTAGTCGGTCACCCGGGCGGGCAGCACCAGGGTCTCCAGGGCCGACGCCGGGACCGCCGCCCCGGCGAGCTGCTCGATCGCCTGGACCAGCCCGTCGGCCCCACGCAGCAACCCCGTGGAGACGTTCTGCCACCGGGGCAGGAAGGCGCCCAGGGCCTCCTGCTCCACGGGCTCCACCTCGGCCCGCAGCACCGCGAGCGACCGTCGCCGCAGCAGGCGCAGCACGCCGGGGTCGCACCACTCGTCGCCGGTGCCGCCGAGCGCGCCGGGCCGCAGCCGCCCGCGGGCCAGCGCGCCGTCGGCCTCCAGCCGGGCCAGGCCCTGGGCGACGACCGCGACACCGAGGCCGAACCGCTGGGCCGGGGCCTGCGCGCCGAACGGTCCGTGCGTGCGGGCGTGCCGGCGCAGCAGGTCGCCGAGGGGGTCGGGGACCAGCTCCGTGAACGTCTCGGGGATGCCCACCGGGAGCGCCACGCCGAGCGCGTCGCGCAGCCGCCCGGCGTCCTCCGCGACCGCCCACTGCTCCAGGCCGGCGAACCGGACCCGGATCACGCGGCGCGTGGTCTCCAGCTCCTCGAGCCAGTGGGCGACGGCGTGCCGCGCGTCCTCACGGGTGCGGGCCTCCAGGGCGTCCAGCGGGTGCGGCCCCGTGCGCCGCAGCACGTCCCACAGCCCCTCGGCGTCGCGTGCCTGGCGGTCGGGGGCGAGCCCGGCGAGCTCGGCCTCGGTGCGTTCCACCGCACCCGGGTCGAGCAGGTCCGCCAGGTCGGCCGAACCCTGCTCCCCGAGCAGCTCGGCGAGCAGCTCCGGGTCGAGGGAGAGGGCCGCCGCACGGCGCTCGGCCAGCGGCGCGTCGCCGTCGTACAGGAACTGGGCGGTGTAGCCGAACAGGAGCGACTGCGCGAACGGCGACGGCGTCGGGGTGGTGACCTCGACGACCCGGACCCCGCCGGAGCCGATCTCGCGCATGAGGTCGGCCAGAGCCGCCACGTCGAAGTCGTCCTGGAGGCACTCGCGGGCCGCCTCCAGCGCGATCGGGAAGTCCGGGAACTGGCTGGCCACCTCCAGCAGCTGGGCCGAGCGCTGGCGCTGCTGCCACAGCGGCTGGCGCCGGTCCGGCCGGCGCCGGGGGAGCAGCAGGGCGCGGGCCGCGGCCTCGCGGAACCGCGCGGCGAACATGACGGAGGAGCCCAGCTCGTCGCGGACGGCGCCCAGCACCTCGTCGGGGTCCAGCAGCAGGTCCTCCAGCGTGACGCGGCCCGGGACGTGCTGGGGCTGCCCGTCGCCGGCGCCCGCGCCGAAACCGTCGCCCTCGCCCAGGAAGGTGGTCCCGTCGCCGTCGCCCAGGTACGTGGAACCCGTGCCGCCGTCGCCCCCGGACCCGGCAAGGTCTGCACCCGCGCCCCACGGGTCGCCGTCCCAGCCGCCGCCCGAGTCGGGCAGCCGCAGCACGATCCCGTCGTCCGAGTGCATCGCGGCCACGTCCAGGCCGAACCGCGCCCGCAGCCGGGCGCTGATCACGAGCGCCCACGGTGCGTGCACGCGCGCGCCGAGCGGCGAGTGGATCACCACGCGCCAGTCGCCGAGCTCGTCGCGGAACCGCTCGACCACCACGGTCCGGTCGTCGGGCACGCGTCCCGTGCCCAGCCGCTGCTCGGTGAGGTAGGCGGCGAGGTTGTCCGCCGCCCAGTCGTCGAGCCCGGCCTCGCGCAGGTGCTTGCGGCCGGCGTCGACGTCGGCGGCCAGAGCGGCGTCGGCCTCGCGGACGAACGCGCCCACGGCGCGCCCGAGCTCGGCCGGACGGCCGGGGGCGTCGCCCTTCCAGAAGGGCAGGCGGCCGGGCAGGCCGGGTGCCGGGGTGACCAGCACGCGGTCGGTCGTGATCTCCTCGATGCGCCAGGTGCTCGACCCCAGCGTGAAGGTGTCACCCACGCGGGACTCGTAGACCATCTCCTCGTCGAGCTCGCCCACGCGCTTGCCGCCGCGGGCCCGGCCGCCGCCGGACGAACCGCCGACGCTGTCGGCGAGCGTGCCGCCGTCGGCCGCCTCCGTGGCGAGGAAGACGCCGTACGCGCCCTTGTCGGGGATGGTGCCGCCGCTCGTCGCGGCCAGGCGCAGCGCGCCCGGGCGGCCGCGGAGCATGCCCGTGGCGCGGTCCCAGGTGATGCGCGCGCGCAGCTCGGCGAAGTCCTCGCTCGGGTAGCGGCCCGCGAGCATGTCGAGCACGGCCCGCCAGGTGGCGTCGCCCAGGTGCGCGAACGGGGCGGCCCTGCGGACCAGCGCGAGCAGCTCGGCCTCGTCCCAGTCGTCCACGGCGAGCGACGCGACGACCTGCTGCGCGAGCACGTCGAGCGGGTTGGCCGGGACGTGCATGTGCTCGATGGCGCCCGCGCGCATCCGCTGCGCGATGACGGTCGCCGGCACCAGGTCGCCGCGGAACATCGGGAACACCACGCCCTTGGACACCGCGCCCACCTGGTGCCCCGCGCGGCCGATGCGCTGCAGCCCGCTCGCGACCGACGGCGGCGCGCCGACCTGGACCACGAGGTCGACGGCGCCCATGTCGATGCCGAGCTCCAGGGACGACGTCGCGACCACGGCGGGCAGCCGGCCCTCCTTGAGCTCCGTCTCGGTGCGGGTGCGCTCCGCGCGGCTCATCGACCCGTGGTGGGCGCGCGCGAGCACGGTCTCGGTCTGTCCCTCCTGGTCCCCGTCCGCTCCCGGCGCCGTGGGCCGGCCCGGTACCGCCTCGGGCAGGCCACGCTCCCCGGGGACGGGCCGGGGGAACCCGGCGCTCGTGCCGGACTGGCCCGGCACCAGCGAGGCCCAGGTGCTGGCCGGGTCGGCGACCTCCAGCCCCTGCCGCTGGGCCCAGACCTCGTTCATGCGGGCGGTCAGCCGCTCGGCGCCGCGCCGGTTGTTGGTGAAGACGATGGTGGAGGTGTGGTCGGCCACGAGGTCGACCACGCGCTCCTCGACGTGCGGCCAGACCGAGGCCTTGCGCAGGGGCTGCGTCGCCTCGCCCGAGAGGTCGATCTCGTCGTCGCCGCTGCCCGGCCCCGTCTCGCGGGAGTCGCCGGGGTCCGGCACTCCCCGGCTCGGCGCGCTGCCGAGGTCCGCGAGGTCCGGCACGGGCACGACGACGTCGATGGCCCACTCCTTGTGCGACGGCGGCTGCACGACGACGACCTCACGTGCTCCCGTGCCGGTGCGGCCCCCGCCGAGGAACCCGGCGACGGCCTCGACCGGCCGCACCGTGGCGGACAGGCCGATGCGCTGCGCGGGCTTGTCGAGCAGCGCGTCCAGGCGCTCCAGGCTCAGGGCGAGGTGGGCGCCGCGCTTGGTGCCCGCGACGGCGTGGATCTCGTCGAGCACCACGGTCTCCACGCCCGCGAGCCCGGCGCGGGCCGACGACGTGAGGATGAGGAACAGGGACTCCGGCGTCGTGACCAGGATGTCCGGCGGGCGGGTGGCGAACGCGCGCCGCTCGTTCGGGGGCGTGTCCCCGGTGCGCATGCCGACGGTGACGTCGGGCACCTCGATGCCGTCCCGCGCGGCGGCCTGCCGGATGCCCGTCAGCGGGGAGCGCAGGTTGCGCTGCACGTCGGCGGCCAGCGCCTTCAGGGGCGACACGTACAGCACGCGGCACCGGCTCGCCCGGTCCTCCGGCGGCGGTGCCGACATGATCCGGTCGATCGACCAGAGGAACGCCGCGAGCGTCTTGCCCGACCCGGTCGGCGCGACGACGAGCGCGTGCTGGTCGCGCGCCACGGCATCCCACGCGCCGGCCTGGGCGGTGGTGGGCTGCGCGAACGCTCCCGTGAACCAGGTGCGGGTCGCTGGTCCGAACCGGGAGAGCGGGTCGTCGGGCGTGGGCATGGTCCCCATTGTGTCCCCGACCACTGACACGGGGCCGGGGGAGGTCTCCGGGCGTCGTAGGGTTGACGGGTGCGCGAACGGGATTTCTGGCAGCTGATCGACGAGGTCTTCGGTCCCGCCTACGGGCGGGCGCTCGCGCGTGAGCAGGTGCTCCCCACGCTGGACGGGCGCACCCCGGCGGACGCCCTGGAGGACGGCGACGAGCCGCGCGACGTGTGGCACGCCCTCTGCGACGCGCTGGACGTGCCCGACGCCGAGCGGTGGGGCTCCGACAAGTACCGGCAGACGCCGCCGCCGCGCCGCTGACCGCCGGCTCGGGCCGCTGAGCGGTCCCCGAGATGTCCTGCGACACACCGGTGTGTCCTGCCTTGCCTCGAACACGCGTTCGGCTAGACTTTGACCACAGGCACGGATTCCGGAACGTCGTCCACAGGCGGCGGCCGGAGCAGGCGTCCGTGTCAGTGGCTCCGCGTACGGTCGGCAACGACGTACAGAGCCATCCATGTCGGCGCACACAGCGCCCAGAGACCGAAGGTGTTGCACATGCCCGCACCAGCAGACCGCGAAAAGGCCCTCGAGGCCGCCCTCGCACAGATCGACCGTAACTTCGGCAAGGGCTCGGTCATGCGCCTCGGCGAAGAGACCCGCGCGCCCATCGAGGTGGTTCCCACCGGTTCCATCGCCCTCGACGTGGCCCTCGGCATCGGTGGCCTCCCGCGCGGCCGCATCGTCGAGGTCTACGGCCCCGAGTCCTCGGGTAAGACGACCATCGCGCTGCACGCCGTGGCCAACGCCCAGCGGCTGGGCGGCATCGCCGCGTTCATCGACGCCGAGCACGCGCTCGACCCGGAGTACGCCAAGAAGCTCGGTGTCGACACCGACGCCCTCCTGGTCTCGCAGCCGGACACCGGCGAGCAGGCGCTGGAGATCACGGACATGCTGATCCGTTCCGGCGCCCTCGACATCATCGTCATCGACTCCGTCGCGGCCCTGACGCCGAAGGCCGAGATCGAGGGCGAGATGGGCGACAGCCACGTGGGTCTGCAGGCCCGCCTCATGTCGCAGGCCCTGCGCAAGATCACGGGTGCGCTCAGCGCGTCCGGCACCACCGCGATCTTCATCAACCAGCTGCGCGAGAAGATCGGCGTGTTCTTCGGCTCGCCCGAGACCACCACCGGTGGAAAGGCGCTGAAGTTCTACGCGTCGGTCCGGCTCGACATCCGTCGCATCGAGACCCTCAAGGAGGGTACGGACGCCGTCGGTAACCGCACCCGCGTGAAGGTCGTCAAGAACAAGATGGCGCCGCCGTTCAAGCAGGCGGAGTTCGACATCCTGTACGGCCACGGCATCTCCCGCGAGGGTGGGCTCATCGACATGGGCGTGGAGCACGGCTTCGTGCGCAAGTCCGGCTCGTGGTTCACCTACGAGGGCGACCAGCTCGGCCAGGGCAAGGAGAACGCGCGGTCCTTCCTGCGCGACAACCCCGACCTCGCCAACGACATCGAGAAGCGCGTCAAGGAGAAGCTGGGCGTCGGACCGAAGGTCGACGCCCCGGCGGACCCGGCCGCGGGCGCTCCGGCCCCCGCCGGTACCGACGGCGCGGCACCCACGGGCACCGTCGCCGCGGCCAGCTCGTCCTCGCGGACGACCACCACGGCCAAGGCCACGAAGTCGACCACGACGCGTGCCAAGACCGCCACCAAGCCCGCGGCGGCGAAGACCGCGGCCAAGGCGGAGGCGGCCGCCGAGAAGGCTCCGTTCTGACGTGCAGTACGGTGATCCAGCGGATGGTCCCGGCGTGGGGAAGCGTCGGGGCCATCCGGCCTTTGCGGAGGGGTCCGAGGCGGCTTTCGCGGACGGGTCCGAGGAGGGCCGCCGGACGGGCGGACGCGGGCGTCGCAACGGCCGCGGCGGTGGCCGCGACAGCCGCGAGCGGGCGCCCCGGCGCACCGTCGCGGAGCGCCTGGAGGCCGGCGAGATCAGCCGGGACGACGCCGTCGAGAAGACCCGCGAGGTCATTCTCCGCATGCTGACGGCGGCGCAGAAGTCCCGCCGCGAGCTGGAGCAGTCGCTGGCCCGCAAGGGCTACCCGGAGGACGTCGTCGTCCAGGTGCTCGACCGGTTCGGCGAGGTGGGCCTGGTGGACGACGCGACCTACGCGGAGACGATCGTCCGGACCCGGCACTCGGAGCGAGGCCTGGCCCGCCGCGGCATCGCGGCGGAGCTGCGCCGCCGGGGCATCGACGAGGACACCGCGGTTGAGGCCCTGGAGCAGCTCGACCCCGACGACGAGCGGGCGGCGGGCGCGAGGCTCGCCACCAAGCTCATCACCCGCACGCGCAGCCTGGAGCGTCAGGTGCGGGTGCGCCGCGCCGTCGGCTCGCTCGCGCGGAAGGGCTACGCGCCCGGCCTGGCGTTCGAGCTGGTCAAGGACGCACTGGCCGCGGAGGGCGAGGAGACGGACGACCTCGGCTACGCCGAGGACTGACGCCGGTCGCACACGAAGGGGCGCCCCCAGCACGTGCTGGGGGCGCCCCTCTGGCGTTCGTCGAGCGTCCGTCGACGAGGGTGGTGGCTAGGTGGCTGTCGGACCCGGGCCACCGCCGACGAACCCGCCGGCCGCGGTCGGGTTGCCGATGCCGGTGCCCTCGACGGTCGCACCCGCCGTGCGGCTGGACAGCAGCTTCGCCAGGCGGTGCGCGGCGAAGGTGAGCAGCCAGTTGATGATGATGAACACGATGGCCACCACCACCAGCGCCTGCAGCGGGTTCTGTTCCTTGGAGGACAGGATCTGCGCGGACCGGAGCAGCTCGGGGTACAGGATGATCTGCCCCAGGGCGGAGTCCTTGAGCACGACCACCAGCTGCGACACGATCGCCGGCAGCATGGCGACGAGCGCCTGCGGGAGCTGGATCGACCGGAGGGTCTGCGACCGGGTCAGGCCGATCGCCAGGCCTGCCTCGCCCTGGCCCTTCGGGAGGTTGCCCACGCCTGCCCGGACGAGCTCCGCGATGACGGAGCCGTTGTACAGGATCAGCGCGACGACCACCGCGGCGAACGGCCGGTCGCTGATCCACTGCGCCTGCGCCGAGAAGAACATGTAGAAGAAGATCATCATCAGCAGCACCGGGACGGCGCGGAAGAACTCCACGACGACGCCGGAGACCGAGCGCACCGCGCGGTTGTGCGAGAGCCGGCCGATACCGAAGATGACACCGAACGCGATGGCGCCCACCGTGGCGAACAGCGCCGAGCGCAGCGTGTTCTGCAGGCCCGGCAGGTAGTAGAACTGCCATGCCTCGGCGGAGACCGCGTTCTGCCAGAGCGTGGGCGCGAACTGGCCCTTCTCGTACAGGACCGACGTGATCCAGGCGAGACCGGCGAGCACCGCGACGGCCGCGATCACGTTGCCGATGGCGGAGGCGGTCCGGGCGCGGGGCCCCTGGGCGTCGAACAGGACGGAGGAGCTCATCGCTTCACCGCCAGTCGCTGCGACAGCCAGGTGGTGCCCAGGCCGATCGGGATCACCAGGATCACGAAGCCGACGGCGAACAGCAGGAAGATCGCGACCATGAGGTCGGGCCGGAATTCGATCATGGTCCTCATCAGTGACGACGTCTCGGTCGCGACCGAGGCCGCCACGGCGACGGTCGAGTTCTTCAGCAGCGCGATGAGCGTGTTGCCCAGCGGGGCGATGGCGCCGCGGAAGGCCTGCGGGAGGATCACCATGCGTGCCGCCGGCAGGAACGAGAGCCCGATCGCGCGCGCCGCCTCGGCCTGTCCTACCGGCACGGTGTTGACGCCGGACCGGATCGCCTCGCAGACGAACGCCGCGTGGTAGACGGCCAGCCCGAGCACCGCGTACCAGTAGAACGTGGTGTTGAGGTTCTCCGAGAGGGAGAGCCCGAGCTGCGAGAACAGCACGAGGTAGGTGAACGTGAGGATGATCGTCAGCGGCGTGTTCCGGAAGATCGTCACGTAGGCGGTGCCTGCCCACTGCAGCGAGGCGATCGGTGAGATCCGCATCAGCGCGAGCACGGTACCGAGGAACAGGGACAGCAGCGCCGCCCAGAACGTGAGCTGGATGTTGACCCAGAACGCGCCCAGGACGTCGTACTGAGTGAAGAGCTCGGCGAACCCGGAGAAGAAGTCGTCCACGGTCACCTTTCAGGGATAGGTCAGGGGCGTCGTACGACACCGGTCGGCGACGCCGGACGTGGCTGACGCCGGGCCGACCGCGCCCCGGGGGAGGCAGTCGGTCCGGCGTCAGGCACTGTGGTCAGGCGAGGTACTGCAGGGTCACGCGCAGGCGTCCGGCGTCGGCGGGTTCAGGTCCGCGTTCGGGGTGTAGTCGGCGCCCTCGGTGTTCTCGGCGACGAGCTGCTCCCACGTGCCGTCCTCGATCATCTCGGTGATCGCGGCGTTGACGTCCTCGCACTGGTCCGAGTCCTTCGGGAGGCCGACGCCGTAGCGCTCCTCGGAGAAGGGCGCGCCGACGACCTTGAACTTGCCGGCGTTCTCCTCGGTCGCGGCCAGGCCGGCGAGGATGATGTCGTCCGTGGTCACGGCGTCGACAGCACCGGAGCCGAGAGCGGTGGCGCACTCGGCGTAGCCGCCGCGCTCGACGAGCTGCACGCCCTCGGCGTACTCCGTCTTGATGTTCTCCGCGGAGGTCGAACCGGTGACCGAGCAGAGGTTCTTGCCCTCCAGGTCCTCCGGGCCGGTGATGTCGGTGTTGTCCGAGGCGACCAGGAGGTCCTGGCCGGCCACGAAGTACGGGCCTGCGAAGGAGATGAGCTCCTTGCGCTCGTCCGTGATCGAGTAGGTCGCGAAGATCATGTCGACGTCGCCGTTCTGCAGCGCCGTCTCGCGGTTGGCCGAGATGGTCTCGACGAACTGGATCTGGTCCTCCGAGTAGCCCAGCTTGCCGGCCACGTAGCGGGCGACGTCGGTGTCGAAGCCGGTGAACGAGTCACCGTCCTGCAGGCCCAGGCCGGGCTGGTCGTACTTGATGCCGATGCGGATGGTGTCGCCGCCGCCGGCAGCGGTGTCCTCACCGGTCGGCGCGCCGACCTCGCCGCCGCCACACGCGGAAAGCGCGAGTGTCGAGGCAGCCGCCATCGCCAGGAGGCCCATGGTGTGCTTGCGCATGTTTGCCCTTCGGTAGTGCGGGACCCGGTCGGGGTCCCGAGGTGGTGGGGTCAGTCGGTGAAGCTCAGTGGGTCAGGATCTTGGACAGGAAGTCGCGCGCCCGCTCGCTCTTGGGAGCCGTGAAGAACTCCTCGGGGGCAGCCTCCTCGACGATCTGGCCGTCCGCCATGAAGACCACGCGGTCGGCGGCCTTCCGGGCGAAGCCCATCTCGTGGGTCACGACGATCATCGTCATGCCCTCCTGGGCGAGCGCGACCATGGCGTCGAGCACCTCGTTGACCATCTCGGGGTCGAGGGCCGACGTCGGCTCGTCGAACAGCATCACCTTGGGCTGCATCGCCAGGGCGCGCGCGATGGCGACCCGCTGCTGCTGGCCGCCGGACAGCTGGGCGGGCATCTTGCCCGCCTGGTTGCCGACGCCGACACGGTCGAGCAGCTTGCGTGCCTGCTCCTCCGCGTCCTTCTTGCTCAGCCCGCGGACCTTGCGCGGCCCGAGCGTGACGTTGTCGAGCACGGTCTTGTGCGCGAAGAGGTTGAACGACTGGAAGACCATCCCGACCTCGGCGCGAAGCTGCGCCAGGGCCTTGCCCTCCTCGGGCAGGGTCTTTCCATCGACGGTGATGGTGCCGTCGTCGATGGTCTCCAGCCGGTTGATCGCGCGGCACAGCGTGGACTTGCCGGAGCCGGACGGGCCGATCACGACCAGCACCTCGCCCTTGCGGACGGTGAGGTCGATGTCCTGCAAGACGTGCAGCGCGCCGAAGTGCTTGTTCACTCGCGACAGCTCGACGAGGGGCGCCCCGAGGGCGCGGTCCGACGTCGGAGCGTCCGCGGTGCTGTCGGCCGCCGGTTGGCCGGTGGTCGAGGTGCTCTGGTCCATCCCTTGAACCTAACGATCCGATGTTTCAGAGACCAAGTCGACTGGTCATCACAGCACAACGTTTCGGTAACAGATGCCCGCAATGTGCCTGGATCAACCGTTCGGCGGGGTTCGAAAGGGGTCGTAAAATCGAGGCGATGTCCACGACCGCCCCCCTTCCCACAGTCCTGCTCGACGCCGCCACGACCGACACCGCCGTCGGGGACGACGCCTCCGAGCACCCCCGCACCTACATGGTCCGCACCCTCGGGTGCCAGATGAACGTGCACGACTCCGAGCACATGGCCGGCATGCTGGAGCAGGCCGGCTACACGCGTGCGTCCAGCCAGGACGAGGCCGCCAACGCCGCCGACGTCGTCGTGATCAACACGTGCGCCGTGCGCGAGAACGCGGCCAACAAGCTGTACGGGAACCTCGGCCAGCTCGCGGGCATCAAGGCGACGCGCCCCGGCATGCAGATCGCCGTCGGCGGCTGCCTGGCCCAGAAGGACCGCGGCGACATCGTCGCCAAGGCCCCCTGGGTCGACGTCGTGTTCGGCACGCACAACCTCGACGCCCTGCCGGTGCTGCTGGAGCGCGCCCGGCACAACGAGGCGGCGCAGGTCGAGATCGCGGAGTCGCTGCAGGTCTTCCCGTCCACGCTGCCGACCAAGCGCGAGTCGGTCTACGCCGGCTGGGTCAGCATCTCCGTGGGCTGCAACAACACCTGCACCTTCTGCATCGTGCCGCACCTGCGCGGCAAGGAGCGCGACCGTCGCCCGGGCGAGATCCTGGCCGAGGTCGAGGCGCTCGTGGCCGCCGGCGCCATCGAGGTGACGCTGCTGGGCCAGAACGTGAACAGCTACGGCGTCGAGTTCGGCGACCGCGGCGCGTTCGCCAAGCTGCTGCGCGCGTGCGGCCGGATCGAAGGGCTGGAACGGGTGCGGTTCACGTCCCCGCACCCGGCCGCGTTCACCGACGACGTCATCGCCGCCATGGCCGAGACCCCGAACGTCATGCCGCAGCTGCACATGCCGCTCCAGTCCGGCTCGGACCGCATCCTGCGGGCGATGCGCCGCTCCTACCGGTCCGAGAAGTTCCTCGGCATCCTCGACCGGGTCCGCGCGGCGATGCCCGACGCGTCGATCACCACCGACATCATCGTCGGCTTCCCGGGGGAGACCGAGGAGGACTTCGCCGAGACGATGCGCGTGGTCGAGGCGTCCCGGTTCAGCTCGGCGTTCATCTTCCAGTACTCCCCGCGCCCGGGCACGCCCGCAGCGACGATGGAGGACCAGCTCCCCAAGGCCGTCGTGCAGGAGCGGTTCGAGCGCCTGCTCGCCCTCCAGGAGCGCATCGGTACCGAGGAGGCGAACAAGCAGGTCGGGCGCACGCTCGAGGTGCTCGTCGCCGAGGGCTCCGGCCGCAAGGACGGCGCCACGCACCGCCTGTCGGGCCGCGCGGCGGACAACCGCCTGGTCCACTTCGGCCTCACCGCCTCGCCCGACGACGGCGTGCCCGACGGCGCCGCGCCGCACCCCGGCGTCGACCTCACGCAGGCGCCTGCCGACCTGGGCGACCCGCGCCTGGCCGACGTCGTGCCCGCGGGCCTGCCGCGCCCCGGCGACACCGTGACCGTGACCGTCGTCAAGGCCGCCCCGCACCACCTGATCGCCGAGCCCGCCGACGCCGCGGGCCTCGTGGTGCGCCGCACCCGGTCGGGCGACGCCTGGGCCGCGCGCGAGAAGGCGCGGCTCGGCGGGGGAGAGGACGAGCACTCGCACGGCACGCCGGCGCCGTCGGGCCCGGTCTCGCTGGGCCTGCCCACGCTGCGGCGCTGACGACGGAGCCCGGGCCGCACGGCCCGGGCTCCGGTCCTGCTCAGTCGCGAGGCGTGTCGCGCGCCAGCTCACGGGCGCGCGCCCACCGGCGTGCGGCGACGACGGCCAGGCACAGCCCGAGCAGAGCGAACGGGACCACCAGGTACCAGGGGAACACGTCTCCCTCGGCGTACCCACGCCACTGGTTCTCCCCGGCCCGGCCGGACACCTGTGCGGTCCACCAGCTCAGCGTCGAGAACCCGGCCATCACCCAGCCGACGGCGGACAGCGCGGTCCACATCAGGGCGAGGCCACGCGCACGGGCCGGGTCCCCGCCGTCCGACCAGGGGCTCACCGGGCGCCGCTCGTTCACGCGACCGCCTCCGCGAGGATGCGGAACGTCGGGTCGGGCCGCACCGGGGCGGGCTCGAGCTTCTGGTCCACCGGCCCGTGCACGAGCTGCCAGGTGTCGTCGGCGGCGACACGCACCGCCGCCGTCCGGGCACCCTTGGCGTCCGTGACCTTGACGCTCCCGCCGAACGGCCGCCCCTCCAGCGTGCGGAACGCCGCCTGGACGTACCGCGATGCGGCGACCCGCACAGGCTCCGAGGACTCCAGGGGCAGCACCTGCCAGATCCCGTTGGGCCGCGGCTCGACGACGACCGACCCGTGGAGAGAACCGATCAGCAGCGCCGCGTTGTTCTCCCGGTCGGTGATCCCGGTGGCCTCGACCCAGGTGTCCGCGGTGAACAGGACGTTCGACAGCGCGGCCAGCTTGCCGAGCGGCACCAGGGCGCCGTCCTCCGTCCTGGCCAGCCGCCGCACCACGAGCGAGCTCAGGCCCGCGCCGAGCAGCGGGGAGTCCTGCGGGACCTCCGGCAGCCGCAGCATCTCCGTGGTGCGCCGGCCCGCCTCGGTCGTGCCCTGGCTGAGCAGCGTGATCAGCTCGAAGGCGGTGAGCTCGAGCAGCGCGACGTCGGGGTCGGCGGACACGTCCCGGTCGGGCGTGAAGTTGTCAGTCATGTCTTTCTGTCCTCCCAGTGGCCGCTGAGGGCCTGGTTCAGGCTGTCAGTGGTTGGGCTCAGCTGAAGAGGCCGCCGATGGCCTTCCCGGCGCCCTTGAGCATATTGCCGCCGGCATCGAACGCGTCCCCCGCGGCGTCGGCTATCCCGCCCACCGCGTCGGTTCCGCGGTCCCAGGCCCAGCTCCCCGCGTCGGTCACCGCCTCCGAGAACTGCTTGTCGGAGAAGGCGTTCCAGGCCATTCCCACGGGGCTGTAGTTCACGAGGTTCTCGCTCAGCGGGCGGTCGGAGACCAGGCCGTTGATCAGCGAGAGCCCGCCCCAGATGGCCGCGCCACCGGCGACGAATGGACCCGCGGGGGTGGCCGCCGTCGCGAGCACCGCGACGCTCAGGCCCGCCGTGATCGCGCCGTCCGCGCCCCCGTAGAAGTCGCCCTCCGACCACTCGTCGAACGCCTGGAGACCGCCCGTGACGACCCCCGCGACGGCGAAGACCTTGCCGAAGGCGTCGAGCAGGTGTCCTCCGGCGCCCAGGTCGGCGAGCGAGTCGACCGCGGTCCCCGTCTTGACGATCCAGTTGAACAGGTCCTGCCCCAGGCCACCCGCGGTGAGCCCGTTCGACCAGCCGCCGAGGGCGTCGTCGAACCACTCCGGGAAGCCCTGGTCCTCGGGGTTCCCGGCGGGGGTGCCCTCGCCGGCCATCGTCCCGAAGCCGCCGGGGCCGCCTGGGCCGCCGAGCCCACCGACTCCGCCGAGGCCGGAACCGGCAGCGCCCGCGCTCGTGTAGTCGCCGCTGGTCTCCTCCTGTGCGTCGGCGTTGCGCTCCAGGATGCCCCGCACCTCGGCCAGGCTGCCGGACACGCCGCGGATGGCCGGCGCGTGGTGCCCGTCCCACTCCCCGCGGAACTGGTCGCCGCCCGGTCCCAGCCAGTCCACGCTCGAGAGCATGGACGTGACCTCGCTGACCGTCGTGTCGAGCGACTGCGCGGCCCCCTCGAACTCTCGTGCCAGGGCGCGCAGCTGTCCGACGTCAGCGCCCCACATCTCACCCATCGGTTCCCCTGCCCTCGTCCGGTCATCGTCTGCTCAGGACCGTAACTGACCTGCGACAACAGGGCTAAAAAACTCCACGGGTAGAACTACCCGTCGGGGGCCGTGCGGGGGAGCGCGCCTACTTCGACGGGTCGTCCGGGGCGTCCGGCGCGGTCTCGCCGTCCGCGTCGGCGTCCGACGGCGGGGCCAGCGACGCGACCGTCGAGAAGAACTGGCTGGCCGTGACCAGCCCGCACGACACCGTCTGGGCGAGCTGCTCCTCGGTGGCGCCGTGCTCGAAGTCCACCGACACCTCGGCGTACAGGGCCAGCCCCGCACCCTCCTCGCGCGTGTAGACCTTGGGCCAGATGCGCTCGCGGTTCCAGTCGTTCGCCGCCTGGAGCACCGCCAGCCGGGCGGCGGCCGGCAGTGCGCCCGCCCAGCGGCCGCGCACCTGCAGGATCTCGTCGTGCTCGCCGAGCAGCAGGAACCAGAACCGGTTGCCGTCCCAGGTGCCGGTCACGTCGCCGTCGTCGTCGATGCGGAAGCGGTAGCCGCGGCGCGACAGGTCGTCGCCGACGCGC